>NZ_JAJHVW010000005.1:0-493548 GCF_027583855.1 Rhodococcus sp. BH5
CGCATTGCGTGATCGCACCGTCGCCTCGCTCGGTGCTGAGGATCGGGAGTACATCTATCGTGTCATCAAGGCGCAGCGTGGTTTCGAGGTCGCGGGTCGCGGCTTGATGTACCTCGGCTTCCTGCCTCCGGTGTGGCTCGCGGCAGTCGGTGCATTGAGCGTGTCGAAAATTCTCGACAACATGGAGATCGGCCACAACGTCATGCACGGTCAGTACGACTGGATGCGGGAACCAGGGCTCAATTCCGAAGTCTTCGAATGGGATAATGTGTGCCCGGCCGACCAGTGGCGTCACTCGCACAACTACATGCATCACACGTACACCAATATTCTCGGCAAAGACCGTGACATCGGATACGGCATCCTGCGTATCGACGACGCGCAGAAGTGGAACCCCTATTACCTCGGTAATCCGGTCTGGGCCTTCGCCTTGATGGTGCTCTTCGAGTGGGGCGTGATGATGCACGATCTCGAGATCGAGAACGTCATCCAGGGTAAACGCAAGTGGCACGACGTCAAGCCGCTCCTGAAGGGCTGGTGGAACAAGGCGGGCAAGCAAGTCCTCAAGGACTACGTCATCTTCCCGGTTCTCACGGGGCCGCTGTTCGTGACCACTCTCGCGGGGAATGTCACCGCCAACCTGGTCCGGAACGTGTGGACGTACTCGATCATCTTCTGTGGCCATTTCCCCACCGGTGTCCAGAGTTTCACCGAGGACGAGACGGCCGACGAGACTCGCGGGCAGTGGTACGTGCGTCAGATGCTCGGCAGCGCCAACATCGAGGGAAGCCCGCTCTTCCACATCATGTCCGGCAACCTCTCGCACCAGATCGAGCACCACCTGTTCCCGGACCTGCCTGCGCATCGTTATCCGGAACTCGCTCCCCAGGTGAAAGAATTGTGTGGGAAGTACGGTTTGCCGTACAACACCGGTGGGTTCTTCAAGCAGATCGGTTCGGTATGGGGCAAGATCTTCAAGCTCGCTCTTCCGCCCGGTTTGGTCAAGTCGACGACCCCTCCCGGTGTTATCGTCGAGCGCCAGCGAACTGCAGCCTGAGAGGCACACACTGATGGTCGGGAAATTCGAACGCCGCAAGGACACGGTCCAGGAACTGACCGAAAGTGCAGCCAACCACGTGGGCTCGATCGCGATGATCATCGCCGGGGCCGTTCGAGACGTGACGCGCGAGATCGGCGACTGGGTGTCCGACGGAATCGAGATGCGTGAAGCAGCGAAAAAGGCTGCAGCTGACGATCGTTCGGAGTCCGTGACCATCGAGCACGACGACAGCGATCCACCTGAAGACTGGCGTTGATTCACCGCGGCGGACGGCCTGATCGCGCAACCGCGAGCCGTCTCGCCTGAACGACCACGTTGCCCTCCGTCACAGATGACGGAGGGCAACGTGGGTTTCGTGGACTGTTTCGGCGGCCGAAGACGCGGATCGAACACCGATCACAAGTGAGGTCCTAAGCAGCGCTGCCGAGGCTCGCCGAGTCGAAGCTGCCGAGCCCGGTGCTACCGAGACCGCTGCTACCGACTCCGCCCAGTGCGAGTGCATTGCTGCTGCCCGCGCTCAGTAGCTGGACGATGATGTTGATGACGATGGGGTCGCCGGTGAGCGGAATTGTAGGCACAGGGGGACCTGCTTTCTGTTTCGAGATGTGGTGAGAAGGTGAGCGGCGACGGGATCGTCGACGTGGTCAGGCGGGCTGTTTCAGCCACTTCCGGTGCTGCCGAGCGACACGATGGAGCCGTTGCCGAAGCCGAGTGCTCGGGAGAGTGAGCCGAAGTCGATGACCAGGCTGCCCAGGGTGTGCTGGTTTATCACGGTGGTTCCTGTCTGTGCCGCGACTGTGTGATGCGAGCGGGTAAGTCGATCAGGGAGCAGGCGTCGTGGGAGTTTCGCCGCCGCCGCCAATCGGAGAGTTGTCGGTGTAGAGGAAACTGCTGCCGGCGTTGAACATCTGTAGGACGGTGTTCAAGACGACGGCCAAAGCGCCTGTGGTTGGTGCGGCGATCATGTGCTTGCTCCTGGTTTCAGCGGTGGCGACGTGGTGGTCACCGTGGTCACCGCCATCACAGTGTCAGGCGGCTTGGAGCGGGCCCTGCGCGAGAAATTCTCTCGCACAGGGCCCGAGATTCGTCCTAGGAGACGCCGCCGCCATCCGTCGAGCCCGTGCCGGTGCTGCCCGCGTTGAAGAGCTGCAGGATGGTGTCGAAGAAGGCACCGAGGAGAGCGTTATCCTGGCCGTTGATCATGTGTTTCCCCTTAATTGTTACTGGTTTGCGCGGTGATTCGCACCACACTTTTATAGCCCGGTTCGGAGCGGAAAAGTGGGGTCCAGGCGCCACACGTGGACAGCTAATAGCGAGGATGTGAGTGTTCACATTTTCGCTGGACGATTGTCCACATCAGTGCTTGCGAAGGTCAGCGAGATCATGGCAGCGCGCAGTTTGAGCAGTTCAGAGGGCAGGGCCGGATCCAATCCGGTCAGGGTTGCGATGCGCTTGATTCGATTGTCGACGGTGTTGGTGTGCAGGCCGAGCGCCGACGCGGTGCGCTGACGATGCTGGCCGTTGGCGAGATGTATGGACAATGTCTGCAGCAGTTCCGGATTGCCGTCGAGTGGCTTGAGAAGATTGATCAAGCTGTCGCGGCCTGCGCCACCCCGAGTGAGTTGATACTCGAGCGCGAGGTCTTCCATTCGGTAGGACCGCGCCGGCAGTCTCAGGCGCCGCACGAGTTGCGCCAATTCGTGAGTGGTTGCTTGGGCGGCGGCGATATCTCGTACCGCGGCGTTCTCGGCGATTGCTGTGATCTCCACCCCGACCGTTGCGCGTGCGCGTTGGATGACCTCGCACACTGTTCCCCAGTCGGGTGTGCCCTCGATCAGCACCAGACCACGTTGCGGTGCAGGAGCTTCGAGCAGTGCCGACCCGAAGTGGGCCGCGATTTTCGATTGAGCGACGGAGAGGTCACGGTAGGCCTGTATGCGCTGGTGGTTGCCGTTGCGTGCTCCCGGGCGGATGGGCGGCAGGTTCACCAGGAGCCGCAGGACGAGATAGCGGGGTGCGAGTTCAACGCCCATCTGCAACGCAAGCTGGGTGGGATCGTCGCCGTCCAGCATGGCTTTCACGAGAGCGCCGGCGGAGTATTCCCCGAGTTGGGAACCGGCAGGAAGAGCCGAAAGATAGCTGATCGAGATGAACGAGTGAAGCCGCTGCGCAAGTGCGAACAAGAACTCGTTGAGATCCCCGAGATTGGCGGAGTCCTCGGCGTCGGCCCGGCTGAGGATGAGGGTGCGAAAAGTGCTGATGCCCTCGTTGGTCAAGTTGAGGATCGCGCTGAGTGGCACGCCTTTCAATGCTTGTTGGACGGTCATCGTGTGAATGCCGTCCAACTCTTGGTCGGTGGGAAGTTTGCGGTGATCCAATAGCTGGATCCCCACTTGGAGCCCCTGCACGATCACCGCAATCAGTTCCCGACGTACTGCCTCCGTTTGGAGGGAAGTCAACGTCGGGTTGGCACGGGACAGGTGATCTACGAGATCGCTTGCCAGTGGGATGACGTCGTTGACCGCTGTGGAGGCGGGCTTGCCTCCCAACATGAGCGGTCCCGGGTTGTTCAGCAGCGCTGGGGACATGGGTGGCCTCCTCTAGACAGGTGCGTCGCCTGGCACAGGCACCCGGAGGCTCGGCGCGTTACGAAGCGGGGTACACGCTGAGGCCTTGTTCGGGGGCATACTCGCCGCTGAAATTTGCGGATCGAATTGCGCCAGGCGTTGTGATTTCTACCACATGAACGATCGTCCAACTGTGAAATGGACAAATGTGAAGATAAGTCCATATGCCCCACGCGCTGCGGACCTAAACAATCGTCCACTTACGGTGTTTTTCGACGTCAGAGCGGAAAACGGATTCGGAGGACACTACGAGTTCCGTCTGGGATGATTGCCGGCGCCTACGGTGCTCGTCGCGGGCGATTTGCTCAGATCAAGCTCGAGGGCCCTGGGTCCTCGCGGACCCAGGGCCCTCGCGGCCTAGGTATTGATTCGACCAGTCCGATGTACGGGAACCGGTTCAGGGTGAAATCACCCCTTTTTGTACTGCTGTCTGTATTGCGGAAATCTCTAGATGACGCCCAGCGAAATCATGGCGTCGGCCACCTTCACGAAGCCGGCAATGTTCGCGCCGTGCACGTAGTCGCCCGGCTTTCCGTACTCGGCAGCGGTGTTGATGGTGCGCTTGTGAATGCCGCGCATGATTCCGGCGAGACGCTCGTCGGTGTACTCGAAGCTCCAGGAATCACGCGAAGCATTCTGCTGCATTTCGAGAGCGGAGGTTGCAACGCCACCGGCGTTGGCCGCCTTGCCGGGTGCGAAGGCTACGTTCGCGTCACGGAAGAGCTGGATGCCACCGGGGGTGGTGGGCATGTTCGCGCCTTCGGCAACGGCCTGAACGCCGTTGGCGATCAAGGTCTTTGCGGCATCTTCGTCGAGCTCGTTCTGAGTCGCGCAGGGGAGTGCGACGTCGCACGGCACGTCCCAGATGGAACCGTCGGCGATGAACTCGGCATGCGGAACTGCGTCGGCGTACTCGCTGATGCGGCCGCGGCGAACTTCCTTGATCTCCTTGAGGAGGTCGAGATCGATGCCCTTCTTGTCCACGATGTATCCCGAGGAATCCGAGCAGGCGATCGCGACGCCGCCGAGCTGGTGGATCTTCTGGATTGCGTAGATGGCGACATTGCCGGATCCGGAGATCACGACGTTCTTGCCTTCGAGGCCTTCACCCTTTGCCTTGAGCATTTCGGCGACGAAGTACGCGACGCCGTAGCCGGTGGCCTCGGTGCGAACCTGCGATCCGCCCCAGGTGATGCCCTTGCCGGTGAGGACGCCCGACTCGTACGTGTTGGTCAGCCGCTTGTACTGACCGAACAGGTAGCCGATCTCGCGACCGCCGACACCGATGTCGCCGGCCGGAACGTCGGTGTATTCACCGATGTGACGCTGCAGTTCGGTCATGAAGGACTGACAGAAGCGCATGACCTCTGCGTCGGAGCGGCCCTTGGGATCGAAGTCCGAGCCACCCTTGCCGCCGCCGATGGGCAGGCCGGTGAGTGAGTTCTTGAAGATCTGCTCGAAGCCGAGGAACTTCACGATGCCCAGGTTGACGCTGGGGTGGAAGCGCAGGCCGCCCTTGTAGGGGCCGAGTGCACTGTTGTACTGCACGCGGAAGCCACGGTTGACGTGAACGTTGCCCTGGTCGTCGGTCCACGGCACGCGGAAGATGATCTGGCGTTCCGGCTCGCAGAGCCGCTCGATGAGTCCGGCGTCGGCGTAGCGGGGGTGGCGTTCGAGCACTACGTGAAGAGACTCGAAGACCTCTGCGGCGGCCTGATGGAACTCGGGCTCTCCTGCATTGCGAACCAAAACCTGATCGTAAATCTGCGCTACGCGGTCACGTACGGACACCGCTCACCTACCTCGTTGTGAGAACTCTTTTACATTTCCGTTACATACTAGGCGCCTTTATTGCTGTATCGGACAACTGTCCTGTGAAGGTGAAATCGGACACAGCTGTCACTTGTGTCAGTTGAACGGGCGATTTATAACAATTTGCTCAGCTTTCACTCTCTTAACACATTCCAAATGGTTTGCTTCTGCGGTCGGGGATCACTGTGCCTGTGGTCCGAACGAGTCGAAATGATCAGAGGGGCTGCACGTGCGTAATAAACACTCCATGTCGGCGATGTTGTCGATAGGCGTCGTCACGATTGCCGCGACGATTGCCGCAGCACCGTCTGCGTCGGCGATCGGTGGACCGTGCGGTTCGGGAGGAAGTGGTTCCGCCGGATCGATGACGGGTTCGCTCGGCTCGCTGACCGGATCGCTCGGCAGTGGATCCGCCGGTACCGGCTCCCTCGCCAACGCGCTGCCTTGGATCACCGGCGCCCCCAACGGTGCTCTGCCGGTGCTGACCGGCCGGACCAAGGCGATCGAAATGGTCACTGGCCCAGGCAGTCCCAACAACACCATCGAGCGGTTCAACGTGTCGGGTACCGACCTCGGAATCATGTGGGACAACGGTCTTTCGGGGCCGGATCACGACGTGCTGATGGCATTCGGCGACACGGTGGGCGACTGCGACACCCCGGGTGACGACTGGCGCAGCAACGTATTGTTCCGCAGCAACGACACCGCCATTGCCGACGGGATGAAGATCGACAGTTCTCCTTTGGACGGCCCCAATCATTCCAAGGAGATCATTCCGGGATTCGGCATTCCGGGTGAGTTCACCACCATCCCGACCGCTGGAATCTCTTACGGTGGTGTGCAGTACATCAGATTCATGTCCGTTCGGTCGTGGGACGAACCCGGAGCCTGGACCACCAACTACTCGGCTCTGGCTTTCTCCACGGACAACGGTGAGAACTGGGAACTCGATCCGGCGACAGTTCGCGCCAATACCGAAGGACTTGGCATTCCGGGGATTCCGGCAGTATCGCCGATCAATTCCAACTTCCAGCAGAGCGCCTTCCTCGACGGTCGGGACGGCTACATTTACGAATACGGAACTCCCTCAGGTCGTTTCGGTAAGGCGATCCTGGCGCGAGTGGCCGGCGCCGACATCAGAAACCTCGGCGCCTACGAATACTGGGACGGCTCCGGTTGGAGTCCGCGAGATACCGATGCCGTTCAGGTCATCAAGGCACCGGTCAGTGAACTCGCAGTGCAGTGGAACGACTACCTGAACAAGTACGTTGCCATGTACACCAGTGCCGAGGGCAACCTGGTGATCCGTCAGGCCGACCAACCGCAAGGCCCGTGGAGTGGTACGCAGACCCTGTTGAGTGGAATCACGTTGCCCGCGTTGTACGGCGGATTCATGCACCCGTGGGCGAGCGGACAGTTCCTCGAATTCGTCGCCACCACGTGGGACCGTTACAACGTCATCTACATGCGGACCGATTTGAACGGACTCCAGATGGCGTCGTCGGATTCGCGCGATCGTCCTGACCCCGCGACCACCGGTGAGGCTCGCGTCCTCGAAGTCACGATGCCGGAAGACCGCTAGCCGAGCAAGATTCGACAACTATGGCCTGCAACTCGATCGAGTTGCAGGCCATAGTTCTGTGGGTAGTGATATTCGGGTGATGCTCAGAGAATGAAGAGCATTTCCTGATACGTCGGGAGTGGCCAGTGATCGTCGGCGACGATGGTTTCGAGGAAGTCGGCCGCTGCACGTACCTCTGCCATGGCGGGCAGGAATGCGTCCTGTGCGTGCTTGGCCTGATCGAATGGCGACTCGCCGGCGTCGGTGTCGATTGCTGCGCGCAGGGCCGCGAGCGCTGTGCGCAGAGCCGCAACGGGCGCCGACACTTCTTCGAGCGGTGCTGAATCCGGTTCGAGGCCGGCAGACTTCAGTGCGACGAAGTTCTGCGCAACTTCCGTCTGGTGGCGCACTGCAGCCGGAAGAATCAGCGTCGTACCGATTTCGGCGGCCAGGCGTGCCTCGACGCCGATGCTCAGTGCGTACTGTTCGAGTCCGACCTCGTAGCGGCTGTGCATCTCCCGGTGGTTGAAGACCTTGTACTTCTCGAAGAGTTCCATCGAGGATTCGGTGATCAGTTCAGGAAGGGCGTCCAGCGTCGTGCGAAGGTTCGGCAGGCCGCGAGACTCGGCCTCGATCTGCCAGTTCTCCGAGTAACCGTCGCCGTTGAAGACAACCGCACCGTGGTTGGTGATGATCTCGGTGAGCAGATTCTGGACGGCGGTGTCGAAATCGGCGCCGTCGGCGACCGCGGCTTCCAGTTCGGTGGCCATGTAGTCCAAGGCCTCGGCCATGATCGTGTTGATGGTGACCATCGGGCCGTTGACTGTTTGCAGCGATCCTGGCGCGCGGAACTCGAAACGGTTGCCGGTGAAGGCAAATGGGCTCGTACGGTTGCGATCGCCCGGGTCGGTCGGTAGGACGGGAAGGGTATCGGCGCCGATCATCATGGTGCCCTTGTCCTTCGACGATGTCGCGGCGCCCTTGGCGATCTGCTCGAAGACGTCGGCCAGTTGATCGCCGAGGAAGATCGAGATGATGGCCGGGGGAGCCTCGTTGGCACCGAGACGGTGATCGTTGGTTGCCGATGCGACCGACGCGCGCAGGAGGCCGGCGTATTTGTGGACGGCCCGGATGACTGCGGCGCAGAATACGAGGAACTGGGCGTTGTCATGCGGATTGTCGCCGGGGACAAGCAAACTGCCGAGTTCGGAGTTGCCCAGCGAGAAGTTGACGTGCTTGCCGGAGCCGTTGACACCGTCGAACGGCTTCTCGTGGAACAGACATTCCATGCCGTGCTTCTTGGCGATTGTCTTGAAAGTGGTCATCAGCAACTGCTGGTGGTCCGCGGCGATGTTGCCTCGCTCGAACATCGGGGCGATTTCGAACTGGCCGGGCGCAACCTCGTTGTGCCGCGTCTTGGCGGGGATACCGAGTTTGAAAAGTTCCCGCTCGGTGTCCATCATGAATCCGAGCACACGTTCCGGGATCGCCCCGAAGTAGTGGTCGTCGAACTCCTGGCCCTTGGGCGGCTTTGCGCCGAAGAGTGTTCGGCCGGCGTTGAGGAGGTCGGGGCGGGCGAGGAAGAAGTGTCGATCGATCAGGAAGTACTCCTGCTCGGGTCCGCAGAACGACACGATGTGCTCGGGATCGGTATGGCCGAACAACTTAAGGATTCGTTCGGCGTGGAAACCCATTGCCTGTTGTGAACGCAGCAGGGGAGTCTTGTGGTCGAGCGCTTCGCCGGTCATCGAAACGAACACGGTCGGGATACACAGTGTGTTGCCGTTGGGGTTTTCGAGAACGTAGGCCGGGCTCGTGACATCCCAGCCGGTGTATCCGCGAGCCTCGAACGTGTTGCGCAGCCCGCCGTTCGGGAAACTCGAAGCGTCGGGTTCACCTTGGATCAAGGTTTTGCCGGCGAACTCCGCCAGTGCACTGCCGTCGCCGACCGGCTCGAGGAAGCTGTCGTGCTTCTCGGCGGTCAACCCGGTCAGTGGATAGAAGACGTGAGCGTAGTGGGTTGCGCCTTTCTCCAACGCCCAGTCCTTCATCGCCGACGCGACCGCGTCGGCGACCATGGGATCAAGCGGTTTGCCTTGCTCGATCGTCGCCATCACCGACTTGTAGACGAGCTTGGGCAGTCGCTTCTGCATGACCACCTTGTTGAAGACGTTGGCACCGAACACCTCGCCGGGTGTCTCGTCGGTGGTGAAACTGACCACCGGAGGTGTGTAGGCCTCGACGTCCTTGATCGCTTGCAAGCGAACTGCATTTCCACTCATGTGCTTACCCCTCGCCCGGGCCCAGGGCTGCGCTGCTGATTGCGAGCCCGACTTCGGCAAACCCTACGAACCTCCGGTATCGGGGGTGTTTCGTAGATATTGCGCCTGTCCGCAAACTTCGAGTCACAACGGAAATGTCGATCTGTCGGAGTCTACGGCAGACTTCGAGCCGACGGGCTATTGCAGGACAGTCGAATCGGAGAGTCTTTGTGATCAGGGTGTTGGTGCCAACCACGGTGGAGCAGGGCGATCTCGCGGAAGTGCTTCGGTTGTACGACGAACTTGTCACCGAGACCCGAAAAGAGGTCGGCTGCATCAACTACGAGTTATTGCAGCGCACCGACAATCCCTGCGAGCTCGTGTTGGCGGAAGAATGGGAATCGCAGGAGCACCTCGACGCTCATACCCATACCGAGCACTTCGTCAGGTTGGTTGAGGCGCTGGCCAAGCTCGAGACGGCAGCGCCGGCGCAGATCTTCACGAAGGTTCTGTAGCGGCGGAGTCAGGTTTCAGTGCTCGCTCAGGCGTCGAACAAACATTCCGGAGAGCCCCGAGCGTCAACTAGGCGACCCGTTCCGACACACGCGGAAACTGGTTTGCATCGACACGCCATAATCATCGTAGATCCGTCGAGTCCGATGTAGGACAGCACCTTCGGGCTCCAGCCGGGCGTTGTGCAGGTGTCGGCCGACCTGCACGGGCGCTCTATACGGTGACGTCGGAGTAGGGCATATGCTCTGACACCCAAGGAAATACGAATTCCATGAGTAGCAGCACCACCGCGACCACGAGAACGATCGCCAGCAGGGCCTTCACTGGTCGGGGGCCGGGGAGCGCTCCCCAGAGGTATCCGTACATTCATTGCTCCTGGAATGCCGCGGGAATGGTGCCCGAAGTCTTCGAGATTGTTTCGACGAGAACCGCGTGGACGATCAAGCGTTCGCTGTTCGAGTAGAGCGGATGGCACGTGGTCAGTGTCAACATACTTTCCAGCGTGGCGTCGGGCTCGGCCCAAGTGCTTCCGGGCAGCGGGTTGACGACCGCGACATCCCCGGGCACGGTGATGCGCCGCCCGAGGAGATGGACGTAGTCGCCTTCGGAAACGCGATCGGCTTGCTCGGGATTCAAGCAGGCTTTCGCCGCAGCGCGACGGTCGGGCGAGGCCTGGTCGAGTGGGAGCAACCGGTACGTCATCCATTGGAACTCGGTCTCCACGACGACGGCATCGCATGCATCGAGTCGATCCAGGTGTTGGAAGACTGCGCCGGAACCATTGCGGTGCCCGGCGAGCGCGAAGTTTCCGGCTTCGCCGGGCATCTGCGAGTCCGGGTAGTGGCCGGGGCCGGCCCGCAGGTCCTCGTTGCGTGTGCCCTCGACGATTGCGTACGCGGCGCCGAGTGTGGGGAAATGCACGCGCGCGAATCCCTCGCCGAGCACAGGGATCAGCGGGGACACCGGCTGACCATCGATCGCTCCTGAGGATTCGGGGACTTCGGCCCAGGATTCCTCCAGACTGTTGTTGAGCTCGTCCTGCAGCCGCCCTGAGACGATATTGGTCCAGAACGCCTCATAGATGACGAACAGCAGGATGACGACCCCGGCCGTGAGGAGCAGTTCGCCGATTACCTGGCCTGCGCCCGGCCGCCGACGCCCTGGAACTTCGGTATCGCTCACGGACCGGGGTCTCCTCTTCACAGATCTACAGAGCTAGCTGATGTGTCGAATTGGTGCCGCATCGAACTAGCTGCCCGCGTCGATCGTGGCGCTCCCGGTACCGCCGAGGAGATCGTAAAGGAGTACGGACAGGCGACCGAGGCCGTCGATCGCGGCAGAACCAGTGGTCTCGATGCCTTCGATGACGATCGGGAACGGGAGGAATGACATGGTGTTTCTCCTTCGAGGGGTGGGCCGCGGCGGCGGCCGCGAGATAGATGCGTCGTGACGGTGAAACAGGGCGGGTGCGACCAGGCGTATGTCGCACCCGCCCTGTTTCGGTATTTCTGGTTGGGAGTTACTCCTGGCCGGGTGCGCGCTTGCGGTTACGCAGGGTGAGCCATGCGCCACCGCCGATCAGTGCCAGCGCCAGACCGGCGAGCCAGATGACGTTCGCGCCGGTTACCGGCAGGGACGAGGACTGGTCCGGTTTGGCCTGAGCAGGATTTCCCGGAGCAGGTGTGCCCGGAGCACCGTTGTGTCCACCACCGTTGTCGCCGGGAGTGTTGTTGCCGGGAGTCGACACGTCAGTGCCTGGTCCTCCGGGTACTTCAGAGCCCGGCCATGTCGGGATTTCCCACGGCGGCAGCGGGATCGGGATCGGGATGATGATCAGCCCATTGCTGCTGGTTTTGTTCTCGAGTCCCAGGACCACCGACTTGTTTGCTTCGCCGGTGAGCTCGACGGAAGTTGCGGTCGGTTCGCCGTCGATCTTCGAGACATCCGCCTTGCCTTCCTTGACGCCCCAGATCACTTCACCCCACTTGACGTTGGTGACGTCGGTGTGAGCACCGGTTTCTGTGAAAGTGATGTCGGTGTTCAGCGGGAACTGGACCCGGCCGTCGATGACGGCTGCGTCGCACTGGGCGGTCGGAGTGACCGAAGCGCCCGGCTTGACATCGAGAACACAAGACCGCGCCTCATTGTCGATGTCCGTCCACGTAGCCGTGACCTGGAAGATCGTGGATCCGTCCTTGGCTACCTGGCTGCCCTTGGGGCCGGTCACGATCTTGTCGATATCCACCTCGGTGGTCGGGATCGGGCGGTTGTGGATCTCCACCACAGCCTTCTCACCCGCCACCGCCTTGACGGTGTCGTGGTAATCGGCGTCACCGGCATCCGCGGAGACGTAGTAGTACGGCCGCGCCCAGTCGATACCGGCCAGTGGCTTGGGGTCGACCTCGGAGAAGGTGATCACGGTGTTCCGCGGCACAACCTCGTCGGACGTCCAGCTCCAGTCGTTTGCGGCATCGAGGGTGATGGTCTGGCCCACTGCCGGGAAATCAGTTCCAGCGGGGAGTGCCGGATCGATCCCGTCGATACGGACCTCGAACGTCGCGCTGTCAGGCAGGTCGGCCTCGGGTGCGCGGACGGGGTTGCCGTCAGCGTCGAGGATGAACTTCGTGAATTCGACCGATCCGAATTTCCACAGCGCCTCGTTCGACAGCGTGATCAGTCGACCGTCGGTCGGGTCGTCGGAGACTATGCCCGTCGCGGTGCCGTCGAGGTTCGAATGCAGCCACGATTCGCCTTCCGGGCTGGTGCCCCAGGAGATCGTGCCCCACTCGACTCCGTCGACATCGGGACGGCCGGTCTCAGTGAAGGTCACCTCGGTGCCGACAGGGAGGTCGACGCCGAGCGGTGTGGTCTGTCCCTGCTTGACGCTCAGCACCTGGGTGCGGTACTCCACACCGTCGCGCCAACGCGCCTCGACCGTGAACTCCACGTCGTCGCCGACGGCCTCGGCGGCCTCACCGCCGACCTGCTTTGCAATGCGCAGAGTGCCGTCGTTGACGTCGACGAAGTTCGACACCTCGATCTTGCGCAGATCCTTGCCGATGGTCACCACGGCCTCGTTGTCCGGATTGATCCTGACATTCCCGGAGTATGCGGGCACGCCATAGGCGAGACCGTCACCGTTTGCCGGAACCAGCTCTGTCAGTGTGACTTCGGTGCCGCCCGGCAGGTTCTCGCCGAACGGAACCGGGGTGCCGTCGGACGGAAGAGACAGCGTCTTGCTCTGCGGGTTGTCGTCCGTATCGAGCCAGGTGGCAATCACGTCGAAGCTCGCCGGTACGGCCTTGTCGGACGCCTTCGGGCCCGTGAGCTTTTTGCTCACTTCGAAGGTGCCTTGCGTGATCGTGGCCTCGTTGGTGACGGAGACCGTGTTCGCCGACGCGTCGGTGCCGATGGTGAGCGTCTTCGGGCTGATCACCGGCAGCGACCACGTCACGAGGTCGGTGTTCGTCGGTTGGACCTCGGTGAAGGTGACTTTCGCTCCGATGGGCAATTTGCTCAGGTCGTAGTGCTGACCGTCCTTCAGGGTGAATTGACGCAGCTCGTTGCCGGCGGCGTCGTCACCGAAGGCGATCTCTGCGTTGACGACGAAAGCCTCGAGCCCCGTGCGCGCTCCGTCACCGATGACGGACTTGGTGATCCTCGCCGATCCCAGGCTCGCTTTGTTGAGCAGTGTGACACCGACATTGTTCTTCGGCGTGATGGTCACCAGCGCCTCGGTGCGGTCCCCGTTGAGCGTCACGCCCTCTGACGGGCGGAATGTTCCTCGCTCGAAGTACACGCCGTCAACGGTGGGGAGGTTGATCTCGGACAGACGGATCTGCCAGCCGGTTCCGCGGGGGTTGATCCCACTGACCGGTGTCCCGTCAGCCTTCACCTTGATCTCGTAGGAGCTCACCGGGGCGTCGGTCGCTGGATCTTGCCCGGGGGCGAACTCCTCGACTTTCACAGTGAACTCGGTGTCTTCCGGGAATTTCTCGGAGAAGGGAGCGATCTCCTTCAGAAGCGAGAACGAGCCCCGTGACACACCTTGGCCGGTGCCGCCGCCGCCCCATTCCTGCTTGACGCTCTTCGACAGCGTCTGCTTGCCGGCATAGGTGAGGGTGTTGGAGTATTCCGTGTCGCGCTGGTCCAGTCCGCCGCTGCTGGTGCACAGGGTGTAGCTGACGAGGTACTTCGTCTGACGGCTGTAACCGTCCGCGTCCCGAGGGAGGGTGAGATCGAAACCGCCGTCGGCGCGCGCCACCGAGGTGGCGTCGGTTATATCGCGTTTCTTGTTGCCGTCGAAGAAGTCTTGCGCGACGACCTTGAGATTGAGGTTGCTCTTGAGATCGCCGCCGATTTCACACACCGTCATGTTCGGTGAGAACCTGTCGTTGATGACCGCCGGTTCCGTAAGGCCCTCGAGATCGTGTCCGGAGATTTCCACGGTCCAATTGAGGGTGGTGCCTGCCGGCTGCTCCACACCGCCGATCGTCTGCGACGTGGTGTTGATCGCGCCGTTCTTGCCGCTCGTGAACCCAGGTCCCTCAGTCTTTCCCGTGATCGACGTCTTGTTGACGACCGCCGAGTTGGTGAGATGGTCCTCGGAGTCCGGCACCTCGGTGGTGGTCAGGCAGGTCCGGTACGTGAAGTAGTAATACTGTTCTTCGTTGAATGTGTCTGGGTTATCCACAGTGATCGCCGCGGTGAAGGTACTCGCGCCGGCTACTGCGCCGATGGGAGCAATGGTGAATCCTGCGGCAGGAGTGCGGTAGTTGGGTTCGTTCTCCCGCCCTGGGAGGTAGTCAGACTTCTCGATGACTACCTGCACGCCCGAGGCACAGACCGCATGGGGGCCGCCGAAGGTGTCGGTGATGTCGATCTTGTGGTTGTTGGCGGCAATGTCGGTGCCCGGAACCACAATCGTCCAGACGGCTTCCATATTGCGCTTACCGCCGTCGAGGTAGCCGCCCTTCCAGGGCTCGGTCTGCGGCGCGTAGTCCTGTCCCACGCCATCCGAAGCCACCGTGTTGTCACCGATCGTCACGGAGTTGGTGTACTGAGTCCCCTTGAGATCCACAACGCCGCTGGTCGTGCATGAGGTGTACTCGATGCGGTAGAGCTTGCTGCCCTCGAAGGGCCCGCCGTTGTTGATGTTGATCGTGACCTGATCACCCGCGTCGGGTTGGGTGACGGTGACGCCGCCAGGGGTCTCTTTGAGATCGCCCGGGCGACCGGACCACAGCTTCGCGTTGAGCAGGCTGCCCGCACACACCTTCATGTTGTCGGAGAGCTCGTCGCTCAGGGTCACCGAACCGGTGTTGCCTGTGTCCAACTTGGCCAGATCTGCGCCGGGGATGTCGATGGTCCACCGCACTGACTGCTTGTTGTCCTGGAGTTTGCCGGACTTCGTCGACTCGCCGATTACGCGGCCGTCGGTGATGCCGCCCGTGCCGGGCAGGTCGACCTGCGTGACCTTGTTGTTGATCGTGAAATCCACAGTCTCTGACGTGGTGTACTCGACTGCCTTCGTGTAGACGAAGAAATCGCCCTTCACCTCGTCCGGCCGATCCGCCACAGCGTCGGAGAGCACGCAGGTCATGAGATTGGTGGAAGCAGCCAGATCGCATGTGCCCCAAACCGTCCCATCGTCGCCCTCCAGCGCGATCGTCGGGTTGGACTGAAGCTTCAGCTCGCCAGGGAATTCAATGGTGAACTGGTCGCCCGGCTGCGGACTCGCGCTTGACGCGTCCCAAATGCCCTTCACCGTGACGGAGTCCCCGACCGTGATCTGCTGGTCGTTCTTTCCTTCGACCTGGACGTCGGTGATTTTCACATCGATGCCGGGATTGACTCCGCGTGCGGCCAGTCGCTGCGCCGCCACAGGAGTCGTCGACGAGGACGCCGTCGTGATCGGCGGTTTCGCAGAAGTGGGTGACTCCGACGTGGAAGTAGGCGGTGCCGTCGTCTTCAGTGGCGCCTCCGTCGTAGTCGCGGGCGGCTTCGGTGTGGTCGGAACTATTGTGGTCGGAACTATGGTGGTCGAGGTCCCGACGTCATCGGCCGAGGCAACCTGGACGAAAGAGAACGACGATACGACCAGCGCCAGGACCGCAACGATCATCCCCAAAGCTGCCCACCGAGACACCACCCCCTCCCTGGCACGGCGTGGGAAGACACGGTTACGCATGACGAACACCTTTCGTTCAGAACACATGATTTAGGCCCCGTTTCCGGGGCCGTCGAATAGGGAAACGGGACCTTTGAGCCGCTCTGGAGCCTGGTTGCGAGCGTTGGTGATTCTCAGGCGACCTACTGCGGAGCCGAACAGTTGGTAATCGGACCTGGTTGGCGCCAGCGCAGACCGACGGCCGGCTCTGGGTAGGCCAGGAAATTCCAAGAAAAATCGACCGCCGGTATTACCTAACGCGACGACCTTCGAGGTACTAAAGGCTGCGGCCGAGGATCTTTCCTGCGCGATTCATTGCAGTTCGAGCATGAGCACCATCCCGGATAGCAAAAGCAACAGTGCGATGGCTCCGAGGGGGGAGTCTTCGTGCTACGTGCTTCGCTGCCGTGACGGTTTTCATGAAATTCCTTTCTTTGGCACAACGTAAAGAAATGTGCGCGGGGCCGTTCGCGAGAAGATGCAAATTCCGCGCAAACAACGCAGAAGGCGCAAACCGGGCGATGTGCAATCAGGAATCTAACACGAGCAAATCGCATAGCTGGACACGCCATGGACGTGCGTCCATGCAAGAAAAACTGCGCTTACCTGGGTATATCTATCTTCCGTTGATTTCTTTCAAGTTAACTGGCTGGTTCATCACAATTCGATCTCGACCATCAGTTGCATGCCTGCCTTGGCACTTGTCGACAATCGGTGAGCGGCCGAGCCGAGTCGGCGCTGCTGTACCGAATGAGCCTTTATGCAGTTCACTGCCCCTTATTTGCTGTCGGAACGACAAGGTGTGGAGCGAATTATCTGTGTACACACGCTCGACATAAATGCAAATCATTTTTCTGTGTATAGGAGGAGGGTGAATTAGGGGGTGAATTCAGTCGCGGGTCATCGAAACCCCTGTTCTGAAATGATCCAGAGATAGGGGTCACATTAGATTCGTTTTTCTTAGCAGATTGGATTCCGGCCTCAGTTAACTGTCGATAATGCTTCGGGGGCCGACAGGGCATTTCGAGACGAAGAATCGCCCAGCTTTTCGTAGAAGGCCTTCGGTACGGTTACGTCAGTCCAGCTGATCACGCGCCGCGGCGACTTTGGGCGACGCTCTTGTGCGCACGGATGAGGCACTGTCTGGGATGTGTGTGGATCTCGGAAAATGCCACGTCGGAGGCTTCTTCGAAGATCTCGAGACCTCGCAAGTTCAGGTCGTTCTCGCGCGCCTCGGCACGATGAACTGGCTTACTTTTCAAGCGCTTTCGATGCCCGGAGTCAAATGGTGACGGTCGTTGCGTAGTTGCTGACGGTGGATGCGACCGGTTCGATCGGCGTGCAGTCGCCACATCCGAGCAACCGCACCGAGTGGCCGCGAGGTCCCTCAGCCGGTACTTTTCGCAGCTCTCTGGACACTTCGCGAAATCGGACCTTCGAATCAAGTTCTCGCGCAACCATTCTGACGCAGATTGTGTCAATGGCGCTACACCCACGGCTGCCCGCAAGGTTTGACTGCCCCGGTTGCTGTTACGCCCTGGGATCCGGAGCCCAGAGATTCTGTGACACTCGCGGGCCGCTCCGCGCAGTGTGTTGCACGCGACTCAGCCGCCATTGGTGGACTCTTGCCCACCGACTCGTCGTCGCGGAACTTCGTCAGACGACCTTTGCCGCAACGGAAGGGCTACAACGATTGGTCGGGCCCGGTCAACGACGCGGGACCGGTCGTCGGTTGGTGTGCGCCGGTGAACCGCTCGACGACGGATACCACGACGATCGCGAGTGCCAGGATTCCAACGGTCCGGGCGAGTGACTTCAGGGTCTTTGGAAGCGCCTTCTTCATACGAGGCAGATTACTGCGGACGGTACGCAATTTGTGGGCTAGGTTTCGGTCCGGATCGGATCGGTCTGGAGAGAGATCGCTTTATCCACGCAGCGTGACTATTCG
The DNA here is from genome assembly GCF_027583855.1 of Rhodococcus sp. BH5. NCBI lineage: Bacteria > Bacillati > Actinomycetota > Actinomycetes > Mycobacteriales > Nocardiaceae > Rhodococcus > Rhodococcus sp. BH5. The sequence continues at coordinate 17,952 of NZ_JAJHVW010000005.1, forward strand.
TGATGCAAATCTTGTGGTGCCCCCGGCAGGATTCGAACCTGCGGCCACACAACTAAGTGCACCACAGCACCGACAAGACACCTCTCGCGAACTGGCGGGCTGTGGTGCAGCGGGCGCCGCAATCTAGACCGATTTCGACCGTGCAGTGTGCCATGACTGGCGACATGTCGGAGAGTCGCGGTGACGCAAGATTCTCCTACGTGGGATTCTGTGCGAAATCCCCAACCAAATGGCTAGGGCCCGCGTCCGACGAAGGATATGGCTGAGGCTTACTCTTCACTCGGCGGTGCTCCGCGATGGACCAACACGCGAGCACTGCCGAGGTCGCGAAAAGGATTGGGCGGTTGTAGCCCCAGGGTGAAAATACTACATCCCAAAGGCCTTGTATCGACACGAGGATCACCAACGCGGCGTATTGCCCTCGCGCTCGGATGGCTGCAGCGGAAAATAGGAAGATTAGCAAGGCAGGGAATCCGGCGGCCAAGATTCCACCAGCGGCCCACGATTCGAAGAATACCGAATGCAGGGAGACTTGCCCCCCGTCTCGAATCCAGATCTTTCGGTACGAGTCGGGGTTTGCCATTCCGAGGTCTTTGGCGATTTGGACGCCCGACGCTTCGGTGGCGCGGTCAATCTTGTTCAGATTGCCCCACCCTATTAGCGGCTTCTCTGAGATGGCCGCGATTGAGAATGGGGGCTCGACCCGGCCTGCGAGAAAGGATGGCGCGTCGGAAACTTGTTCCTGAGCAATGGTCCGAGCCTGTACGTCAGCTCCGAAAGTGCCAGACGAAATAGCATTCGGCAGGAGCACCGCCAAAGCATAGATGCCGACTAGTGCGACCCCAATCTTAGCCCATCTGGGACGGCTTGATGGACCCTTCGCTATCAGCATGACCACAGAAATCAGGCAGACGAGTGCGTGGGACCGGAACCCTAGAGACATGCTGGTGACGCCCAGGGTTGCGAGCAGTACAACTGACACCCATGTTTTACCAGTCGACACGGCCATGTAAATCAGAATTATCGTCACGGGTGTGGCGATCCCGTACTTCCACAAGTGTTCAAATGAGTCTGATGTATTGCTAGTGCCGATCAAGATGAAAAACAAGGCATGGCCAGCAGCGGTCCAAGCGATCAATTGCCCTGCATCTCGTTCGCCGGCCGTCAACTTAACCGCCGATGATGCGAACAGTGCCGCAGCGAGAAGCGATACGACCGCTGTCACGGGAAGCGGCACTCCTTGAAGGAAAGCGCTGACGGCGATCATAGATGCAGCCCCGATGGCCGCCCCAATGAGCGCCTTACTCCATCGGGGCCATCCATTCAGGGGCTTTATCGGAATCAGAAATATTCCAGGTACTGATGCTGCGCAGAACGCGGAGCGAAACCACGGCATAGGCACGGCGGCAAGCAATCCGAAAACTCGTCGGTAATTGTCATATGTCGTCGACTTGGTTCGTGGCACCCTTCCGAATGCCCATGGCATGACGCTCGCAGTGACTGCCGAAATGGCCGTTCCGATGAAGATGGCGAGGATCGCGGTGTCTACTGTTTCAGGTTCAAGCATCGACACGGTCCTGCGCAAGGTGAGCCATCGTTTCATTGTCCGGTAAACCGGTGTGTTGGCCTATGGATTTTGGTGCGCGGATTGTGCGACGAAAGTCCTGTCTTTCCTTGCGATGTCTCGATAGGGAAGCCCCCCAACCTCGCAATGAGGGTGGGGGGCTTTCGTCATCCGCAGTAGAACTGTTGCTGCTAGCTGCCGAAGATGTCGCCGAGTGAACCGAGCGAACCGGTGCCTGTCTCGGGCTTCGGATCCTTCTTGGCGAAGTTGGTGGTGCAGCCGTTGAACTTCACCGCGTCGACGAAGACGCTCGAGGCCGCCGAGCCGGTGCCGACGCTCACACCGTAGTGCTCGACCTTCGCGCCGGGGTTGGCTGCCACGATGGCATCGAGTGAGGTGGGCTCGCCCTTTACTGCACCGCCGATGGTACGGGTGCTCCACCAGAGTCCGTCCTGGATGTTCTCGTGCTTGACCGCAACGTCCGTGACAGGTGCGTCGTTCTGGCTCGGCACCCACACCAGAGTGGTGAAACCGTTGTCTTTCGGATTCGTGGTACCGGTCAAACGCAGCTGGAACGCGGCGCTGGTGGTTACGGCGCGCTCGGAGAACCCGATTTCCTTGGCAGCCGCGTCGGCGAGCTTGATGCTTCCAGCCGCGTGGTACGACACCGAGCGGTCGTTGACGTCGGTGACTTCGAGTTTGAGTGAGCCGTCCTTGTCGAAGACATTATCGGCCGCGTAGGAGGCGATCTGGTCCTTCTCGTCGGTGAACGGGATTCCCCAGCCGTTCGCGGTGGTTTCGGTAGACGTTGTGGAGCAGGTGAAGCCCGCTTCCGGCTCTGCGGAACCGAGTGAACCAGTGGGTGCTGCGCCCGCGAAAGCCGGTGCAATCAATGCAGCGGAGCCGACAAGTGCGGCAACGATTCCGGCGCGGCGGGTGGCTTTAGACATGCGTGATGAACCTCTCGGAGGGTAAAACGGGGGTGAAGGTCTGTAAAAATTAGCACAGACTGTCCGGTTTGTGAATGTTGAGGATGGGGAACGATTGCCCAAGGTTGTCCAAGGAAAAAGGCTGGCAAGTAACGTATTTCGGTTTCCCGCGCGAATTACGATCAAGGTTTGTGTGAATCGGCACTTGTGATTTCTCAGCGAGTGAGAACGAGCTGCCTTGTGGCTGCCCCTTGTAGTGGGGTCGCCTGCCGGGGTGGCCCCCGCGTGCACTCCGGCAGGTCGGCGCACCTGAGCTGTCGGGAACACGTGCACCCAGGATGACCCACTGGGCGACCGGCCAGGTCGAGGCCGGTGGATCAATGCAGGGCGAAATGACGAATCGCGACGTGCGTTTGATCGGCCACCGCAGCGTCCGACTCAACGAAAGTAATTCGCGATCTACCGATTAGCGTGCGGATCGTACAGAGTTCCACCATTCGAACGAACGCTGCGCCCAAACTTCAGGGGAGGGTCGGGTGCCGCGCTTGACACCACGGGGGTTCCTGTTCGGCGCCCACGCGAGTACGACACTCTTGCGCCAGACGTGCTGGCGCCCGAGCTTGAATCTGAGAGGCCCATTACTGATGTGGGCCCAAATAGCCTGGTTCCCTTTGGAGTTCCGGGTGTGACAGAAGCATTGCAGGGCTTTCCAGAACTCGTCTTCCGTACCAATTCGCTCCGCCGCTGGACAGCAAGATTGTCGATGACAAGCCGGGATTCGGCGCCCAACTTATGGTGTATCCACTGGACTCACCTGAGAACCGCACAACAACACTTACTCAACACTTTGGCCGGGATTGAGTGGGATAACGCAGGAATGCCGCGTCGGTCATGGCTTCGTACGTGCAGGTGTAGAGGGTATTCGTTCCTGGGAAAACGATACAAAAGTGCCCCCGGCAGGATTCGAACCTGCGACCAAGAGATTAGAAGGCTCTTGCTCTATCCCCTGAGCTACGGAGGCGCGTGGAACATCATACTCGAGGGTTCGGGATGTGACGCGCGCCGCCCAACTCCGACGCGTTGTCGTAGTCGGTTCGCGAAGGTCCTACCCTTGAGGTATGGCTACACCCGACCTCGCGCCGACAGATTCCCCACCGGAGTCCACACAGCACAGCGGTGCACCCGCTTCTTCGACCGCGATATTCGTGGTCAGTGGACTCATCGCAGGGCTCACCGCAGCCATCGTGGTGGGATTCTCCGCGTCGCAGGCACTGACTCTTCTGGGCATCCCGGATCCAGGCCCGATCACCACGTACGGCCTGCCCGCGATGCGGGCACTGGGGGAGATCGCCGCGGTCATCGCGATCGGGTCACTGCTGCTGGCCGCGTTCTTCGTGCCGCCGCAGAAGTCGGGCGTCCTCGACGTCGACGGCTATCGGGCAGTCCGAACTGCATCGCACGCCGCGATCGTGTGGGCGATCTGTTCGTTCATGATGGTGCCTCTGACGCTCTCTGACACGTCGGGTCAGCCGTTTGCCGAAGCGATCAAACCGGCGAACCTGTGGTCGGGACTCGATCAGGTCGAGATCGCCGGCGCTTGGCGTTGGACTGCGATCATCGCGGTTGTTCTGGCGATCCTGGCCCGACTGACACTGCGCTGGTGGTGGACCCCGCTACTGCTGCTGGTCGGTCTTCTCGGACTGATGCCGCTCGCTCTCACCGGTCACTCGTCTTCGGGCGGGTCGCATGACATCGCTACCAACAGCCTGATCCTGCACCTCGTGGCGGCTTCGCTCTGGGCCGGCGGGTTGTTCGCGCTACTGGCACACGCGCGCCGCGGCGGCGATTACACCGACGTAGCAGCCCGACGCTTTTCGACGGTCGCATCCATCTGCTTCGTCGTCATGGGATTCAGCGGCGTCATCAACGCGATTGTCCGTCTGCCTCTCGACGACGTTTTCACCACGACGTATGGACGATTGATCGTCGCGAAAACGGTTGCACTGATCATCCTCGGGTTCTTCGGTTGGGCTCAGCGGAGTCGGGCGCTACCGGCGCTGGCGGAGAATCCGAAGAGTCGCTCTGCCCTGATTCGATTTGCCGGCGCTGAAGGCATCGTGATGGCGGCGACCATCGGTCTCGCGATCGGCCTCGGTCGTACCCCGCCGCCCCCGCCGCTGTCGATTCCCTCGATTCCCGAGGTCGAACTCGGTTACAACCTTCCGGACCCGCCGTCGTTCATGGCTTTCGTGACGGACTGGCGATTCGACCTCATGTTCGGCACCGCCGCGATCGCCGCGGCGATTCTGTACGGAATCGGCCTGCGCAAGCTGGCCAAGCGTGGGGATTCCTGGCCTGTCGGCCGAACCATCGCCTGGATGAGCGGTTGTGCGGTGCTCTTGATCGCCACGTCTTCGGGCGTCGGCAAGTACGCGCCGGCAGTATTCAGCGTTCACATGGGTGCGCACATGGCGCTGTCGATGTTGGGCCCAGTCCTGCTGGTTCTGGGTGCGCCGATCACTTTGGCTCTGCGGGCCCTGGATCCGGCAGGCAAGGACGGCGTGCCCGGCATTCGCGAGTGGATTCTGACCGCTCTGCACAGCCCGTTCTCGCGATTCATCACCCACCCGATCGTGGCGGCAGTTCTCTTCGTCGGCGGTTTCTACGCGCTGTATCTCGGCGGAATCTACGGTGCGACGGTCGACTCGCACAGCGCTCACCTGCTGATGAACCTGCACTTCATCCTCAGCGGCTATCTCTTCTATTGGGTGGCGATCGGAATCGACCCGTCACCACGTCAATTGCAGCCAGTGACCAAGCTGGCAATGGTCTTCGGCTCACTTCCGTTCCACGCCTTCTTCGGCGTGGCATTGATGAGCACCACCGCCGTCATGGGCGGCGCGTACTTCCGTTCGCTCGGCCTCGGCTGGAACAACGACCTGATCGGCGATCAGCAGCTGGGCGGCAGCATCGCGTGGGCGACCGGCGAGATCCCGCTCATGGTGGTCATGCTCGCGCTACTGGTTCAGTGGTCGCGCAGCGATGGTAGGACAGCGCGCCGAACCGACCGTGCGGCCGAGCGTGACCACGACGCCGACCTCGCCGCGCACAACGCGATGTTCGCCGAATTGGCCAGGCGAGACCGCGAAGGGTGGAAACCCCGTGAGGCTGCTGACGCGGAGACTGCAAGCGAGGACTCTGCGGACGAGACACCCAGCGAGAAGAAATCCGACGAATCCTCCACTAGCACTTAGCTCCGACACTGCCCGGGCCGTTTGGCTCGGGCAGTGCTGTTTCTCCACAGCTGTTCCACCGATGCACAGGTGGAAATCGAAGATCCCGAGCCACGCGTTTGTCGTTCCACAATCGAAACTGCCGACGCAATGATCGGCCCCGCGGCAGTTGGCGGGTTCTGGAGTTCGAAGGGGGATCGGACATGTACGAAACGCATGCAACGGTTGTCGGAACCGTCATCACCAATCCGGTGAAGCGGCAGACCACCAATGGCGAAGAGGTGCTGAGCTTTCGGATGGCGAGCAACACGCGTCGCAAAGACGCGGTGACCGGAGAGTGGACGGACGGAGCGACCCTCTATCTCACGGTCAGCTGCTGGCGGCGGTTGGTCACCGGCGTCGGCGCATCCATCATGAAGGGTGATCCGGTCATGGTGGCGGGGGAGTTGCGCACCAACGAGTACACGACCAAAGAGGGTGTGCCTCGTTCCGATCTCGAGCTACGGGCGACTGCGGTAGGCGCGGACCTTGCTCGTTGCATCTCGAAGATCGAGCGTCAGAGCAAGCCGACGTCGGCGGAGAATGTCGAGGACGCAGTCGACACCGTCGCTGCGTGAGGACTCAGACCGAAGGTTTCGGGCAGTCGCGGGGCCGCGAGTCGTGCCCCGCGTCCACTCGCTCGAGAAGTTCGGTGAGAGTTGCTCGCTCCGATTCGTCGAGGTCGTCGAACACATCCGAAGATTCGCGTCGTTGAGCTTTTGCGACGTCGGCAGCGAGGGTAGCGCCGGCGTCGGTGAGCTCGAGTAACACGGCTCGCCGATCGTTCGGATCGGGAGTGCGGCGCACCCATCCGGCCTCTTCGAGGGAATCCACGACGTCGGTCGCCGACCGCGGAACGATGCGCAATCGCTCGGCAAGAAACCCGAGTCGAACCGGCTCGCCCACTCGGGTCAGTACTCGCAGCGCTCGGCTTTGCGACGGCGAGAGACCGAATGGTTCCAGCGCTGCCACCTGACGTCGGCGGATGAGCCGTGCCACGGACATCACGACGTCGGTGAGTTCGCGCTCTCGGGAATGCATGGCGTCAGTCTAGCGTTGTTGGTGTCAGCCTCATAGTGAGGTAACCTCATCAATATGAAACTAGGGTGAGAAAGCCTCCAGGAGGTAGAACGTGAAACCAGATCACATGCGAAACATCGAACGATCCGCTGTCGAGATCACTCCGGCGGAATCCGTACCGGCAAAACGCGTACTCGGACTGTTCGCGCCGTATCGAACTCAGATCGCCATCGTCACCGCGGTCATCACACTCAGCGCGATCGTGCGCTGGGCAGCCCGCTGCTCCTACGCGAAATGCTCGACAAGGCGATCCCGGACAAGAACCTCGGACTCGTGAGCGTTCTGGCCATCGGCATGATCGCCATTGCCGTGATCACGAGCTGTCTCGGCGTGGCGCAGACCTGGATGTCCAACAGCATCGGCCAGAAACTGATGCACCAACTGCGCGTGCGGGTCTACTCGCATCTGCAGAATCAGTCGCTCGGATTCTTCGCTCGAACCCGAACCGGAGAAGTTCAGTCGCGTATTGCCAACGACATCGGCGGTATGCAGTCGGTGGTCACCAACACGGCAACGTCCATCGCGCAGAATGCAACGACCGTGGCAGCCACCATTGTTGCTCTGTTCCTTCTGGATTGGCGGCTTGCCATCTTCTCGCTGGCGATCTTGCCGGTGTTCATCCGTATCGCACGCAAGATCGGTGACGAGCGCCGCAAGATCTCTGGTAAGCGGCAGAAGCTACTCAGTGATCTGTCGGTCCAGGTGGAGGAATCTCTCTCCGTCAGTGGCATTCTCCTCGGCAAGACGACCGGCGCGAAGTCGGCTCTGACGGATCGATTCACCGAGCGTTCAGCGGAAGTCGCAGACGTCGAACTCCGAGCCATGATGGCCGGCAAGTGGCGCATGGCGACCATGTCGATCACCTTCGCAGCCATGCCTGCACTGGTCTACTGGTTTGCCGGTTTCACTCTCGATCACGGCAACACCATCACCGTCGGCACCCTCGTCGCATTCACCACGCTGCAAACACAATTGTTCCGCCCCACCATGATGCTGCTCAACACGGGCGTCGAGGTGCAGAGCTCGATGGCACTGTTCAGTCGCGTGTTCGAGTACCTGGATCTGCCGATCGACATCGCGGATCCGGAAGAGTCGAAGAGCTTCGACCGCACCAAGATGTCCGGCGAACTTCGGTTCGACCACGTCGACTTCTCGTATCCAGGAACCGACAGCAAGACCCTCGACAACATCGACCTCACGGTCCCGGCCGGCGGAACCTTGGCGCTTGTCGGCTCCACGGGTTCGGGCAAGACCACTCTCGGATACTTGGCCGCACGTCTGTACGACCCGACTGCGGGATCGGTGAGAATCGACGACGTCGATCTGCGGGACCTCGATCTGGCGACGGTCTCCGACCTGGTAGGTGTGGTGTCGCAGGAGACGTATCTCTTCCACACGACGATTCGTGAGAACCTTCGGTTCGCGAAACCCGACGCCACGGACGCCGAGATCGAGCAGGCAGCGCGCATCGCGCAGATCCACGAGTTCATTTCCGGTCTCGACGACGGGTACGACACCATGGTCGGCGAGCGCGGCTACCGATTCTCCGGCGGTGAGAAACAGCGTATAGCGATCGCGCGCACAGTCCTGCGGAATCCGCCGATCCTCGTCCTCGACGAGGCGACGAGCGCCTTGGACAATCGCACTGAACGTGCGTTGCAGGACGCGCTCGACGAGCTGATGGTCGGACGCACCACTCTTGTTGTGGCGCACCGACTCTCCACGGTTCGAGATGCGGATCTCATCGCGGTCCTCGACCAGGGCGTGGTTGTGGAAAAGGGCACCCACGACGAACTGGTGAAGCAAGGCGGGCGGTACGCGCAGCTGCTTGCGGCTTCGGGTAGCGACGCGGTCGAACTGCCTGCGGAATTGCAGACTGTGTGACAGTGCATCCATCGCGTTGGCGAGTCACCGAGCACCGACCAGAGGTGGCATGGATGGTTCGTCCAGGCCACCTCCGCGTGGTTGTACGTCGTGCCGACGGGAACGGGAACGACTCCGATCTATCGCGGGTCCTGTCGGCGGTCAGCTGCGTGGCGCGCCGCGATGTATCCGAAAACCATCGCCGGCCCGATGGTCGCGCCTGCCCCGGCGTAGTCGTTGCCCATGACCGCGGACGAGGTGTTGCCCGTCGCGTAGAGACCTGCAATCGGTTCACCGGAACTGTGCATGATCTGTGCATGTTTGTTGTAGACGAGCCCGCCTTTCGTTCCCAGATCGCCGGTTCGTAGTCGAATCGCGTAGTACGGACCTTCGTCGATCATGTCCATCGAGGGGACTGGCAATGTCGGGTCCCCGTAGTAGTTGTCGTACGCACTTTTTCCACGCTCGAAGTCTTCGTCTACACCGTTGTGCGCAAACCTGTTGTATCGATGCACAGTGAGAGCTAATTGTTTCTTCGGAAGTCCGAGGCGGCCGGCCAACTCGTCGAGCGTGTCGCCGGTGTAGAGGAGTTCGTTGTCGAACCAGGATTTCGGGAACTTCTGCCCCGGCATGATCGCTCCGATCTGATAGCGACTTTTGGCCTTCGCGTCGAAGATGAACCACGCTGGGTCGTGACCCCCGGCAATCTGGTTGTGGACGAATGTCACGTAGGGAGCGGATTCATTGGTGAACCGAACTCCGTTCTGGTTCACGATGATCGATCGGGGAACCGACCGTTCGGAGACCAATCCGTGCATGATCCCGTCAGGTCTCTTGAACGAGGGCATCCACCACGCGTCATCCATCAGGTCAACTGAGGCACCGATTTGTTGTCCCGCGCGGATGCCGTCTCCAGTGTTGTCGACTGAACCGAGGCTGTAGTTGGCGCTGGCGTTTTCCGGGAGATATTGCCGACGCATCTCGTCGCTCTGTTCGAAACCGCCGCAGGCGAGCAGTACGCCTTTGGAAGCTCGGATTCTGACAGTGCGGCCGCTGCGCTCGGCCACCACACCCACCACGCAATCATCGTCGTCGGTGATCAGCGATTCCATCGCAGTGTTCAGCCAAAGCGGAACGCCGGCTTGTTTGATCGCCAGGCGCAGACGGCCGACCAGGGCCTGCCCGAGTGTCTCCATGTGCCTTCTGGTCAGAACACTCTTCGCTGCACGCCACCCGGTTGCCAGCGCGGCACGTCGCCCTGCCCAGGTACGCATGACCATGTTCAGTTTCACGAACTCTTTGGATGTGATGTACAGACCGGCGGGAGTCGGAAGTGCGCCGGGGCGCAGACCGGACTCGTCGGTGCCGAGCATTTTCAGGTCGAAAGGAAGCGGTTCGATGGTACGTCCACGTGGGCGACCGCCCGGCTTCTCCGGGTGATAGTCCGAATAGCCCGTACACCATTGGAATCGCATGAGCGGGCTGGTCTTCTCGAGGAACTCGAACACGCGTGGACCTTCGTCGACGAATGCGTCGATGTTGTCCTCGGGAACTCCATCACCAACGACAGCTCGCATGTACGCCCGGACGTCGTCACGGCTGTCCGAGAGCCCTTCGCGGATGAGAGTTGGATTGTTGGGCACCCAGATGTTGCCGCCCGACAGCGCGGTGGTGCCGCCATAAACGTCTGCTTTTTCGATGACGAGGGTGTTCAGACCATTGGCGGCGGCTGCCAACGCCGCGGTCAACCCACCGGCACCGCTGCCGACAACGAGGAAGTCCACTTCGTGATCGAAGGACACTTGCCTTGATTTTGACGCGCGAGGCATTTGCCTCTCCTATTCAATTGGTTGAGGTTTTCTCTTCACGGGCCGCAGCCCGAAGCGGTTGACCGAGGTCAACCATGCGCTCGAGTGGACGAAGGCTGATGATTCAGCAATACAACGGCTTTCGCGGGCCTCGAACACCAATCGCCGTCAGCGGTGCTTGCGCAACTCGTGGCGTGCGACGCTCCTGATATGCACTTCGTCTGGTCCGTCGGCGATACCGAGGATCCGGGCACTCGCCCACATTCTCGCGATCGGGAAGTCGTCGGTGACACCGCCACCCCCGTGGCACTGGATCGATCGATTCAGGACGTTGCGCGCCACACGAGGACCGATGACTTTGACTGCCGCGATCTCGATCTGAGCGCCCTTGGCTCCGACCTGGTCGATGAGCCATGCTGTCTTCAGCACCAGAAGGCGGGCCTGCTCGATTTCCATTCGCGATTCGGCGATCCAGGTCCGGACAACTCCCTGATCCGAGATCGGCCCGCCAAAAGCGTTACGAGACTGGGCACGTCGAACCATCAAGTCCAATCCGCGCTCCGCCATGCCGATACAGCGCATGGCGTGGTGAATTCTGCCCGGACCCAGGCGCGCCTGTGCGATGGCGAACCCGTCTCCTTCGGACGCAAGCATATTTGTTGCCGGTACTCGAACGTTATCGAACCGAATTTCACAGTGGCCGTGTTGGTCGTGGTATCCGAATATCGGTAAACTGCGCACGATTTCGACTCCAGCGGTGGCGACGGGCACCAAGATCATCGATTGCTGCTTGTGGGGCTCTGCCTCGGCATTCGTCTTCCCCATGACTACCAGAATTTCGCACCGTGGGTCTGCTGCACCGGTCGTCCACCATTTTCGACCGTTCACGATGTATTCGTCGCCGTCCCGAACAATCGACGTCATGATGTTTCGGGCATCGGAGGACGCAACATCGGGTTCAGTCATGGAGAAGCCCGAACGCATTGTGCCGTCGAGCAGTGGTTGAAGCCATCGCTCCTTCTGCTCGCGGGTTCCCACCAGGTGCAGGATCTCCATGTTTCCGGTATCGGGCGCCGCGCAGTTGAGGGCTTCGGGGGCAATGTAGGGCGAGCGTCCCGTCACCTCGGCGATGTGGGCGTAGTCGAGGTGAGACAGTCCTGAGAGCGCCGGCATGAACAGATTCCACATGCCCTGGCGTCTCGCTTCCAACTTCAGCGACTCGACTACGGGTGGCAAGACGTGACTGCGAGGTCCTGCGGCCTCGAGTTGTTCGGAGTAAACCGACTCAGCTGGGTAGACGTGTTCGTCCATGAATGCTTCTAGACGCGCGATGATTTCGCGCGCAGCGGGGCTCGGAGCTAAGTCCATTGACGGCACCTTCTGTCGTGAATTGTCATTCGGGGTTGGTTGAGAGGATGACTTTGCCCAGCGCTCGTCGACTCATGACTTCCTCGAGTGCGGTAGGAGCATTGATCAGCTGGTGGATGCTGTTCACATGAGGAGACAGAGCGCCACCGTCGTACATGTCGAAGAGCGCTCGCATGTTGTCCGCGTTGCACTCCGGATTACGCTTCGCCCATGCGCCCCAGAGAACTCCATGTAGCGCCCCGCCAACGACGAGGAGGCGATTCATGCCGATCTTCGGAATCTGCCCCGAAGCGTAGCCAACCGTCAAATATCTTCCTGCGGTGGATAATGCGCGCACCGCTGTAGCGGCGTGATCTCCACCGACCGGGTCGTACACCACGTCTACACCGGACGGTGCGACCTGTGCGACTCGTTCGCGAAGGTTGCCCGTTGTGTAGTTGATCAACTCGTCTGCTCCATGTTGCTTACAGACCTCGAGTTTCGCCTCGGAGGACGCCGCCGCCACCACGCGTGCACCCAATGCTTTGCCGATCTCGATTGCGGTGAGCCCGACGCCCCCGGAGGCACCCAGGACGAGCAATGTCTCTCCTGGTCGGATCGCAGCTCGGTCGACGAGTGCGTGGTAGGACGTTCCGTAGGTAACCACGAATCCGGCAGCGTCGGAGAAACTCATGGAATCAGGGATGACAAAGACCTTGTCACTGGTGACCGCCACGAGTTCCGCGTATCCGCCCATGCCGCAGAAGGCCATGACTCGCATCCCCGGGGTGACCCCTTGGACGTCCGAGCCGACACTGTGCACTACACCCGCGACTTCCGACCCGGGAATGAAGGGGAGTGGGGGTTTAGTTTGATACGTTCCGGCGACGATCAACCCGTCGGGAAAATTGACACCCGCCGCCTTGACCGAGACGAGAACTTGGTTCGGTGTCGGCGTGGGATCGTCAATTTCTGTGAACTGCAGTTGATTCGGCAACCCCAGCTGGGTACATACGTGCGCCTTCACGGCCGCTCCGACGGTACGAGGGGCGTCCGCACGAAGGTTGCCCACGCCTTGACCGCCAATCCGCCGGTCTGCCGCGTGCAGGCGAGTTCGACGTCGATCTTGTCACCTTCGTCGTCCGCATAGGTTCGTTCGACAAGCGCTGAGCATGTCAGAGTGTCATCGGGCCAAACCTGTTCGAGGAACCGAACTCGTATCGCTCGGATGTTCTCTGCACCCAGCCAATCGGTGGCGAAGGTGGCCAGGAGCCCAGCTTGGAACATCCCGACCGAAAACGGACTCGGGTACCCCGCCGCCTCGGCGAAAACCTGGTCGTGATGAATCGGATTCATGTCTCCCGACGCACCTTGGTACCTGACGAAATCGGTGCGGGATACCGGACCGACAACCCACGGGGTCGGGACTGACACTGTGTTGATCAAGATTCCTCCACAGTCGGTCGAGCAGTTTCCACTCCGGTCATAGTTGCCCGAGCAATGAGATTTCCCTGTTCGTCTTCGAAATCCGTTGTCATCACGGCAAAAGTCATCTCGCCGCCCTTCCGTCCCTGCTTCGTGTAGATGTCGACGATCCGCGAAGTGCAGTTCAGACGAGTACCTGCGCGGGGAGGTGGTCCGAAGAACTCGTACTTCTGTTCGGCATGGAGTCCGCGTTTGCCGTCGAGCTCTACCTTCCGCCACGGATCCGAGCCCTCTGTCTGCCAGAGGAGGGTCGTGGTGAGAAACGTCGGGGGCACTACCGGGAACTCGTCTTCGACATAGTTCCGATTGCTCGAATACGTGGCAACGGCGAACTCACGAATCTTGCCGCGCTCGATGTCCATACGGAACGGGGTGCCCGTGATACCTAGTGACTCTTTGTCGACCACAGCTTCTCCTTCAGACCCCATGGGTGGCTATGCATGTTGGCTACTTACCGAAACGACTTCGCCCGTCATGTACGACGAGTAGTCGCTTGCAAGAAAGACCATGACGTTGGCGACCTCCCACGGCTGTGCCGCACGACCGAAAGCCTCACTCTTGCTGAGCTGTTCGAGCAGTTCGTCGCTGGTCACCTTGGCAAGGTGAGGATGCATCGCGATGCTCGGTGCAACCGCGTTGACCCGGATTCCGTGCGGTGCCACGTCGAGGGCAGAGCATCGTGTGAGCGCCATGACGCCGGCTTTCGCTGCGGCGTAGTGCGACTGCCCTTCCTGCGCACGCCAGCCGATGACCGACGCGTTGTTGACGATCACCCCCGACCCTCGTGGAATCATGACTCTCAACACTGATCGTGTGGTGCGGAAAGTGCTCGTCAGGGTCACATCGAGTACCGAACACCACTGCTCGTCGGTCATACTTTGAATGCTCGCCGTCCCGCCGAGGCCTGCGTTGTTGATGAGGACGTCGATGGATCCATACTCGGCAACCACCCGATCGACCATTGCGTCGATCTGCTGATTGTCCGTGACATCGCAAGGAACAGTGAGTGGGCGGGTGCCGAACTCGGACTCGATGCGGTCGGCGGCCGCGATCAATCTGCGCTCATGCCGGTCACTGATCGCCAGTCGGGCACCTTCGGCAGCAAAGCGTTGTGCCGCTGCGAATCCGATTCCAGTTCCCGCTGCTGCTGTCACCAGAACGGATTTGCCTTCAGCAAGGCCGTGTCCCGGACCAGGGATCGGCGCAGTCGGCTCAGACAATTTCACTCATCGCCTCTGTCAACTCTTCCACCGTCCATCGCGAGTCTCTGGCGATGGTCTTTCCGTACTGCCACCCGAGAAACTGGCGGACTTCGCCGCCTTTGGCGTAAAACACCTGACCAGTGGCGGGGCACTTCTCGGTGAGCAGATAGGCCACAACTGGCGAGACGTTGCCTGGATGATAGGTGTCGAATGCACTCGGATCGTCAGGTGCTGCAACAAGTTCCTTGATACCGGGAACGTTCTCGGTCATCCGTGTCCTGGCCACAGGCGTAATTGCGTTGACTCGCACACCGTATCGGGCGACCTCCTGTGCGAGGATCGTTGTCAACGCTGCGATCCCGGCCTTCGCGGCGCCGTAGTTGCTCTGACCGACGGCACCGAGCAGCCCGGAGGTGCTCGATACGTTCACGATCGACGCCGCGACGGTTTCGCCCGACTTCGAACGCTCGCGCCAGTAGTTGCCGAATACAGTGCAGGGCGCGAATGTAGCGCGTAGTTGTCCCGAGATCACGTCGTCCCAATCGGCCTCGGGCATGTTCAGAAACATTCGATCACGCAGGATGCCGGCATTGTTGACCAGGCCGTCGACCGAGCCGAATGCCTCGAGGGCCAGGTCCAGGAGTTCGCTCGCGCCGTCGATCGTCGTGACGTCCGCGACACTGGCAACTGCGATTCCTCCGGCCGCGACGATTTCGTCGACGACCGATGCCGCAATACTGATGTCGTTTCCGTGCCCGTCCGGTCCGGCGCCGGTGTCGTCGACAACCACTTTTGCGCCTTCGGCCGCAAGTAGCAGGGCGTGCTCCCGGCCCAAACCACGACCGGCACCGGTTACTATGATTACTCGATCTTTCAGCTGATTCATTTCAGTTCGTTGTTCCTTTCACGTTTTCAGTTGACAAGACTCGACTGTCCAATTCGGGTGCGGGTGTGAGTCGAGCAAGGACGGCCTCCGCGTCCTGCATGATGCGTTCGACGAGTTCTGCGCTACTGGGGATGTCGTCGATCAGTCCGACGACCTGCCCGGTCGCCATGACTCCGATATCCGTGCGGCCGTCGAGGAGTGCGGATCGGTACAGCATCGGTGCGTTGGCGGCCATCACAACTTGCCGCCAGCAGAGTTCGTGGCTCTTCCGCATTTCCAGGCCTTCACGTATCAACTTCGACCAGGGAGTTCCCGAGAGACGTTGGAAAGCAACAGCATTGCGGGCAGCACGTAACATGCGCGTCGGTCCGTGGCTTGATTCGAGTTGATCGATCGTTCCTGCGCGCAGCACACGCTGAGGAACCCCGTCGATCTCGAGTGTGACCACGGTGTCGTTGACCGACTTCGAGAGATAGACATCTTTGACTGCCTGAGACACCGGTGAATCGCTGGTGAGCATGAAGCGAGTCCCCATCGCGATTCCGTCTGCACCGTAGGCGAGTGCTGAGACGAGACCTCGGCCGTCGAAATATCCGCCTGCCGCGATAACGGGGATGTCGACGGCGTCGACTACCTGTGGCAGAAGCAAACTCGTGGGGACTGCGCCTGTGTGTCCGCCGCCCTCGCCGCCTTGAACGACAACTGCGTCAACTCCCCACGCTGCAACTTTCTCGGCATGTCTGCGAGCTCCGATCGACGGCACGACAACAAGGCCTGCATCTTTGAGTCGGCCGATCAGCGCCTGGTTCGGTGCGAGCGCAAAGGAGGCGATCTTGACCCCCGATCGAATGAGAAGTTTGATTCTGCGATCGATGTCGTCCTGGTTGGCTCGCAAGTTCACGCCGAATGGTTGGTCGGTGCGGTCTTTGACGTAATCGATGGCGCTGACGAGTTCGTCGTAGGTCAGCATCGCCCCGGCGATGATTCCCAAACCGCCGGCTTTGGTTGTGGCCGCCGTAAGTCGGGCGTCCGAGACGTACCCCATGCCGGTCTGCACAATCGGATACTTCACACCGAAGAGTTCGCAGATACGGGTGTGCAGTGGCCCGGTACCTGAGTTCAGCACGGTCATGCCGGTACTTCCTTGTCACGTAGGTTCCGTGGATCGATGACGTTGCGAATCAGGTCGAGCTCCTCGCTTGTGGGGGTTCGAGTAGTGGGTACGGCTTTGGGCAGGTGGAGTTCGAACCCGGTTGCGGCTACTACTTCGTCGACGGTTACGCCGGGGTGAGTCGACGCCAGACGCAACTGTCCGCTATCCGGCTCGAAATCCAGAACTGCGAGATTTGTGACAACTCGTCGTAACTCGTGGTATCGGCTGGCCGACGGTCCGGCCTTGCGTGCATTGTCGTTTCCGACACCGGAAACCATGTCGACCTGTGAAGTGAGGACGCGTGCACTGTGTTTCGGCACCCAGTAACTTGTCGGGTGATGCACGGTATTGCTCGGCGCTCCGCGGACTCCCAAGAGTTGCACTGTCGGCCGCGAATGATCACCTATCGCGGAGATGTTGCAGTTCCCATAGGAATCGAGCTGCGTGGGAATCATCATGATGTGCCGTTTGCCATTCCAGACGAGATTGAAGATCTGGTTGAAGGGCAACCACGATTCGACCTCGCCTGCCGGAGTTCGGTCGACGGCCCACGTGCCGCGCACGGCTGACGCTTCTCCGTCGGACAAAACGAGATCGGGTTCGAAAGTGTGACGCGCCAATCGCACACCGATTGCAGGTATCACGCCGAATGCGCTCGCGATCACTTCACCGTTGCCTCGGTACGCCTCGGCGCACGCGATCGCGCAGACCTCTGCCCGAGTGGCGTCACTCATGCCGGCACTCCTTCGAATTCCGCAGCGACGAGTCTCTGGTAGTCGGCCTCGGAGCCGGACAGATATCGGTCGACGAAGCGTTGCCAAGCTTCTGGATCTTTTGCTGCAGTGGCATATTCGAGTTGGAAAGCCTCGTCACGATCGTAGTCGGGTACGCAGGATGTGAAATGCGCACCACCTGGAGCGTGAACGACTCCCGATACAAGCAACCGGGGAATTCGAATCGTCGACGGATGTGCATCCGCGGTCAACTCCGCAGTGGGAACCACTTGTTCGCAAGAGACATAGACCGATTCGGCAGCTAGGCAGAACAGGTCGTCGAAGTACAGGTCCGGCCCGAGGTATTGGGCATTGCCATGCATGTCCGCGCGGTTCATATGTACCAGCGCGGCATCGAGGGGGAGCGCCGGCATCGCAACCAATGATTCGCCCGCATAAGGATCGACGATCGTCTGCAGTTCCGGATTCACCCGGAGGACGTCGGAACCGAGTCCCGCGCGAGTCGGCAGGTAGGGCATACGGATCCCGGCCGCGTACAGGCCCCATTGGAGCATGCCCTCGTCGTATTCGCTGACCTCGATACGACCAGCCTGTCGGGCTGCTCTGAAGTGAGGGTCCAGGGGTATCGAGTCCAGCGAGACGAAACCGAACACAACCTTTCGAACCTTTTCGGCTGCGCACAACAACCCCACATCAGCTCCGCCGTACGACACAACGGTCAGATCGGTCAGTTCTGACTTGAGGATCTCTCGGATGAGTGACATCGGCTTCCGGCGCGAACCCCACCCGCCGATTCCGATTGTCATTCCCGATCTCAGTCGACTTACGACATCTGCTTCCGACATTGTCTTGTCCGACACGCGTCCGTCCTCTCCTGGTATTTCACGAGCGCTCAAAGTCTCGTATCAAACGTTTGCTACGCGGTACGGAGCGACTGTAGCAAACGTTTGATTCGCGGTATAGAGTCAAAATTGCAACCTCGTCAGAGGTGACACGTGAAGACTCGTCAGGAGGACTTGAATGGAATGGTCGGATCGTCACGACTTGATACTCGAACAGGCTGCAGAACTGTTCGCCACCAAGGGGATCGCGGGCACCAAAGTTCGCGATATCGCTGATGCGGTGGGAATTCTGTCCGGAAGCCTTTATCACTACTTCCCATCGAAGGATGCAATCGCGAATACGATTGTCACACAATATCTTCAGGCGCTCACGAGCGCATACGGGTCGATCCTGGAATCTGCCGGTGACCCACGTACTCGCCTCGGTTCGCTGGTTCGAGCTTCGTTTCAGGTCAGTCAGGCGCACCCACACGCCTCCGAGATCTATCAGAACAACAGCACCTATCTCCGGAAACTTGACTCCTATCACGACATCCGTGAGGCCGCCCGTAGCACCAAGGACGCCTGGATCGCTGTTATCGAATCCGGAATGAACGCAGGCGAGTTTCGATCGGACCTGCCGGCGGAGATTCTCTACGGACTGATTCGCGACGCTGTGTGGTTGTCGCTCCGATGGTTCAGCCCCACAGAGGAGTTCGGTCTTTCAGAGCTCGCCGATGCCGTCGTTTCGGTGTTTCTCGACGGCATCGATGCGCCGCTGAAATCAGCATCTGTCGGAAGTGGTCCCGCGCGAGAGGGTGTGAGGTCGTGAACCCGGCACCGCAGGGCGACAACGGTTTGTGTGAGCCCCTGGTGGCGGCGTGGTTCCGTGAGTATCTGCCCGATGCCACGCAAGGATTGCTCGAATTCGAACGGATCGCCGGTGGACGCTCGAACCTGACTTACTCGGTGAGCGACGAGGCAGGTTCTCGATGGGTGCTACGTCGACCCCCGCTCGGAATCAGGCATGCATCCGCCCATGATGTAATTCGCGAAGCTGACATTCTCGAGCGACTGCAGAACGTGCCGGTTCCGTCACCGATCGTTGTAGGCAAGTGCATTGACGAATCTGTGACTGGTGCTCCGTTCTTTGTCATGGACTTCATCGACGGCGCAGTCCTGCGTGATCCGGAGGTAGTACGCGCGAAAATCCCGTACGAAACGCGAGCCGGATTGGCCGCGGAACTGGTTCGCAATCTTGCCGCCCTGCACTCGGTCGACCCTCGTGAGATCGGATGGAATGCTCTGGCCGATCGGACGGACTACATCGATCGTCAGTTGAATCGGTGGTTGCGGAACTGGAAGGGTGACCGTGTGCGAGATAGCCTCGACCTCGAACGCACACATGCCAAGTTGTCTCGAAATATTCCCCCTCAGTGCAGTAGCAGCGTCGTGCACGGTGACTTTCGCCTTGACAACTGCATTGTCGGCGCCGACGGCGTGATCGCCGGAATACTGGATTGGGAACTGGCCACGGTGGGTGACCCCTTGGCAGACCTGGGCCAACTGTTGGTCTATTGGGCCGAACCCGATGACGATGTTTGTGCATTGGAGAATGCTCCGACTCGAATCGAAGGTTTTCCGTCGCGTGATGAGCTGTTGGACGTCTATATCTCTGCGGCCCAACAAGATGCGGACTTCAATATCGACTTCTACATTGCGTTCAACTGGTGGAAGATCGCATGCATTGTCGAGGGTGTGTACAGCCGCACGCTACGTGGCGCGATGGGCGAAATCGAGCGGTCGGCGGAATCGTTCGGCGCCCAGGCGGACAGGCTTGCGGCACAAGCGTGGCGAATGGCCCAACGGATTTGACGGAAATCTTCCGTGCGACTTTCTGGTCTAGTGGAATATGCCTCCGGGGCAACGTATTTCGCCCTTCTCTGTTCATGTTGCGGCGTTAACGTCCACCGTGATCCTTCTGTGAATGCTCCTGAGGTTTTTCTCTTCACACCCGATGTCAACATGGCACAATTTGTCACACTGAGATCGTTCGAACATCCGACGGTGACGGACGGCCTGGTGTCGCGGTGCTGTTGCAGCGGGCCGTAACCAGTAAGCCCGGTAGCGCTTTTCGGCTCCACGTGCCCCACGTGCACCATAAATTGTGGGAATGACTTCAAGGAATTCGCATGCAAGCTTCCGCTCGTGCAGACGCTACGACCCCGGCGGGGTTCCTGGATCGACTGGCGTCGGTCATGGATGCTTTCGAAGTGTCCGGACAGCTCACTCTCAGTCAAGTTTCGCGAATTACCGGCTTGCCTCGTTCGTCGGTGCATCGCATGCTCGAGCAGCTCGTCGCCAAGAAGTGGCTCCGGCGGGATGGCACTGATTACTGCCTTGGAATCAGATTGATGGAGCTGGGAAGCCTTGCAATACAACAGGATCGATTGTATTCGGTCGCTTTGCCCTTCCTCCGCGAGTTGCATCGAGTGACCGGACTGGTAGTGCAGTTCGGAGTGCTGGACGCGCCGGATGTCGTTTACCTCGACAAGATCGGCGGAATGCTGTCCGGTGTAGTTCCTACTCGTGTCGGCGAACGTTCTTCGGCCGACAGGTCGGCTCTTGGACGTGCGCTCCTTGCGTTCGGAGGCTCCCCTGTGGGCGCTGAAGCGCCGATGACTCTAAGGCAGGAACTCAGTCGAATACGTGATACCGGCGTAGCGTACGGCGCGGGGCTGTTGAGTCCCGGCCTCAATTGCGTTGCTGCACCGGTTGGGCCGCAAGGAAACGCGATTGCTGCCGTTGCTGTTTCCGGTCCGTCCGCGATGCTCAAACTCGACTACCGAAGTGCGGTACCTGTCCGCCTTGTAGCGTCATCGATTTGGGGGGCGGTTGGCCAAACTGCGACACATTTCGATGTTCAACGCACCATGCGTGAACTGCGAGCGTTGCCGTCGGCGGGACCCAGGCGTATGCGTTCGTGAACGTCGATGATCCGTAGACTTGGTCCTGCGCTGCCGCCTCGAATCGCGTCAAATGGCGATGGGGGTGAGACGAGGCTGGCCTGGCGTCTCGATGTCCAGTCGGTGGCGGAACTGATCGAAGGCGAAGTGGACGGTTCATGGCTTCCGCAGCCGATGCCAGGGTTCTTCCTGTTCAACTCCGAAGCACGGTGGCGCACCGTGCGATACTGGCATGAGCATGGTTCAGTGTCTAACTCCCCGTCGCTCACCCAACGGCGGAAGGAGCAGGCAAAGTTGGAGATATCACGTTGTGCTGCAGAGCTTTTTGTCCTTCGCGGCGAGAATCCGGTGACTGCCGAGGGCATTGCACGCGCAGCTGGAATCGGACTTCGCACGTTCTATCGATACTTCGGACGAAGGAAGATGCGGTGAGGCCGATACTCGCCAACGGGATCGACGAATGGCTCGGGTATATCGCGTCCAGTTCGCCGGGTACGCCTGTTGTTCAGGTGCTGGCATCCGCCGCCCGCGTCGCACTGAATTCACCTGCCGCAACACCCGATGCGATTGCGTTGATTCGCCGACTTCAAAGGATTGTTCCTGGCGATCCGGCGCTTCGGAACGCGTGGTGAGCTTGGTCAACGACACCGAGACTGCATTGGTGCTCGTACTGCGTGATTTGATGGGACCCGGCGCAGACCCACTGGAAGTGCGTTTGCTTGCAATTGCAGCGAACACGGCCCAGCGGATGGCCGTTGTCGCGTGGGTTGACGGGGACTCCCCGGCGTATGGCGACGGCTCGCCTGCGGAAGTTGCGATGAGGTGTATTCGCATTCTGACCGCGGGACTGGGGCACGTGTCGACCTGAACGCCACTGGCCTTGTCGCATTCGTATTGATCGGCGCTGAACGAACTGGCCGTTCTACTTCCGCATTTTTCTAGAACGTGTTCTACTTTATTGAAGGTTGGCGGGCTATCAATGGAGGCGGAAGATCATGGGTCAGGTTCTGGACAACATCTCACAGTTCGCCGACGAGATCCGCGCCGACGGAGTCGAGGGCGACAAGCTGATGCGCTTGACGGACGGCAGCGCGAAGCGCTTGCGCGACGCCGGCGTCATCCGGATGTTGCAGCCGAAGGAGTTCGGTGGCCTCGAGGCGCATCCGCGTGAATTCGCCGAGACGGCAATGGCTATCGGCGCGATGGATGGTGCCACGGGCTGGGTCAGCGGCATCGTCGGTGTGCATCCGTGGGAGCTTGCGTTCTTCGACCGCAAGGCTCAGGAAGAGGTGTGGGGAACCGATCCTGATACGTGGATGGCGTCACCGTATGCGCCGATGGGTGTGGCGAGGCCGGTCGAGGGTGGGTACATCCTCAACGGTCGTTGGTCGTTCTCGTCCGGTACCGATCATTGTGACTGGATCATGATCGGTGCGATGGTCGGTGACGAGTCCGGTAAGCCGTTGATGCCGCCGAAGATTCTGCACGTGTTGTTGCCGCGTTCGGATTACGACATCGACCAGGACAGCTGGAATGTCGTGGGCCTGCGCGGAACCGGGTCGAAGGATCTGATCGTCAAGGATGCGTTCTTGCCGACGTACCGCACGATCGACGCCGGAAAGGTTTTCGACGGGACGGCGTGGAAGGAAGCGGGTCGTACGGAGACGTTGTACAAGTTCCCGTTCTCGTGCATTTTCCCGTTGGGGATCACTTCGTCGTTGATCGGTATCGCCGAAGGTGCGTTGGCGTGCAACATGGCGGCGCAGCGTGAGCGTGTGACGGTCAGTGGTGTTCCGATCAAGGAAGATCCGTACGTGCTGTTCGCGATCGGTGAGGCGGCGGCCGAGATCGCTGCTTCTCGGGCTGCGATCTTGGAGACGGTGGATCGTTTTTGGGACATGACGGAGAAGGGGCAGGAAGTTTCGTTCGAGCTTCGTGCGATCGGTCGGCGTACGCAGACTGCTGCGGCGTGGCGGGCGGTGCGGGCGGTGGACGAGATCTTTGCTCGTTCCGGTGGTGGGGCTTTGCAGTTGAACACGCCGATGCAGCGGTTCTGGCGTGATGCGCATGCCGGTCTCGCGCACGCGATCCATGTACCCGGTTCCATTTTCCATGCGTCGACGCTCTCGCAGCTCGGTGGCGAGCCGAAGGGCATCCACAGGGCAATGATCTGAGCCGTCCTGGGGACACCCGGAGGTGTCCCCATCGCGGTTTTCGTGGGGGTCGATGAGCATGTCGGTGAATCTGGTCGATGACCTCGGACTGTCCGCAGAACCCGCATCGGAGTGACGGCCAACGCGCAATGTGGGTTATAGGGCAAACACCGATAGGCTGGCGGTCATGGCTGAGTTCATTTACACGATGAAGAAGGTGCGCAAGGCGCACGGTGACAAGGTCATCCTCGATGACGTCACGATGAGCTTTTACCCCGGCGCGAAGATCGGTGTCGTCGGACCGAACGGCGCTGGTAAATCCAGCATCCTCAAGATCATGGCCGGACTGGACCAGCCGGGCAACGGCGAGGCATTCCTGGCTCCGGGCGCGACCGTCGGCATCCTCATGCAGGAGCCGGAGCTCGACGAGACCAAGACTGTTCGCGAGAACGTCGAGGACGGTCTCGGAGAGACGATGGTCCAGCTCAAGCGGTACAACGAGATCGCCGAGCTGATGGCTACGGATTACTCCGACGAGCTCATGGAAGAGATGGGCGAGCTGCAGGAGAAGCTCGATCACGCAGATGCGTGGGAGATCGACTCGCAGCTCGAGCAGGCTATGGACGCCCTGCGCTGCCCCCCGCCGGAAGAGATGGTCACCCACCTCTCCGGTGGTGAGAAGCGACGCGTTGCGCTCTGCAAGCTGCTGCTGAGCAAGCCCGACCTCCTGCTCCTCGATGAGCCCACCAACCACCTCGACGCCGAATCTGTCCTGTGGCTCGAGCAGCATCTCGCTGCTTACCCCGGCGCAATCCTCGCCGTGACTCACGATCGCTACTTCCTCGATCACGTCGCGCAGTGGATCTGTGAAGTCGACCGCGGACGCCTGTACCCGTACGAGGGCAACTACTCCACCTACCTGGAGCAGAAGGCTGCACGCCTCGAAGTTGCCGGCAAGAAGGATCAGAAGCTGCAGAAGCGCCTCAAGGACGAGCTCGCATGGGTTCGTTCCGGCGCCAAGGCCCGCCAGGCCAAGAACAAGGCTCGTCTCGATCGCTACGAGGAAATGGCGAACGAAGCCGAGAAGACGCGCAAGCTCGACTTCGACGAGATCCAGATCCCGGCACCGCCGCGCCTGGGTGACGTGGTCGTGGAGGTCTCGAACCTCGACAAGGGCTTCGACGGTCGCGTTCTGATCAAGGATCTCTCGTTCACGTTGCCGCGCAACGGAATTGTCGGCGTCATCGGCCCCAACGGCGTCGGTAAGACGACGCTGTTCAAGACCATCGTCGGTCTCGAGGAGCCTGACGCCGGTGAGGTCAAGATCGGTCAGACGGTCAAGCTGAGCTACGTCGACCAGAACCGTTCCGGAATCGACCCCAAGAAGACGGTCTGGGAGACCGTGTCGGACGGGCTCGATTTCATCGTCGTCGGCCAGACCGAGTTTCCCTCGCGTGCGTACATCAGCTCGTTCGGTTTCAAGGGTCACGATCAGCAGAAGCCGGCCGGCGTCCTCTCCGGTGGTGAGCGCAACCGCCTGAACCTGGCGATGACGCTCAAGCAGGGCGGCAACCTGATCCTGCTCGATGAGCCCACCAACGACCTCGACGTCGAAACCCTCGGCTCGCTGGAGAACGCTCTCGAAGAGTTCCCCGGCTGCGCCGTCGTGATCTCGCACGATCGCTGGTTCCTGGACCGGACCTGTACCCACATCCTTGCGTGGGAAGGTGGCTTCGGCGACAACGAGGCAGCCTGGTACTGGTACGAGGGCAACTTCGAGGGCTACGAGGCGAACAAGGTCGAGCGACTCGGCCCCGACGCCGCACGCCCGCACCGCGTGACTCACCGCAAGCTCACCAGGGACTGATCCGGTGTCCGACGTATACACGGCGCAGATCCAGGTCCGGTGGGGCGATTCCGACCGGTTGGGTCACGTCAACAACACGCGTTACGTCGAGTACATGCAGGAAGCGCGCATCCAGTTCCTGGAAGCGAAACTGGCGCCGCTCGGCGGCCGGCCGGGATACCTCGTGGTTCGAAAGATGACCGTCGAGTTCCTCAAGCCGGTCACCGATCGGTCCGGTCCCTTGAATGTGGAGATCTTCACGACTCACGTCGGGACTTCCTCGTTCACGGTTCGGCACGTCATCCGTGACAACGCGGGTGTCGAATGCGCTTTCGGCGACGCGTTGATGGTCGGATTCGACACGGTGTCCGAAAAGTCCAGACCGCTGGCGGACAGCGAACGCGCGGTGCTCGAAGCATCGCTTGTTCAGATGACGACATCGTAGATTTCGTTTCTCAGTTCACCCTAGGTACTGGTTGCCGCGGCTAGTCTCGAGTCAGAGATTGGTCGCGGCGATCAGAACCCACAAGGATGTGAGCCAGGAATGACAGACCGTGTACGGCAGCAGGGCACAGGCCTCGACGAAGCGACGTTGTTGACGCGTCTTCGCGAGGCCTTTTTCACGCATATCGACGAGGGTGACAGCGACGACGTCATCAACGGTCGATCGGATCGAGTCCTGCTCGCGCATCTTGCGCTCGGGAGGCAGCGGACCCCGGGCACGGCCGTATGGCGTGTGTACCGCCCGTCAGGATCCGAGGGTCTCGGCGCTGCCGTCCAGATCGTCACCGACGACATGTCGTTGCTCGTCGAGTCCGTTACCGCGATGCTCAACCGACAAGGTGTGGGAATCAGTCAATTCGCCCATCCGATCCTGACGGTTGAACGCGATGACTCGGGCAATCTGATGTCCTTGGGCGACAGCGGTATCCAAGAATCCTGGATGCACGTCCAGTTGGACTCCGAAGTCGAGGATTCCGCTCTCGACGCGATCGAAGCACACCTCGGCAAGGTGCTCGCGGACGTCCGCCAGGTGGTTGGTGACACCCCGGACATGAAGGCATTGCAACTGCGCGTTGCCGACGAGTTGGAGAGTGCTGCAGAAACTGCCTCCGGGAGGATCACCCCCGAAGAATTCTCCGATACCGCTCGGCTGCTGCGGTGGATGGCGGACGGAAACTATGCCGTGCTCGGATACCGGCGATTCGAGGGTACGAAGGACGGTTCACGCACGGTCGCCGGCAGCGGGCTCGGCGTGCTGCGCTCCGACGCGGTCACCGAAGGCCCGATGAGTTTGCCTCCCGTCGCAGATCTCCCGGATCGACCGCTTCTGGTCCTGACGCAGGGATCGTTCCCCGCCACGGTGCACCGCGCTGTCTACCCGTACTTCGTGGGTGTCTCGATCCTCGACGACGAGGGAAACATCGTGGGGGAGCACAGATTCCTGGGTGTGTTCACCGTGGTCGCACTCCACGAGAACGTCCTCGCGATTCCTCTGATCGAGCGCCGCGTTCGCGAAGTCATCGCGCGTGCCGGTGTCGACCTGCATTCGTACTCCGGTCAGGCGATGCTCGAGGTCATCCAGTCGTTCCCACGCACCGAGTTGTTCTCGAGCGACGCCGAGACCTTGTTCGAGACCGTCCACGCCGTGCACAGCATCGGGCTGCGTCGACAGGTGCGACTCTTTGTCCGCGAGGACACGTTCGGACGCTTCGTGTCCTGCTTGGTGTACCTACCCCGCGACCGGTACACGACGCGGGTGCGACTGGCGATGCAAAACCTGCTGTGGCGCGAATTCGGACCAGGCACAGTCGATTACACCGCCCGGGTTACCGAGAACGATCTTGCGCTGTTGCACGTGACGATCCGGCGCGATCCGGACAGTGAGCCGGTTCATCTGGATGTCTCCGAGGCCAACCGCGAGCGAGTTCAGGCTCTGTTGACCGAAGTCAGTCGTAGCTGGGACGACCGCATCAACGACCTTGTTCGTGAAAGTCCGGGTGTGGATCCGGAACTGGTGCAGCGGTATTCGCGGGTGCTTCCCGATGGATACAAGGAGGACTTCGAACCGTCACGCGCGTTGGCCGACATCGCCCGACTCGAGGCGTTGGCGCCAGGCGCGATCGACGTACTGCTCTATCGTGCTGTGGACTCCGCGCCCGGTGCCTGGCGCTTCACGCTCTTCGTCGGCGGCGACGGTATCTCGTTGAGCCAGGTGCTACCGGTGCTGCAGTCACTCGGCGTCGAAGTTCTCGACGAGCGGCCGCACGTCGTGCAGCGACTCGACGGCGTTCAGTGCTGGATCTACGATTTCGGATTGTCGGTACCGGCGGATCTTCGGGCGTCGGTCGAGATCGACCTCGATGCGCAGGTGCCGCTCGAGACCAGTACCGCCCCGCTGACCGAGGTCCAGAAGCGATTCACGGCTGCATTCGGTGCAGTCTGGTTCGGCCGGGCCGAAGCTGACCGATTCAACGAGTTGGTGCTGCGGGCCGGAATGTCCTGGCGGCAAGCCGTGGTGCTGCGTGCTTACGCAAAGTATCTGCGCCAGGCCACATTTCCATACAGTCAGTTCCACATCGAAGGAATCGCGCTTACACACCCGCAGACCGCGTTTGCATTGGTGCAGTTGTTCGAGGCGATGTTCGACCCCGAGAAGCAGGACGACATTCGCGTCGCCGAATTGGACGAGCAGTTGCGTGCGTCCATCGACGAGGTACTCAGCTTGGATGCCGATCGCATTCTGCGTGGAATGTTCTCCTTGGTGAAGGCGACCTTGCGTACCAATTTCTACGTCGTCGACGCCGATGGCCGCTCTCGCGACTACCTGTCGGTCAAGCTCGATCCCTCACGGATCAGCGAGTTGCCCAAGCCGCGGCCGGCTTTCGAGATCTACGTGTACTCACCCGAGGTCGAAGGCGTCCACCTGCGATTCGGCGCAGTCGCGCGCGGCGGGCTCCGCTGGTCCGACCGGCGCGAGGATTTCCGCACCGAGGTGCTCGGCTTGGTGAAGGCTCAGGCCGTCAAGAACGCGGTGATCGTGCCGGTCGGCGCCAAGGGCGGCTTCGTCGTGAAGAATCCGCCTCTGCCGACGGGTGATCCGGCCGTTGATCGAATGGCGACGCTGGAAACCGGCAAGGCCTGCTACACCACGTTCATCTCCGGATTGCTCGACATCACCGACAACGTGCACGCGGCTACCGGCGAAGTTGTGACGCCGGATCGAGTGGTGCGCAAGGACGATCAGGATCGCTACCTGGTGGTCGCCGCGGACAAGGGCACGGCGACGTTCTCGGATCTCGCCAATTCGGTTGCCGCCAAGTACGACTTCTGGCTCGGCGACGCGTTTGCCTCCGGTGGCTCCGTGGGATACGACCACAAGGGCATGGGTATCACCGCTCGCGGCGCCTGGGAAAGCGTCAAGCGGCACTTCCGCGAACTCGGGGTCGACACGCAGACGCAGGATTTCACGACGGTAGGCGTCGGCGACATGAGCGGAGACGTGTTCGGCAACGGAATGCTCCTCAGTCGGCACATCCGTCTGGTGGGCGCGTTCGACCATCGACACATCTTCCTCGATCCGAACCCGGATGCAGCGAGCTCGTTCGTCGAACGTCAACGACTTTTCGAGTTGCCACGGTCGTCATGGGCCGACTACGACAAGAGCCTGATCAGTGAAGGTGGCGGCGTCTGGGACCGCACGGTCAAGTCGGTTCCGATCGCCGAAAGCGTCCGGATCGCACTGGGTCTGGCCGAGGGGGTCACGAAGCTCTCGCCGCCGGAATTGATGCAGGCGATTCTGTCGGCACCGGTGGATCTGCTGTGGAACGGCGGAATCGGTACATACGTCAAAGCGTCGACCGAGACCAATGCGCAGGTCGGCGACAAGAGCAACGACGCCGTGCGTGTCGACGGTCAAGATCTGCGGGTCAAGGTGATCGGGGAGGGCGGCAACCTCGGCGTCACTGCTCTGGGAAGAATCGAGTTCAGCGCCAGCGGCGGTCACATCAACACCGACGCCATCGACAACTCGGCCGGCGTCGACTGCTCCGATCACGAAGTGAACATCAAGATTCTTCTCGATTCGCTCGTGCGTTCGCAGTTACTGCCCACGCAGGAACGGAATCCGTTGCTGGCGTCGATGACCGACGACGTGGCGGCGCTGGTGTTGGCGGACAACATTGCTCAGAACGCGCTGCTCGGAATCTCCCGCGTGACCGCTTCTCAGATGCTCGGTGTTCACCGCCGTCAGTTGACGGATCTGACCAAGGCACGTGGCCTTGACCGCAAGCTCGAGGCGTTGCCGACCGACAAGGAGATCGAGCGTCGACTCGAGGCCGGAGTGGGTCTGACGTCGCCGGAATTGGCGACGCTGACGGCGCACGTCAAGCTTTCACTCAAGGACGATCTGCTCGCAACCGAGTTGCCGGACAACGATTTCTTCGCCCAACAGATCCCGCAGTACTTCCCGACCGCTGTTCGCGATCGGTTCGAAACGGAGATCAAGGCACACCCGTTGCGGCGGCAGATCGTCGCGACGATGCTCGTGAACGAAGTGATCGACAACGGCGGAATCACGTACGCCTACCGCTTGGCCGAGGAGACCGGAGCGAGCAGTACCGACTCGATCCGTGCCTACGCCGCTGTGCGAGAGGTGTTTGCGCTCGACGAGGTGTGGTCGCGAATCCGTTCGGCGGGCGTCAGTGCAGAGATCGAAAACGAGTTGATCGTGGAATCATGCCGACTGCTCGACCGGGCGTCGCGATGGTTCCTGGCCAATCGGCCCCAGCCGATCGCCGTCGGCGCCGAGGTTGCGCGTTACTCGGCGGCGTATCGGGCGACGGCACCTCTGGTTCCGGGGATGCTTGCGGGCCATCAGCTCGACGATCTGCTGGTGCGGGCTCAATCGGTGATCGACCGTGGGGCTCCGGAAGCGTTGGCGCTGGACGTGTTCCGGCTGCTCGACGTCTACTGCCTGCTCGACATCGCGGATATCGCCGACATCGCAGATCACGACATCACCGAAGTCGCGGAGCTGTACTACGCCTTGGACGCGCATCTGGGAATCGACTGGTTGCTGAGCGCGGTCTCGGGACTCGAGCGCGGCGATCGTTGGCACTCGCTCGCGCGGCTTGCGTTGCGAGACGACCTCTACAGTTCGCTGCGGCAGTTGACGATGGAGGTTCTGGCCGGCGGCGAGCCGGGGGAGTCGCCGCAGGAGAAGATCGACGAATGGGAATCGACCAACGCCTCGCGGCTGAGTCGGGCGAGGGCAGCTCTCGTCGAGATCTTCGAGTCTGGGACGCTTGACCTCGCGACGCTCTCGGTGGCGGCGCGTCAGGTTCGTAGCATGGTGCGCAGCATGGGCACCCGATCGGAGGTAGGACGTTGAGCGAAGGATTCCACGCCGAAGTTGTGGTTCGGTGGTCCGACATGGATGCCTTCCAGCACATCAACCACGCACGGATGGTGACGTTGCTCGAAGAGGCGCGGATTCCTTGGTTGTTCGAAGACTCGCGCCCGACGGTCACCCTGCGTGACGGGGCTGTGATTGCCGATCTCCATGTGCGGTACCGCGGCCAACTGCGGCACGACGATTCGCCGCTCGACGTCTTCATGTGGGTGGAAAAGGTGCGCGCGGTGGACTTCACCATCGCGTACGAGGTTCGCCCCCGCGGTGCGGATCTCAGTGTCCCGCCGTCCATCGTGGCGTCGACTCAGATCGCGGCCTTCGATATCGACACTCAACGTTTGCGTCGCCTCAGCGGGCCCGAGCGCGAGTACTTGGAGAGCTGGCAACGTGCATGAACGTGTACTGACCGTGCCCGAGGAGGCCGAGCGAAAGAACTTGGCCGGCTTCATCGGTCATGCCTTGCGTTTGGACGAGTCCACGGTCATCCGGATGCGTCGACGCGGAGATGCTCACCTGAGCGTCTGGGCGTCAACGGGTTTCGACGCACTCGCTACGCGAACCGTGGCGGGCACCATCAACCCTGACGACACCTCGGCTGCCGGCGATCAGTTGCTCTCGGCGGTGGAGCAGGCGACAAGTGAGCTGATCGATCCGGGGTTCGCCATGGATTCGGCGTGGCGTGGGGCGTTGCCGCCGATGGACGGCTTCGAGCACCTGGACGACGTACCCGCCCGGGTGCTGATCGAACTGGCGCAGCGGGGCAACGCCTTGGCACTGGAGCATGGAAGTAGTCACGGTCCGCCGGCGTCGTTGCTCGATCAGGACGTGCTCGAGGTCAGTGGTCCGTCCGGCACGGTCGGGATCTCGATGCGGGTTGTTTTTGCCTTGACCGCAATGGGATTCGTTCCGCACGCCGGGTCCGAGGCGATGACCGCCGACATCGACCTCGAGCAGATCGACGCCTCGGAACTGGTTCGGGTGCGGGCGAGCAAATCCTGGGTGCGGCTCGATGCACGGTTCGGTTCGATCTACCGTCACCGCGGTGGTTCGATACCGCTGATGGTCGCACGATAGGAGTTCAGGTGGCGGGTGCGGTGTTCTCTCAGATCAGCCACGCCGCAGCGTTGACGGGTAGTTGACCGTCGACGAGTGGTGCGCTGCTCAACAGTAGCTGCCCGCTCGGCAGTGCGATCGGCACCTCCGTGGTGTTGAGAGCACAGATCAGACCACCGCGTCGACGGAAAGCGAGGCAGCCGGGGGGACTGCCGTACCAATCGATGTCGGCGCCGGAGAACTCCGGCCTGGCGCTACGAAGTTCGAGGGCGGCGCGATACAGCGAGAGCATCGAGTCGACGTCCTCGATCTGCGCCTCCACCGTGAGTGTCGACCACTCGCGTGGCATCGGCAACCAGGTGCTCGCACCGGTGGTGAATCCGAATGGGGGTTCGCTTCCTTCCCACGGAAGGGGCACTCGGCAGCCGTCGCGTCCTCGCTCGGCATGTCCGGATCGTTCCCAGACCGGGTCCTGTAGTGCCTCGTCGGGCAGGTCGACGTTCGGCAGGCCGAGTTCGGCTCCGTTGTAGATGAAGCTCGCGCCCGGAAGCGCCAGTTCGACGAGGATCATCGCCCGTGCGCGTTGGGTTCCGATCTCACCCCCGCCGTAGCGCGTGACTTCACGTTCGACGTCGTGATTCGACAGCGTCCACGTGGGCACACCCCCGACCTCGGCGACGGCCGCAAGAGAGTTCTCCACGGCCTCCCGGACGGACTCGGCGGAGAATTCGGTTTCTGCAAGTCGGAAGTTGAATCCGAGATGCAGTTCGTCTGGCCGGATGTATTCGCCGAACTTCTGGTTGTCCTTCACCCAGATCTCGCCGACGGTCATCGCCTCCGGGAACTCGTCCATGACCTTGCGGATGCCGCGGTGGATTTCGTGAACTGCCGGGTTGTTGAACCGCGGGTCGTCGTCGGAATTGCGCATGAGCTCGTTGAGCTCCCAGTCGTGGTCCGGCAAACCGTCGGGCTTGGCCATTCCGTGGGCCACGTCGATGCGGAATCCGTCGATTCCGCGCTCGAGCCAGAAGCGCAGAGTCTTGGCGAGGTCGTCGAAGACCTCGGGGTTGTCCCAGTTCAGGTCGGGCTGTTCCTTGGCGAAGATGTGCAGGTACCACTGGCCGGGTGTTCCGTCGGCTTCGGTGACGCGGGTCCACGCCGGGCCGCCGAAGATGCTCGGCCAGTTGTTCGGCGGTTCGTTGCCGTTCTCACCTTTGCCGTCTCGGAAGATGTAACGGGATCGCTCCGCAGAACCGGGCGCCGACGCCAGGGCTGCCTTGAACCACTCGTGCTGATCACTCGTGTGGTTCGGGACCAGGTCCATCGTGACCTTGATTCCGCGTTCGTGGGCTGACGTGATCAGTGAATCCATCGTCGCCAGATCGCCGAAGAGGGGATCGATGTCGCGAGGATCCGAGACGTCGTAGCCGTGGTCTGCCATCGGTGACTTCATCACCGGGCTCAACCAGATTGCATCGATGCCGAGCAGTTCGAGGTAGCCGAGTTTCTCCTCGACTCCGCCGAGGTCGCCGATACCGTCGCTGCCCGAATCGGCAAAAGAACGCGGATAGATCTGATAGAAGACCGCCTCGTTCCACCACGGGGCTTCGGGCCGGCTTACAGAGGACGAATCCGCGGGGGTGCTCACAGCAGTTCATAGTGCCAAACGTCTGGCACTCTCACGACTTGGACACGGCAAAAGCGTGACTCTTTACCTAGCCTTGGTGTACTTTGCATTCACGCGGTGACACCATGTGGCAACTTTGGTGTTACTGCCGGGGGAGAAGTATTCGGGAATTCAACCAAGGGGGCTTGGCCTTGACTTTGTCGGCAATCGAAGCGGTCAGTTTGGATCATGTACTGCTCGAAGATGATCCGATCAACCG
Organism: Rhodococcus sp. BH5; assembly: GCF_027583855.1. Taxonomy (NCBI): domain Bacteria; kingdom Bacillati; phylum Actinomycetota; class Actinomycetes; order Mycobacteriales; family Nocardiaceae; genus Rhodococcus; species Rhodococcus sp. BH5. The sequence goes on from NZ_JAJHVW010000005.1 coordinate 51,413, forward strand.
CGACTGGATAATCTTCGGCACACCGGTTGCACGGTCGGCGCAATGGTCGGCGAGTAAAGACGGGACCACGACTACACACGTCTGGGATTGCACGAAGGGGCGCTTCCGCTGGTACTTCCACGCGGACGAAATCGTGCACATCATCGAAGGGTCGGTCACCGTTCAGGCCGACGGAATCGCCGAGCGAACCCTGAGTGTCGGCGATGCCGCACTCTTCCGTGCGGGCAGTTGGTCGGAGTGGGAGGTCGAAGAGTACGTGCGCAAGCATGCAATCTTGAGTTCGCCCCTACATCCCACGGTGTCGTTCGGGGTACGCGCAGCCCGCCGGGTCGCGCGCGTGTTCAGGCCGAAGGCTAGGTAGACGGTCAGCTAGCGGAGTTCACCATGGACGCGGCAGCCATCTCCATGTAGTCGATCAACTGCTTGCGGTGCACCGGGCTCAGAGTCTTCTCGTCGATGGACGCGATGGCGACGTGCATGCACCGCAGCCACGCATCACGCTCGATCGGGCCGATCACGAATGGATTGTGGCGCATCCGCAGACGCGGGTGTCCACGCTCCTCCGAGTACGTGTGCGGTCCGCCCCAGTACTGCTCGAGGAACATCCGCATCCGCCGCTCGGCCGGGCCGAGATCGGCCTCGGGGTAGAGCGGGCGCACAACCTTGTCCTTCGCTACTTCTTCGTAAAATCGCGCGGTGAGCTTGTGAAACGTCTCGGCTCCGCCGACGGCGTCGTAGAAGGTCTGCTGCACGTCGTGCTGTACGTCATTCATGGCAAGTTCCATTGTGCCTGACGGCCGTAGTGGTCGGTTTCCGGGTCGACGACGGTTGTATCGAGTCGGAGTGCGTACCCATTCACCGGAAATTCACCGGCCGTCCTGGCAATTTTGTTCGAAATGGGAGTGCGTAACGCGATCATCCGTGGTCAACTTGGGGGCAGTCTCCCGGAGGTCGTATGAAGAACCGACATGCTGCACGCAATCACCGACAACTCCAGCCCACTAGCGCGCGGAACGACCACGCGTTAGGGGCTGTTCTGGAAGTTGTTCCTGACGGGTTCGCGCACACTACCGACCCACTCTTTTCCGACGAGCATTCTCACCTCGAGATGTTCCCTCCCGATCGCGTCGTCCCCGAGTGGGTGAAACGTCGGGTGCTACTGCTCAACGTCACGTACGAACCGCTGACCGCCCTTCCTGCCAGGCGCGCGGTCGTACTGATGGCCTGCGGCAAGGCCGATACCGTCCGCGAGGACGAACAGGGCCCGGTAGTCCATTCCGCGGACTGGTCGGTGCAGGTTCCCTCGGTCATTCGATTGCGCACCTACGTGCGCGTTCCATATCGCGCCCGCATCCCCATGACTCGTGCCGCGCTGATGCATCGTGACCACTTCCGATGTGCGTACTGCGGAGCCAAAGCCGAAACCATCGACCACGTCGTTCCTCGCAGCAGAGGTGGCGGGCATTCGTGGGAGAACTGCGTCGCGTGCTGTGCCCCCTGCAATCACCGCAAGGCAGACAAGATGCTCAGCGAACTCGGATGGACCCTCCGTGCGGAATTGGTCCCGCCGTCCGGACCTCACTGGCGTCTGCTCGCGGCGACCAAGGAATTGCATCCGGCGTGGATGCCGTATCTCGGCGTGGGCGCAGCCTGAGCAATGTGTCGGCGTGGGCGCAGCCTGAATTGAGTTCTAGCGTCACCGAAACGAAATTGCCCGAGAATTTGTGGCCCTGACGCTTTCCTTCCTGGCGTTCTGGGCTACGTTATCTGGTGTGAGCATTCTCGAGGTAGTACTGATATACGTTGGGATTCCGGCCTTGATCACCGCGTTCTTCGCGGCTGCGTCCTTCCTCGGGAAGAAGACGCCGGGACCGGTTCCGCCGGCGTTCCATCTCGGTGAGTCGTGGGATCACGCTCCCGTGCTGTGGAGTGCTGTCGACGAGGTCACCGTTCGCGGTGGCCATCACGGCAGTGCACACGCAATCGAAGCCGGTTCGGCTGATCTGATCGGAGGGTCCGCAAGTGGCAAGTGGTGATCATTCGACCGCGCTCGCAGTAGCGCCCGAGGACCTGCCCGTCGGCAGCGTCGTCACGTCCAGTGGACGCGTATCCGGTGTGCATCGCATCGGCGAGCCGTTCACCGACGATCTTCCGTTCGAGACCATGGATCTGGTCGCGCTCGACGTCGCGATGACCGAAGCGACGCGGGCCACCAAGGTGCGGTTCAACGCGTACGTCGGTGATCTCGGTTCTGATCCGGCAGTGGGTGCCGACGCATTGTTCCCGACCACGCCCGAAGCCGAGCGTTCCGTGCTGATCGCCGTTTCGCCCAACCAGCGCACCGTCGAGGTTCGCAGCGGTCGGGCAATCGCCGATCGGGTCACCGATCGTGTTACCCAGCTCGGAGCAACGGCAGCTGTTGCATCCTTCAGTGAAGGCAACCTGATCGACGGACTGATCAGCGCTATCCGCGTTATGGCAGCCGCGATTTCAGCGCCGTAACTGTTTGTCAGACACAGGCCGGTGCCCGCGTCGATTCGTGAGAATCGACGCGGGCACCGGCCTTTCGCATGTCAGCTCGCGTCGAACTTTCGTGCTGCGAGTGAACGAACCACGCCGGCCTGGCCTTCGACGACCAGGCGACGCAACGCGGGAGGGATGTCGCCTTCGAGGAACCGGTCTGCTGCCGCTACGGATTCGTCCGAGATCGACCACGACGGGTAGAGCCCGATGACGACGGTCTGTGCCACTTCGCTCGAGCGTCGTTCCCACACCGCCGCGATATCGGCGAAGTAGCGGGAGACGAAGGGCTCGAGCAATTCGTCCTGGCCTTCGCGAGCGAACCCGCCGATGATCGATCGCGCGGTGATGTTGGGCACGGAGTCGTCGCCGACGACCTTTGCCCAGACCTCTTCCTTGACAGCGACCTGCGGACGTCCGGCCGCGGCCGCCGCGGCTTGACGAGCGCCCGCAGCGGTCGGGTCACGCTGAGCTTCGGCGTCGATGAATGGAGTTGCGGTTCCTTCGGCGTCGATCTCACCGGCGGCCGCGAGTGCCCCGACGATGCGCCAGCGCAGGTCCGTGTCGACGATCAGGCCGTCGAGCCCAACGGTGGAGGGATCGGCGTCGAGCAATTCGCGCAGTACCTCGGTGTGCCACGGGGAGAGTGCTGCGCCGGTGAGTGCGTTGACGAATGCCAGCTGGTGGTCGGACCCGGCCTCTGCCTCACGTGCGAGTTCGAGCAACCGATTGGCGAAGCTCGCCGCGCCTTCGGCCTCGGCCCAGGCCGGATCTGCGTAGGAGCCGATGGCGGTTTGGGCTTGGAGCAAGAGACGTTGCACCACACCGACTTCGGTCTCCGAACTGATGCCGCGCTCGACCAGCGCGACGAAGTCGCGTGCCTTCAGTTCGGCTTGACGGGTCATTTCCCACGCTGCCGACCAGACCAGGGTGCGGGGGAGTGAATCGGTGATGTCGCCGACCCGCTCGATCGCCGTCGCCAACGATTCGGGATCGAGTCGCACGGAGCCGTAGGTGAGATCGTCGTCGTTGACCAACACGAGTGCACCGCGGGCGACGCCGACAAGTTCGGGGACATCCGTGCTTTCCACAGCATCGAGGTCGAGTTCGACGCGATGGCTTCGCACCAACTTGCCGTCGACGTCGTCGTAGATTCCGATGGCGATCCGGTGGATTCGACGCTCCCCGGCGCCTGGTGCAGCACCGTCCTGCAGGACGGCGAAGCGTGTGAACTTTCCGTCTGCGTCGACATCGAAGTCGGGGCGCAGGATGTTCAAACCGGTGGTCTTGAGCCACTGCCGACCCCAGTCGGAAAGGTCACGGCCCGAGGACTTTTCGAGTGAGCCCAGCAGATCGTCGAAGGTTGCGTTTCCGAATGCGTGCTCACGGAAGTACTCACGCAGTCCGGCGAGGAACGGCTCGAGTCCGACGTATGCCACCAACTGCTTGAGGACGCTGGCGCCCTTCGCGTACGTGATGCCGTCGAAGTTCACCTCGACGGCGGCCAGGTCCGGAATGTCCGCGGCAATCGGGTGCGTCGGCGGCAACTGGTCCTGGCGGTACGCCCACGACTTCTCGACGTTGGCGAACGTCGTCCAGGCGTTCGTGTACTCCGTGGCCTCGGTCTGGCACAGGACCGAAGCGAAGGTCGCGAACGACTCGTTGAGCCACAGGTCGTCCCACCACGCCATCGTGACGAGGTCGCCGAACCACATGTGCGCCATTTCGTGCAGGACCGTTTCGGCACGACGTTCGTACGAGTAGCGGGTCACCTTGGAACGGAAGACGTAGTCCTCGAGGAATGTCACGGCGCCGGCATTCTCCATCGCGCCCGCATTGAATTCGGGGACGAAGAGCTGGTCGTACTTGCCGAAAGCATAGGGAACACCGAAGTTGCGGTGGTAGAAGTCGAATCCCTGCTTGGTCTCGGTGAACAGTCGCTCCTCGTCCATGAACTCGGCCAGCGAAGCGCGGCAGAAGATTCCGAGCGGGATGTCGCCGTGCTCGTCGGAGTAGTTGTCGGTCCACTGCGCGTAGGGACCGGCGATGAGCGCCACCAGGTACGTGCTCATCTTCGGGGTGGTCCTGAAGACGTGCTTGCCTGGATCGGCGGCAAGGGTCTCGACGACCGCGGAGTTGGAGATGACCTTCCACGACGTGGGAGCGGTGACGCGGACGTCGAACGTGGCCTTGAGATCAGGCTGATCGAAGCACGCGAACATGCGCTTGGCGTCGGCCGTCTCGAACTGTGAATAGAGGTAGACGGAGTCATCGGTCGGGTCGACGAATCGGTGCAGTCCCTCGCCGGTGTGGGAGTAGATGCAATCGGCCTCGATGACCAACTCGTTGTCGGCAGCGAGATCAGGCAGGCTGATGCCCGTCGACTCGTCGTAGCCGGAGACGTCGAGCGCGGTGCCGTTGAGGACCGCGGAATGGACTCTGGCCGCGACGATGTCGATGAAGCTGCTTGCTCCGGCCGTGGCGGTGAACGTGACGGTGGTCCTCGAGGAGAACGTCTCCTCGCCGGGTGCGTCTTTGCCGTCGGTGAGATCGAGTTCGATCAGGTAGTTCTCGACGGTCAGGATTGCTGACCGTTGCGCTGCGGTTTCGCGTGTCAGGTTCGGTGCGACCACAAAGATCTCCTCGTAGATGGTGCGGATCTATTACGTCCATCCCATCACGAAGAGAACGACTTCACTCAAGCGGACACTTCTGCCAGCGGAATCTCCGGATCGGCCAACCGCTCCGGATCGACGGGACGCGAAGACGCGACCAATTCCTTGATGGCGTCACCGGCATCCCAGATGTTCACGTTCATGCCGGCGAGCACCTTGTTCGCGGAATCGAGCCAGAATGCCAGGAACTCGCGCTTGTCGACGTCGCCGCGAGTGACTACACGGGAGTAGCCGCCGTGCGGTGCGTGACCTACGTATTCCATTCCGAGGTCGTACTGATCGGTGAAGAAATACGGCATGCGGACGTACTCGGCGGGCCGTCCCAACATGGTCTCTGCGGCCGTCGCGGGTTGGTTGAGTGCGTTTGCCCAGTGCTCCACCCGAATTCGTGCATTCAGAATCGGATGCTGTGCGGCCGCGATGTCACCCACTGCGACCACGTCGGGGTCGCTGCTCTGCAGACCGGCGTCGACGAGAACCCCGTTGTCGACGTCGATACCCGCCTCCGATGCCAACTCGGTGTTCGGCAATGCACCGACAGCGATCAACACGGCGTCGGCCGGAATCACGGTTCCATCGCTCAAAGTGACACCCGAGGCGTGAGCCCCGTCGACAGAGATTGCGGTGACGTCCATGCCGGTGCGTAAGTCGACGCCGTTCTGGCGGTGCAGCGCGGCGAAGACCTCACCCATTTCCGGGCCGAGGGTCGATTCGAGCGGAAGGCCGGCATGTTCGAGCACGGTGACCTCGACGTCGAAACCGCGAGCCGACGCGGCAATTTCGAGGCCGATCCAGCCGGCACCGACCACGACGAGCTTCTTGTCGGCGGCCAGGGTGCGCAGCAGCGCGGCGGCCTGATCGACTGTTCGCACGTAGTGAACGCCCTCGGCGTCGGATCCCGGGATGTCGAGGCGCCGCGACCGCGAACCGGTGGCCAAGGCGAGCTTGTCGTAGCTGATCGTGGAACCGTCCGGAAGTGACACGGTGTGCGCAGCGGGGTCGATGGCCGTTGCCGTCGTTCCCGGGCGAAGATCGACATGATGGTCGCGGAACCACTCGCCGTCGTGGACGGTGAATTCGGGGAGCGTCTTCTTGCCTGCGAAGAACTCTTTCGACAGCGGCGGACGCTCGTACGGGAGGTGGTCTTCTTCACTCAGTACGGTGATCTCACCGTCGAAATCTCTGTCACGCAGGGCTTCTGCGATCTTTGCGCCCGCGAGCCCGCCGCCGACGATCACGAATCTCCGGTTGGTGCTCATTACTGAACCACTCCTTCGTACTCGTTTCTTTTCGACACTACTGCGATCGGGAGGTGGTTCGGGGGAAAGCGCGGGAAGGATTGCGGGTTCATGATTGTTGGCAGAACGGGAGTATGTCCCCGAACTGATATGACCTGACCGACATGAACTGATAGGGAGTTTCTTCGTGAGCGCAACCTCGAGCAAGACCACGGACACTGCTGACTTCTGGTTCGATCCGCTCTGCCCGTGGTGCTGGATCACCTCACGCTGGATTCTCGAGGCCCAGCAGGTACGCGACATCGAGGCCAAGTTCCACGTGATGAGCCTTGCGGTTCTCAACGAGGGCCGTGACCTTCCCGACGAGTACCGGGAGATGATGACCAAGGCCTGGGGCCCGGTCCGTGTCGCCATCGCTGCAGCGCAGCTGAAGGGTGACGAGATCCTGCTGCCGCTGTACACGGCTATGGGGACGAAGATTCACAACGAGGGCAACAAGGACTTCGCCGACGTCATCAAGTCGTCCCTCGCCGAGGTCGGCCTGCCACCTGAACTGGCCGAGGCCGCCGACACCGACAAGTACGACGAGGCTCTGCGCGAGAGCCACCACAAGGGCATGGACGCCGTCGGACCCGACGTCGGAACCCCGACGATCCATGTCAACGGTGTGGCGTTCTTCGGCCCCGTGCTCTCACGCATCCCGCGCGGCGAGGACGCAGGCAAGGTGTGGGACGGCGCAGTCGCGCTGGCCGGCTACCCCCACTTCTTCGAGCTCAAGCGGACCCGCAACGAGGATCCTCAGTTCGACTGAGCGGCAGTGAGCGCCGGATTTCGGTAGAGCTGACCCGGCCGGAAGAACAGATGCCCTGGGTGCGTGCGGTTGCGAAGCGCAGCCGCACGCCAGGTCAGCACCGGATGCGACGACAAGATGTTGACGAACCACGGGAAAAACCCGGATTCGAGTGTCGCCCGATCGGCCAGTTCGTCGAACCCGACCAGACCCACCAGATACTTTCCCGCGCCGAGGACGCCCATCGCGCCCGGTGCACCCTGCGGACGCATGTGAAAGCCGAAGTTGTCCGCCGTGTACTCCATGGAACGCGACAGCGAAGACCCGATCACCGGAATGTAGTTCGACGCGAACTGTCCCCACTGGCGCCAGTACGACGCATGCCCGGCAGCGATGTGGCCGACCTCGTGGCCGATGATGAATGCGAGCGCATCGGGCTCGCGTGCCTGCCCACCGACTTCGAACAGGTCGCTGTAGACGACGACGAAACGGCGAAATCCGTGCCCCGACGCAAACGCGTTGATCCGTCCGTTCCCCAGCACGACGTAGGCATCCGGCGGAGTTTTCATGCCGAACCGTGCCGCAGCCTCGGCAACCAGCTGATACCCCTCCGGAAACTGTGAAGGCGTCATCTTGATTCCGTTGACCTGTTGCGATCCGTACAGCTGACCTCGCGCGAGGAACAGCAGGATCGGAGCCGCGAGCACCACGAGGATCCACGTCGACAGATCACCCGCAGCGATCAGAACGATCGCCACCACATAAGTGACGACCGTCGTCAGCACCGCGAGCACGAGTAGCGGGATTTCCCACGGGTGGCGAACGGCGTCACTGCCCGGTGACATACGAAGGGCGGGTGCAGCGGCCTGGCCGTTGACGGGGTACATGGGCACCACGATAGGTGTGCTCGCGCGGCGATGCGTGTTCCTGAAAGTGTGACGTCGACCCGGGTGCGCCCGGCTGGTCGGGCCTGAGAGAATTGTCGCCATGCGCGTATACCTGGGTGCCGACCATGCCGGATTCGAACGTAAGAACGAGATCATCGAACACCTGAAAGCGAACGGCCACGAGGCCATCGACTGTGGTGCTCACGAGTACGACGCCGTGGACGACTACCCGGCTTTCTGCATCGAAGCCGCAAAGCGCGTCGTCGCCGACGAGGGCAGCCTGGGAATCGTCCTGGGTGGCAGTGGCAACGGCGAGCAGATCGCCGCGAACAAAGTTCCCGGCGCACGGTGCGCCCTCGCTTGGAGCGTCGAAACGGCGAAGCTGGCACGTGAGCACAACAACGCTCAGCTGATCGGCATCGGCGGACGTATGCATTCCCTCGAGGAATCGCTTGCCATCGTCGACGCTTTCCTCGCCACCGCATGGTCGGGTGAAGAGCGCCACCAGCGTCGTATCGACATCCTGTCCGAGTACGAGAAGACCGGCGTCGCACCGGCTCTGCCGCAAGCCTGATCCGAAAGTTGTTCCGTGCCTGAAGGTCATACCCTGCACCGGCTGGCACGGTTGCATGCCCGCAAGTTCGTCGGTTCACCGGTCCGCGTCCTCAGTCCGCAAGGCAGATTCGCCGAGGACGCGCGCCTGGTGGACGGACACGTACTCACGTCCTCGGATGCCTGGGGAAAGCACCTCTGGCACACGTACGACAACGGTCTGACAGTTCACGTACACCTCGGGTTGTACGGAAAGTTCACCGACGCCACCCTGCCGATGGAAGAACCGGTAGGCCAGGTCCGGATGCGAATGGTCGGTGCCGACTTCGGCACCGACCTTCGTGGTCCCACCGCCTGCGAAGTCCTGCTACCTCCTCAGGTCGCCGCGATCGAGGCCAGACTCGGGCCGGACCCACTGCGCCGCGACGCGGATCCAGAGAAGGCCTGGTTGCGAATCTCCAAGTCCAAGACGGCAATCGGCGCCCTGCTGATGGACCAGGCGGTCCTGGCGGGTGTCGGCAACGTCTATCGCGCCGAACTTCTCTTTCGTCACGGAATCAACCCTGAACGACCGGGGAATCTCGTCTCTCACGGCGAGTGGACCGCCATGTGGGCAGACCTAGTCGAATTGATGAAAGTCGGCGTCAGACGGGGGAAGATGCACGTCGTTCGCGCCGAGCACGACAACGGAGATCCGGCGTACGCGAAGGATCGTCCGCGTACCTATGTCTACAGAAGAGCAGGATCGCCGTGCCGCGTGTGCGGCACACCGATCCTGCATTCCGTCATGAAGGCACGAAACCTGTTCTGGTGCCCGGTGTGTCAGTCGGCTTAGAAGTCGAAGCCTCCGAAGTCGCCGCCACCGAAATCGCCGCCTCCGAAGTCCCCGTAGTCGCTGCCTCCACCGTCTGCGGTGAAATCGGTGTTGTCGATACTTCCTTGGTCGGCGCCGGGATCACCGGCGTCCATACCCTGATCTCCCGAGTCGCCGGAGCCTGTATCGGCGCCGGAATCGCCGCCCTGGGCGAAAGCCTCTGCGCCGTAAGGAACCCCGGCCATGCCGGAGAACATGGTCGAAAACAGCATCATCGAACCCAGACCCCAGGCGCCGGCGACGAGTGCAGGCTTCCACCAGGGTTCGGAGTACCAGCCGGCCGGGACCGGGCGTCCGGCGACTCGGCCACCGGGGTAGTAGTTGGGTGTGTGCGACGACGGATTGGGTGATGCGGCGACCTTGCGGCCCTCGAATTCGACCTCACGGTCTTCGGTGACCGAACCGGCAGCCTTCTGTCCGTCGATGGAAGGAACTTCCGGTCCCGGATCCATGCCCATCGCCACCCGTGCCGCGCGGATGTAGTAAAGCCCTTCCAGTGCAGTCTGTTTCGCGAGACGTGCTTGGACCGGCGTTGCGGCCTGATCGATCTGTGAGCCTGCGGCGTTGTACCGTTCGGCCGCGTCGGCGAGGGCTTGGCGCGACGGGTCGTCACTGCCGGTCAGGTTGTAGACCTGACCGCCGAGGCGTTCGATCGCCTGCCGGGCATCGGCTTTCGCATCGTCGAGCTGTGTTGCGCTGTGGCCGGAACCGCGTTGCTGGCTTTTCATGACCAGAAATACGACTACGGCCAGAACGACGAGTATGAGAAGAATCGTGGTCACGAGTGGCCTCCCGAGCAGAATCGATCCGGACAACTCCAGGATACGGACCGCAGGGGAGTGGTCTGAGTGGACAAAGTCGGAATACCAAAAATCCGCACCGGCTGGGCCGATGCGGATCTTTTGTGGAGTTTCCCTCCTGATGGAGGGGATGACGGGAATCGAACCCGCGTGATCAGTTTGGAAGACTGAGGCTCTACCATTGAGCTACATCCCCGTGCATACGACAACTCGGGATCGCCGTGTTCGTCGTCTGCGATACGAAACTGTACCCAATGCCCCACCGGATTTCATAATCGGGGGGTCGGAGAAGTTCGAGACCGTCGTTCACCTGGGGAATTGGCGAATTGCTCGGCGAGTCGGGGTGTCTCGGCCGCAGGCGCGACTTCTGATTCCGGCTCTGAATGGCAGTTGAGGCAAGGCTGTATGTGGCTGCCGTATGTGGCTGCCGTCGGATGACATACTGACGGGGTCGACAGCCGGGCCGTGTACAAATGGCGGTCGGGTTCGTGAGAGAGTAGTGAGCGCGATAGGGTTGTGCGCGGTCACCGATGGTGGCTGCCTTTGTGGCCCGCTGTCTTAGTGGCCTCGGATGGCCGTATCGTGTGTTTCATGTGATCGGAAACGGGATGTAGCGCAGCTTGGTAGCGCATCCGCTTTGGGAGCGGAGGGTCGCAGGTTCAAATCCTGTCATCCCGACAAGTACGTACATGGCACTTCACCTCCAGTAAGTCCGGGAGTGAAGTGCCGCGCCAGACAGCAGTACCGATTCAACACAAGTTGTGAGCAAGACCAGACGAAGGAGCGAAGTTTCGTGAAGAGCACCGTCGAGCAGCTCAGCCCGACGCGAGTCCGTATCAACGTTGAGGTGCCCTTCGCGGAACTCAAGTCTGATTTCGACAAGGCCTACAAGGCCCTCGCGCAGCAGATTCGTCTCCCCGGCTTCCGTCCCGGCAAGGCTCCGGCCCGCCTCCTCGAAGCGCGTGTCGGTCGCGGCGCTGTGCTCGAGCAGGTCGTCAACGACGCTCTGCCGTCGCGTTACTCCGAGGCTGTCACCAGCGCCGGCGTGAAGGCCATCGGCCAGCCCGAGATCGAGGTCACCAAGATCGAAGACGGCGAGCTCCTCGAGTTCACCGCCGAGGTCGACGTGCGCCCCGAGATCGAGCTCCCTGACTTCAGCTCCATCAACGTCGAGGTCGATCCGATCGAGATCACCGACGAAGCTATCGAAGAGCAGCTGCTTTCGCTGCGTCAGCGTTTCGGTACCCTCACCGGCGTCGACCGCGCAGTCGAGGACGGCGACTTCGTCTCCATCGATCTGTCGGCCACCGTCGACGGCGAGAACGTTGCCGAGGCAACCGCGAGCGGACTGTCGCACGAGGTCGGTTCGGGCCAGCTCATCGAGGGCCTCGACGAAGCCATCATCGGCCTCAAGGCGGGGGAGTCCAAGGACTTCACGTCGACGCTGGTCGCCGGCGAGTACGCAGGCAAGGAAGCTGTTGTCACCGTGACCGTGCAGACGGTCAAGGAGCGCGAGCTTCCGGCTGAGGACGACGAGTTCGCTCAGCTCGCCAGCGAGTTCGACACCCTGGAAGAACTGAAGGCTGACCTCCGTGAGCGCGTCGCACGCGTCCGCAAGGTCGAGCAGGCCGGTCAGATCCGCGACAAGGTTCTCGAGCAGCTGCTCGAGACCGTCGAGGTTCCGTTGCCGGAGGCTGTCGTCAAGGCTGAGGTCGACGCTGCACTGCACGACGCCGTTCACGGTCTCGATCACGACGAAGAGGCACTGAACAAGCTCCTCGAAGAGCAGGGCAGCAGCCGCGAAGAGTTCGACAAGGATGCACAGGAAGCCGCTGAGCGCTCCGTCAAGACGCAGCTCTTGCTCGACTCGATTGCCGATGCGGGCAACGTCACCGTCGGTCAGGACGAGCTCACCGAGCGCATCCTGTTCCAGGCGCAGCGTTACGGCATGGCTCCTGAGCAGTTCATCCAGCAGATCCAGCAGGCCAACCAGCTCGGCGCCGTCTTCGCAGACGTCCGTCGTGGCAAGGCTCTCGCGTCCGTCGTCGAGTCGGCCGGTGTCAAGGACACCTCCGGCGCAGTTGTCGACACCGCAGAGCTGTTCGGCAGCAGTGAGGCCGAAACCGAAGCGGACGAGTCTGATTCCGCCGAGAGCGAAGACAAGTAAAAACGCAGGCGGACGGGTGTTTTCACCACGATCGACTGCACTGAGTTTTCCGCTTTGAGCGAAGTAGGGCGGCACCGGGACTCCGGTGCCGCCCTACTTCGTTACTGTCTGTGTCAGTAGAAGTGTTTCGCATAGACGATCCACCGCACAAGTAGATCCACATAGAAGGCAGGTACCGTGACTTCCAATCACCTGGAGACTTTGCAGAGTCCCGCCATGACTTCAGCGACCGCTGGGTTGAACCTCAGCGACTCGGTGTACGAGCGCTTGCTGCGAGAGCGCATCATTTTCCTCGGTACCCAGGTCGACGACGACATCGCCAACAAGCTGTGCGCACAGATCCTGCTGCTCTCGGCCGAGGACCCGACGCGAGACATCTCGCTCTACATCAACTCGCCCGGTGGATCCGTGACCGCAGGTATGGCGATCTTCGACACCATGCAGTTCGCCGAGTGCGACATCGCCACCTTCGGCATGGGCCTTGCGGCGTCGATGGGTCAGTTCCTGCTCTCGGCAGGCACCAAGGGCAAGCGCTACGCGCTGCCTCACGCCCGCATCATGATGCACCAGCCGTCCGCCGGCATCGGTGGTTCCGCAAGTGACATCGCGATCATGGCCGAGCAGTTCAAGCACACCAAGCGCGAAATGGCCGAGCTGATTGCTCAGCACACCGGCCAGACGGTCGAGCAGATCACCGCGGACTCCGATCGTGACCGTTGGTTCACGGCGAAGGAAGCTCTCGAGTACGGCTTCGTCGACCACGTCGTCTCCCGTGCGAATCAGGCCGGCGGCACCGGCAACTGAGCCGGTACGCCCATCCTTTCGCTGCCCAATTCATACTTTGGAGAACTGATGACCAATCTTTTCGGAGCTAACTCGCTGGGCGGCCAGGCGCCGTCGGGCCCCCAATCGCGTTACATCCTGCCCCAGTTCACGGAGCAGACCAGCTACGGCGTCAAGACGTCCGACCCGTACAACAAGCTTTTCGAGGAGCGCATCATCTTCCTCGGCTCGCAGGTCGACGACGTGTCCGCCAACGACCTCATGGCGCAGTTGCTGGTTCTCGAATCGCAGGATCCGGACCGCGACATCACCATGTACATCAACTCGCCCGGTGGTTCTTTCACCGCGCTGATGGCGATCTACGACACGATGCAGTACGTCCGTGCCGACATTTCCACCGTCTGCCTCGGTCAGGCTGCTTCGGCAGCTGCCGTGCTTCTGGCCGGCGGTACGCCGGGCAAGCGCTTCGCGCTCCCCAACTCGCGCATTCTGATCCACCAGCCGGCTACGGGCGGCATCCAGGGTCAGGTTTCCGATCTGGAGATCCAGGCTGCGGAGATCGAGCGTATGCGTCGGCTCATGGAGAGCACGCTGTCGCTGCACACGGGTAAGGATCCGGAGACCATCCGCGTCGACACCGATCGCGACAAGATCCTCACGGCCGAGCAGGCCAAGGAGTACGGCATCATCGACGACGTGCTGGCTTACCGGAAGCTCAGCGCACAGAAGTAGTCGATTTCCGCCTCGTGTCGAGGATCTGTATCCCGATTCCCGACACGAGGCGGACACGTCGAGAAGTGCCTGGTGGAGCGCTTGCCAGGCTGAAATCTCGACTCTTTTCTTTTTTATCCGCAGACGAAACGCCGAGAACAGGTCGACCCCGTTCGGGATCTGCGGGTACCGTCACTTCACGGGCTGGTTCTCGACCGGCGTTCTGCGATTGTTCGACCAGATTTGTTCGATCAGTTTGTCTGATCTGACAACTACCGAAGTACTGCGGAGCGTCTCGACCGATCGAGTGGCGGCGAGTGCACGTACATGATGGAAAGTAGGGACCTCACGAGATGGCACGCATCGGCGACGGCGGGGATCTGCTCAAGTGCTCTTTCTGCGGTAAGAGTCAGAAGCAGGTCAAAAAGCTCATTGCAGGACCCGGGGTGTACATCTGCGACGAGTGCATCGACCTCTGCAACGAGATCATCGAAGAGGAATTGGCCGAATCGAGCGAGGTCAAGCTCGACGAGCTTCCCAAGCCTGCGGAGATCCGAGAATTCCTCGAGAACTACGTCATCGGTCAGGACTCCGCCAAGCGGACGTTGGCCGTGGCCGTCTACAACCACTACAAGCGCATTCAGGCCGGCGACAAGGGCCGTGACGCGCGGGGTGAGACGGTTGAGCTCGCGAAATCCAACATCTTGATGCTCGGCCCCACCGGCTGTGGCAAGACGTATCTCGCTCAGACTCTCGCGAAGATGCTCAACGTCCCGTTCGCCATCGCTGACGCGACGGCGTTGACCGAGGCCGGTTACGTCGGTGAGGACGTCGAGAACATTCTGCTCAAGCTGATTCAGGCTGCCGACTACGACGTCAAGCGCGCCGAGACCGGAATCATCTACATCGACGAGGTCGACAAGATCGCCCGTAAGAGCGAGAACCCGTCGATCACGCGTGACGTCTCCGGCGAAGGCGTTCAGCAGGCGTTGCTGAAGATCCTCGAAGGTACGCAGGCAAGCGTCCCGCCGCAGGGTGGCCGTAAGCATCCGCACCAGGAATTCATTCAGATCGACACCACGAACGTGCTGTTCATCGTCGCGGGCGCTTTCGCAGGTCTCGAGCGGATCGTCTCCGATCGTGTCGGCAAGCGCGGTATCGGATTCGGTGCCGAGGTTCGGTCGAAGGCCGAACTGGATACGGTCGATCGTTTCGCCGAGGTCATGCCGGAGGATTTGATCAAGTTCGGTCTGATTCCGGAGTTCATCGGCCGACTGCCGATGATCGCGTCGGTGACCAACCTCGACAAGGAATCGCTCGTTCAGATCCTGTCGGAGCCCAAGAACGCTCTCGTCAAGCAGTATCGTCGCCTGTTCGACATGGACGGCGTCGAACTCGAGTTCACCGAAGAAGCGCTCGACGCTATTGCCGATCAGGCGATCTTGCGTGGAACCGGCGCTCGTGGCCTGCGCGCCATCATGGAAGAGGTTCTTCTTCCCGTGATGTACGACATTCCCAGCCGTGACGACGTCGAAAAGGTGGTCGTCACCGCGGAGACCGTCAACGACAACGTACTTCCGACCATCGTTCCGCGTAAGCCGGAACGTGGCGAGCGTCGCGACAAGACGGCGTAGAACTTCAAAACGACTGTGGCCCGGTATCTCTCGCGAGATGCCGGGCCACAGTCGTTCGCGCAACACAGTGGTTCGTGCAGGGTGTCTGCGGGGTGGTCGGCTAGATCGGGTTGCCGAGCTCCTTGAGGGGGGTGCGGAACGTCTCCTTAGCGGTGAACGCCGAGATCGCGCAGATGACGCAGGCCACCGAAGTCAGAATGGCAACGGGCATCCAGTGTGTCTTGTCGCCGCCCATGAGGGCGTTGCCGATGGCGGGGGCAAAGCCTGCGAGGGCGAAGCCGACCTGGGTGCCGATCGCAATGCCCGAGTAGCGGACCTTGGTGTTGAACATCTCGGAGTAGAACGACGGCCAGATGGCATTCGGGGCAGCGTAGAAGACGGACATCAATCCGATTGCGGCGAGGAAGATCAGGGGAACGTTGCCGCTGGCGATTGCGCCGAAGTACACGTAGATGAACACCGCGCTACCGAGGGCGCCACCGATGAACAACGGCCTGCGACCGATCCGGTCGGAGAGCATCGCCCAGGCGGGCTGACTGAGCAGGGCTACGGCGTTGGCTGCGATGGCAACCCAGAGCATGGTCGACTTCGGAATCCCCACTTCTTCGGTGGTGGCGAAAGCGAGACCGAAGACGGAGAAGATGGTCGAGACGACGGCGATGAAAGCGCAGCAGATCACGCGAATCAGATTTGCGCTGTGGGTGCGAAGAAGATCGGCAACAGGCAATTTGGCGACGGTCTTGGATTCCTGCTGCTCGGTGAACTCTTCGGGCTCTTCGAGCTTGAGACGCATGATGTATGCCGCGACCAGAACGATCAGGCTGCCCCAGAACGGGATTCGCCAACCCCACGTGTAAAGGATGTCGTCGGGGAGCGCGGCGATGGGCAGGAATACGAGGCTGGCGAGGATGAAGCCGGCCTGGGTGCCGTTGAGGGTCCAACTGCAGAAGAACGCGCGTCGGCCTTCGGGGGCGTGTTCGAGCGTCAGTGAGCTGGCACCGCTCTGTTCACCCGCGGCGGAGATGCCCTGGGCGATTCTCATCAGGACAAGAAGGATCGGTGCAAGAACTCCGATCGAATCGGCGCTGGGAATACATCCGATGAGGAAGGTGGCTGCGCCCATCAGAATGAGCGTGAGCAGCATGATCTTCTTGCGGCCGACGCGGTCACCGAAATGGCCGAGGACTACAGCGCCGAGGGGACGCGCGACGTACGCGACACCGAAGGTGGCCAGCGAAAGCAGAGCCGCATGTCCGCTGTCCGGGAAGAACACCGTGGGGAAGATGAGCGCAGCGGCGGAGGCGTAGATGTAGAAGTCGTAGTACTCGAGCATGCTGCCGAGAAACGACGATGTTGCGGCGCGCTTGACCTTGGTCGTATCCGGCCTTGCCAAGGACCCCGCCTCGGGCCCGGACGGTGTAACCGTGCTAGCTGACATGCTCATCTCCTGGGTGGAAGCGTCGTGGAGGCTCTACATCCGCCGATTGTGTTCGTATAAAGAACGTCTGTGCGGAGAGCGATACAAGGAATGTAACCGACGCCACAGCAACTACACAAGATTATTAACCAAATAGTTCATAAAAATCTACTGGCGGTCACGCCGCTCGTCGAAACCGCAGTTCAGGGAGTTAGGAGGCCGGCTGTGCTGCGGCCGCCACCAACTGCTCCACCTGTTCCTCGGTGATCCCGAGGCCGAAGGTGGCGAGTTTTCCGAGCGGCATCGAGCCTGCGAGTGCCATCATCTCGGGGCTGACCGCCTGTGCACCGTCGCCCGCTGCGGCAGCCATGGCGGCGCCGAGAACTGTGCTGCCGACGGGATGGGCGAGCCATTCGCCGATGGTCGACATGGCGTCGAGCGTGCCGACGCCGACGTTCCCGGCCAGGGTGATCGTGTCGGTGGTTGCGATGTCCCGAGACGAGAAGCCGACGCGGATCTCGTAGTCGCCAGGTTCGATCGCCCAGTCCTGCGCCGCGACGGACCAATAGGCAAATGCCCTGGTGTCGAGCGTGATGGTCACAGTCGCGGATTCGTCGGGGTCGAGGTGGACCTTGGCGAAGCCCTTCAATTCCTGCGCGGGTCGATCGATGCTTGCCGAGGCGTCGTGAACGTAGACCTGAACGACGGTGCTGCCCGATCGGTCGCCGCTGTTGCGCACGGTGACGGTCACTTCGGCGGAGTTCTCACCGGCCTCGACGGAGGTATCGGTGATGTCGAAGGTGGTGTAGCTCAGCCCGAACCCGAACGGGTACGCCACTTCGCGCAGCGCGGAGTCGTAGTAGCGGTATCCCACGTACAGGCCTTCGCCGTAGCGGACGTGCTGCTGTGATCCCGGGAAATGCAGATACGACGGATTGTCTTGGAGGCGAAGCGGAATGGTCTCCGTCAGGCGGCCGGACGGATTCGTGATGCCGAACAGAAGATCGGCAATCGCCGAGCCGCCCGCCTGGCCGAGTAGCCAGCCCTCGAGGATTGCGGCGGCATGATCCTTCCAAGGCTCGATCGCAACCACGCCGCCGTTGGCGAGCACGACGACCGTGTTCGGGTTCGCGCCGTGGACCGCTTCCAACAGGGCGATCTGGTCAGCCGGCAGTTCGATGTCGGTTCGGTCGAATCCTTCGGATTCCGTGGCGGACGGTAGTCCGAGGAACAGCACCGCGACGTCAGCGCGGCGTGCGGCGTCGACAGCCTCGGTGACCATGTCGTCGTCCGGAGTGCCGTCGAAGGTGAAGCCCGGTGCGAAAGTGACGCGGTCGGCGCCTTCGAGGTCGAGTATCGCGTCCAAGGCATTGTCGAGCTTGGTTGGAACCACCTGCGAACTGCCGGCCCCCTGGTACCGCGGGCTGCACGCGAATTCGCCGATCACCGCGACGGTTTGCCCGCCGGGGGTCAGCGGCAGCAGTTCTCCGTCGTTCGCCAGCAATACAGCGGACTCCGCTGCAGCGGTCCGCGCCAGTTCGTGGTGACGCTCGACGTCGTACGTGTGGCCTTCGGTGCGCGCGGCGGCGGTGCGTGCCACCAGCGTCGCCAGGCGCTCGGCGGCAGTGGTGAGCACTGATTCGTCCAGGTCGCCGCCGCGCACGGCGTCGACGATCTGGGTATCGGTTCCGGTCGGCGGCATTTCCAGGTCGAGGCCCGCGGCGAGTGCCGCCACGCGGTCGTTGACCGCTCCCCAGTCCGAAACGACGAGGCCGTCGAAGCCCCACTGTTCGCGGAGTACCTCGGTGAGCAGCCAATGGTTCTGGCTCGAGTACACACCGTTGATCTTGTTGTACGAGCACATGACCGTCGTCGGGGCCGCGGTCTTGACGGCGTATTCGAAGCCGGCCAGATAGATCTCGCGCAGCGTCCGTTCGTCGACGTCGGCACTGACTCTCATCCGGTCGTGTTCTTGGTTGTTGGCAGCGAAGTGCTTGAGCGAGGTTCCGACGCCGCGAGACTGGATGCCGGTGATCAGCGCTGCCGCGACGCGGCCGGAGAGGAATGGGTCCTCGGAGACGTATTCGAAATTCCTGCCACACAAGGGTGATCGTTTGATGTTGATGCCTGGGCCGAGGAGGACCGAGACCTGTTCGGCTTTGGCCTCGTCGCCCAGAGCCTCACCGACCTGGCGGATGAGGTCGAGGTTCCACGACGAGCCCAACCCGACCTCCGGTGGGAAACATGTCGCTGGAATGCTGTGGCCGAGTCCGAGTGCGTCGCCGCCCTCGGGTTGTTTCCGGACTCCGTGCGGACCGTCGGTCAGGAGTATTGATTCGATTCCGGGAACGGACTGGCTGTGCCAGAAATCCGAGCCCGACGTCAACGACGCCTTCTCCTCGAGTGAAAGCCCGTCTACGTAATTCTCGGTCACGTCATTCCTCCCGGTGGCAGCTGTGAGTTCCACTCACCACCGTAGGGGGATTTTTCGGACTTCGGGGTGGGTCAGGACGGCGCCTTCGAGGTCAAGAACGCAACAACCATGTCGCCGAGCATTGTTCGAAGATGCTCACGATGCGTCGAGTCGGTCAGGTCGCGGTCGAAGAGCGCTTTGAAGGTGTAACGATTGGCGATACGAAAGACGCAGTAACTGCTGATCAACATGTGAATATCGAGAGCATCTACGTCGGAGCGGAATGCTCCCGACTGCTGTCCGTCGTGGAGGATCTGCGAGACCAGGTCGGCGGCGGGGGCGCCGAGACCGCTGAGTAGCTCGGATTTCTCGATGTGCTCACCGCGGAGCATGTTCTCGTTGGCTACCAGCCGAATGAAGTTCGGGTGTTGTTCGTGGTGGTCGAAGGTGAGTTCGGCCAAGGCGCGGACTGCTGCCGTGGGTTTCAATCCCTCGAGGTCGAGTTCACGTTCCTGCGCACGAATGACGCTGTACGCGTGTTCGAGGACGGACTTGTACAGCCCTTCCTTGTCGGTGAAGTAGTAGTAGATCATGCGCTTGGTGGTGTGAGTCTTGGTTGCGATCTCGTCCACTCGGGCGCCGGCAAAGCCTTTGTCGGCAAACTCCTCGGTGGCGACGGCGATGATGTTCACCCTGGTCAGATCGCTGTTTCGGCGTCGTTTCTCCGGCTTCGACACCACGGAGTTCACTGACTGCTCGGAAACCATGTGCTCACTCTATCTGTCAGCAGTTTGTCGACTTTGCTTGTCGAGTCCGCGTCGGGGGAGTAACGTCCAGTGAACTAACTCACTAGTTCGTACATTAGTTTCGAGCGTCAACCCCGAGGTGCCCCTGATGACTTCATCTCTACCGATTCTGGTCCTCAACGGGCCCAACTTGAATTTGTTGGGCCAGCGCCAACCGGAGTTCTACGGGAGAGACACGCTGGACGACGTAGTTTCCCGCTGTGAAGCGGCGGCCGCGAAGTTCGGAGCGGTGGTCGAGGCAAGGCAGTCGAACCACGAGGGCCAACTGATCGATTGGATCCACGAGGCCAGGGGAAACGTTGCGGGCATCGTCATCAATCCCGGTGGGTACTCGCATACCTCCGTTGCGTTGCGTGACGCTCTGGTCACACTCGATGCCCCCGTCGTGGAGGTGCACATCAGCAACATCCACAGTCGCGAAGAATTCCGTCACCACTCGTATGTCTCCGGGATCGCCGACGCTGTCATCTGCGGATTGGGAATCGACGGTTACAGCGCCGCAGTCGAATTCGTCTGCGTCCGAGAAGGGAAGAACTGATGAGTGATTCGATCCTCTGCGGTCTGATCGGCACCGGCATCGGAGCCTCCTTGACTCCGATCATGCACGAGGAGGAAGGGCGCAGACAGGGCCTGCCGTACGTCTACCGCATCCTCGATCTCGATGCGATGGGGATGGCGCCGTCGGACATCGGTGAACTTCTCACCTATGCACGACGTTTCGGGTTCCGCGGCCTCAACATCACTCACCCATGCAAGCAGTTGGTGATCGAGCACCTCGACGAGCTCTCGCCGGATGCGAGCCGGCTCGGAGCGGTGAACACGGTCCTCTTCGACTCCGGCAAGGCGATCGGACACAACACCGATTGGTCGGGCTTCGGCCGAAATTTCGACGACGGACTTCCCGGAGCACAGCTCGATCGCGTCGTGCAGCTCGGTGCCGGCGGAGCCGGTGCGGCGGTTGCCTATGCCGCGCTCACCCGTGGCGTCGGGACACTGACGTTGGTCGATTCGAGCCTGCCTCGCGCGCAGGAACTTGCACAAACCTTCGCGCAGCAGTTTCCGGCGCAGGTTGTCGAGGCGCGGCATACGAGCGACCTCGCCGAAGTGCTCGGCAAGGCAAACGGATTGATCCACGCGACGCCGATGGGAATGGCGGCTCATCCCGGAATGGCGTTCTCGCCAGATCTGCTTCGCCCTGATCTGTGGGTGGCCGAAATCGTCTACCGTCCACTCGAAACCGAACTGTTGCGTCAGGCAAGGTTGATCGGAGCCCCGACGCTCAGCGGAGGCGGAATGACTGTCTTCCAGGCCGTCGACGCGTTCCGGATCTTCACGGGCATCGAGCCCGACAGTAAGCGCATGCTCGCGCACATGACGGAACTTGTACACGGCGAACAGACTGCGGCAGCGCTGTGAGTGCCCCGGTCCGGACGTCGATCGCGACGGTATCGCTCAGTGGCACTCTCGAGGAGAAGCTCGACGCCATCACTGCTGCCGGCTTCGACGGCTTCGAGGTGTTCGAGCCGGATTTTGTTGCTTCGCCGTGGTCCCCGAAGGAATTACGAACGAGGGCTGCGGATCTGGGCTTGACCCTCGATCTGTATCAGCCGTTCCGTGACTTCGACACGGTGGACGAGGCCCAATTTGCTCGGAATCTTGTTCGAGTGCAACGCAAATTCGAGCTCATGGATCAACTGGGGTGCGAGACGCTCCTGGTGTGCTCCTCGCCCCTGCCGACCGCAAGTCACGATGACGGTCAGTTGACAGAGCAATTCGGAGCTCTCGCCGAACTGGCGTCCGAGCACGGCAAGAAGGTTGCCTATGAGGCGCTCGCGTGGGGTGCCCACGTCAACACGTACGGCCATGCGTGGCAGATCGTCGAGGGCGTCGACCATCCTTCGCTCGGTACCTGTCTGGACAGCTTTCACATCCTCTCGCGCGGTGACGATCCCGCCGGAATTCGCGAGATTCCCGGCGAGAAGATCTTCTTCCTCCAGTTGGCGGACGCTCCGTTCTTGGCGATGGACATCCTCCAGTGGAGCCGGCATCACCGAAACTTCCCGGGGCAGGGCAGCTTCGATCTCAATGCGTTCGCTCAGCATGTCTACGCCACCGGTTACGACGGACCGTGGTCGCTCGAGATCTTCAACGACGTATTCCGCCGCGCCGACACCCAGCGGACGGCAATCGACGCTCATCGGTCGCTCCTGCATCTGGAAGAACAGGTCGCCGCCGCGAACCCTGCCGCCGGTGGACCCACGCTGTTCACCGCCCCGGAGCGCACACCGCTCGAAGGAATCGTGTCTCTGCGAATCGCGGCGGGTCCGGCGAAACAGGACCAGGTGCACTCGATGCTCTCCCGCGTCGGTTTTCATCTTGTCGGACGGCACCACGATCACGATTTGCAGTTGTGGCGGCACGGACCGCTCACCGTTGCCGTGGATGCGACTGCGGGCACGGTGTGGACGGCGCCCGGGCTGCCTGCGGATCTACCGGTTCTCACTCAGATCGGCATCCGGGCAACCGAACCCGAGGTGTGGGGAGAGCGCGCTCTGGCTCTCGAAGTGCCGGCGACGCGCGTGCAGTTGCCGGGGTCGAGCGACGAGAACTCCGAGGTACCGGACGTCGTACGCCTGAAGGTCACCGATGCGACATCGATCGACCTTCGTGGCCCCGGCAGCGCTGCAGCGTGGGAATCGGCATTCGAGATCTACCCGCTGCCCGCCGAGCGCAATCGTGAACAGGGCGCAGTGTTCACCGGGATCGACCACGTGGCACTGGCGGTTCCGGCCGAGAGCTGGGACGGCATCATGCTGCTCCTGCGGTCCGTGTTCGAGATGCAACCACACGAGGGGCAGGACGTCACCGATTCTGTCGGCCTCATGCGAAGCCAGGCGCTCACGCTCGTTCAAGGCGGTGACGGACATACCCTGCGCATCTCGCTGAACATGGTGGAGGGAAGTCGAAGTGGGCTGCCGACGGTCCGTCGCGGCGGCGTCAGCCACGTCGCCTTCGCGTGTGAGAACATCTTCGGTGCCGCTGCGTCCATGCAGGACTGGGGATTTGCTCCGCTACCCATTTCCCCGAACTACTACGACGATCTGGACGCGCGTTTCGGACTGAATCCGGAACTGCTCGACCGGATGCGCAGCACCGGAATTCTTTACGACGCGGACGCTCACGGCGAGTTCTTCCACCTGTTCACCCCGACCGTCGGGGGAGACCTGTTCTTCGAGGTCGTGCAGCGGGTGGGTGGATACGAGGGCTACGGGGAAGTCAACTCCGCTGTGCGACTGTCGGCTCAGTTGCGTGCGAGTTCGACGTGACCTCGACTCGGTGCGGGTGCGAGTAGACGTTCATCGAATCGCCGCGGATGAAACCGGCGAGAGTCAGCCCGGACTCCTGCGCTAGTTCCACTGCCAGCGACGACGGCGCGGAGACAGCACCGAGGATCGGAATGCCGGCCATGACGGCCTTCTGGACGAGTTCGAACGACGCCCGCCCGCTGACGATCAAGATCGTGTCGTAGAGGGGCACTCGGCCGTCGGTGATGGCCCAACCGATCACCTTGTCGACGGCGTTGTGACGGCCGACATCCTCGCGCAGTGCAAGGAGTTCGCCGGTGGCGGTGAACAATCCGGCCGCGTGCAGGCCACCGGTGCGCTCGAAGATCCGTTGGCTCTCCCGCAGTGTGACCGGCATGGCCGACAGGATGGTCGAGGTGACGGAAGTCGTGTCACCGACCAGCGGATGTCGCGTCGTGGTTCGGACGGCGTCGAGCGAGGTCTTGCCGCACACTCCGCACGCGGAACTGACGACGGTGTTGCGGTCGGTGGTGTGGTCGGGCAACGGCACTCCGGGAGCGAGAGCGATGTCGAGGACGTTGTACGTGTTCGCACCGGATTCGTCGACGCCGTCGCAGTAGCGGACGACGCTCACGTCGTCGCGGGTGGCGATGACACCTTCGCTGAGAAGGAATCCGTGCACGAGATCGACGTCGTTGCCGGGGGTCCGCATCGTCACTGCCAGCACCTGACCGCCAACTCTCATTTCGAGTGGTTCCTCGACGGCCAGCGTGTCGGGGCGCGTGACGACCCGATCACCCGAGATTCGAACGACCGGTGTTCGTGCGGTGACTCGTCCCATCTCAGGCGCCCGATGCTTCGAGTCGAACGGTGACGGCCTTCGACACCGGCGTGTTCGACTTGGCTGCAACGTGTTCGAGGGGAACGAGCGGATTTGTCTCGGGGTAGTACGCCGCAGCATTGCCGCGCGGGGTGTCGTAGGAGACGATGCGGAATTCCGTGACCCGACGCTCTTCGAGTGTGCCGTCGGGTGTTGTCCACTCGGACACGATGTCGACGAGATCGCCGTCACGGAATCCGAGCGCGGTGATGTCTTCGGCGTTGACGAGGATGACTTTGCGTCCGCCCTTGATGCCGCGGTATCTGTCGTCGAGGCCGTAGATCGTGGTGTTGTACTGGTCGTGGCTGCGCATCGTCTGCAGAATCAGGCGCCCACTCGGAGTGGGTATCCAGTGCAGGTCGTTCACGCCGAAGTTGGCTTTGCCGGTGTGCGTGCGGAACTCACGCGAGTCACGCGGCGGGTGGGGGAGTTGGAATCCGTCTGGCTCTCGAACGCGGGAGTTGTAGTTTTCGCAGCCTGGCACTACCCGTGAGATGGAATCGCGGATCAGATCGTAGTTGCCCTCGAAGGCCGACCAGCGGACGGAGTGATCGTTGCCGAGTAGTTCGCGGGCGAGTTGGCAGATGATGGCGACTTCGCTACGCAGGTAGGGGCTGACCGGTGTGAGGCGTCCGCGCGACAGGTGCACCATGGACATCGAATCCTCCACGGAGACAAGCTGCTTTCCGCCGGCTTGGACGTCGAGGTCGGTGCGTCCGAGGGTGGGGAGGATGATCGCGGTCTGCCCGTGGACCACGTGACTGCGGTTCAGCTTGGTGGACACCTGCACGGTGAGTTCGCATTGACGCAACGCTGTTTCAGTCGCTGCGGTGTCCGGGCTTGCCTGGATGAAGTTGCCGCCCATCGCCATGAAGAAGCTTGCCTTGCCTGCGTTCATGGCGCGGATCGCGTCGACGGTGTCCCATCCGTGCTTGCGGGGACTCGAGATCGAGAACTCGGTATCGAGCGCGGCCAGGAACTCTTCCGGCATCTTTTCCCAGATGCCCATCGTGCGGTCACCCTGGACATTGGAGTGTCCTCGCACCGGACAAACGCCGGCACCGGGTTTGCCCATCATTCCACGCATGAGCAGCAGGTTGACTGCTTCTTCGATGGTGGCGACTCCGTGTGTGTGCTGAGTGATCCCCATGGCCCAGCAGGTGACGGTTCGCTCGGATCGGGCAAGTGCGGCAGCCGTTTCCTCGAGCTGTGCCATCGACAGACCCGTTGCCTCGAGTACCGTGTCGAGATCGACCGCGCGGATGTGCTTCTCGTATTCGTCCCAACCGGCGCAGTACCGGTCGACGAAAGCGCGGTCGACGACCGTCCCGGGAGCGCGATCTTCCTGCTCGAGCAGCAGCTTCCCCAGGCCTTGGAACAGCGCCATGTCGCCGCCCAGCCGGATCTGCAGGAACTCGTCCGCGATGTCGACTCCGTGCCCGATCACGCCGGACACCTTCTGTGGATCCTTGAACCTGCGCAATCCCGCCTCGGGCAGAGGATTGATGGCAATGATCTTGGCGCCGTTGCTCTTTGCCTTCTCCAGCGTCGAGAGCATTCGAGGGTGGTTGGTGCCGGGGTTCTGTCCGGCGATGAGGATGAGATCGGCGTTCTCGAGGTCGGGAACCGTCACCGAGCCTTTGCCGATGCCGATGGATTCGGTCAGTGCGCTTCCGGACGACTCGTGACACATGTTGGAACAGTCGGGCATGTTGTTGGTGCCGTAGCTGCGAATCATCAACTGGTAGAGAAACGCGGCTTCGTTGGACGTGCGACCGGAGGTGTAGAACACCGCTTCGTCCGGCGATGCGAGGCCGTTCAGATGTTCGGCGATCAGTGCGTACGCGCCGTCCCAGTCGATCGGCCGGTAATGGGTTGCTCCCGGCGTCAGGACCATCGGGTGCGTCAGTCGCCCCTGCTGTCCGAGCCAGTAGTCGGTCTTGCCTTCGAGATCGGCGATCGAGTGCTCCGCGAAGAATTCGGGTGTGACGGTGCGAAGCGTTGCTTCCTCGGCAACAGCCTTCGCTCCGTTCTCGCAGAATTCGGCGGGCTTGCGATGTCCGGGAGTCTCCGGCCACGCACACCCCGGGCAGTCGAAGCCGTGTCGCTGGTTGAGTCTGGTGAGCGTTCGGGCGGTCCGCAAGGCTCCCATCTGCTCGATTCCTCGTTGCAGCGACACCAGAACGGCCGGAACTCCGGCGGCGTAGTCCTTGGGGTGCGTGACTTCGAGATCCGATTCGTCGATGTCCTTCGAGGGGCCCTGGCGCGTCATGTCTCCATAGTGGCCCGAACGGCGCGGTACTGCCATCGAATGGGCCGGTCGAACTAGCCGGAATGAAGCTTTCATCGGCTAGCCTTACCTACTGAACCAGCAGACTTTAAGGGGTAGGAACATGGATCGAACGGACGCAGGTCGGCTGACCCGGCGCGGATTTCTGATCGGCACGTCGGGAGCGTTGCTGGCATTCGCCGCAGCCTGCTCCAGTTCGAACGACGAGGACACACCTCCCAGCGGTGACTCTGCGGAATCGATCACGCACAAGTTCGGGGCTACGGAGTTGCCCAAGGATCCGCAGCGGATCGTCAGTGTCGGATACAACGATCAAGATGCGATCCTGGCGCTCGGTGGGACCTTGGTCGGAACCTTCGACTGGTACGGCGATTACCCCTACGGAGTGTGGCCCTGGGCGCAGCCGCTGCTGAACGGGCCGACTCCCGAGATCATCGGAACTGCGGGCACCACCATTCAGATGGAGAAGGTCGCTGCCACGACACCCGACCTCATTGTCGGCACCTACTCCGGGCTCACTCAGGCGCAATACGACAAACTCAGTGCCATTGCGCCGACGGTGGCGCAGCCCAAGGAGTTCGCGGATTACGGAATCCCCTGGCAGAACCAGACGACCATCATCGGCGAAGCGTTGGGGCAGCAGGGTAAGGCCACCGAGCTGATCGCCGGCGTCGACCAGAAGTTCGCCGACGTGAAGACGGCCAATCCGGCGTTTGCCGGCAAGACCGTTCTGGTCGGCGCGTTGAAGGGGCCGGGGCAGTTCGGGGTCTACGGACCGGAAGACCCGAAGGTGCGGTTCTTCACCGAACTCGGATTCGTGAATCCGCCTGTCACCGATCAGATCACGGGTAACTTCGCCGAGATCAGCACCGAGCAACTCTCGCTCGCGGACGTCGACGTACTCGTCTGGTACGCCGGTGGCGGCTACGGCGACAAGCTTCGCGCGGAGCTGGACAAGACCCCGATCTACCAGGAACTCGACGTCGTGAAGGACGGCCGCGCGATCATTCTGGAAGACGCTGCTGCCGAAGCCATGACGTGGAGCACCGTACTGAGCTTGCCGTACGCGCTCGAACAGATTCCGCCGCGGATTGCGGGCTTGCTCGTCTGATCGGTTCAAGGACAGCGCTGTTCAAAGTCCAGTGATTCGGACAGTCGGCGGTACTCTTGCCTCATGGGTGTACACGTACGGCCGGCTGTCCGATCCGATATTCCGGCACTGTCGGCAGTGTTGGCCGAGGCGTTCGAAGATGATCCCTTGATGGCGTGGATGTTGCCGGACGAGGCCACCAGGGCTGATCGCCTGACGAAACTGTTTGCCGCAGAAGCTCGTTACCACCACCTCGCCGGGGGCGGCGTCGAGGTGGCCACCGACGACAACGGCCTGATCGGCGGGGCAACTCTGTGGGATCCGCCGGGGCGGTGGAAGCAGTCGTGGATTTCCGGGCTCGTGAGCCTGCCCGCAATGGTGCGTGTCTTCGGCAGGGGGCTACGACACGCGGCCGAGGTCAGCTCCGTTCTCGAAGGAGCACACCCGAATTCGCCGCACTGGTATCTCGCGACCGTCGGGACCGGCAGCGCGGCGCGCGGTGGGGGATACGGCAAAGCGCTGCTGAACTCTCGGTTGGAGCGTTGTGACCGTGAACATGTCGACGCTTACCTCGAGAGCAGCAAGGAATCGAACATCCCGTACTACAACCGCTTCGGTTTCGAAGTGACCCGTGACATCGTCATGCCAGGCGGCGGGCCGACGATCTACGCAATGATGCGTCAACCGCGGGGCGCGTGATACGAACTAGTGGTGACCCAGATTCCCGAGCTCCACGCAGGCACACCGTTCGACGAACTCGACGACTACATCGCTCTGGCCAGGTTGTCCGGCCTGGTGTTGTCACCTGACGGCTCGCTGCTGATCTGCGCGCGCGCCGTTCTCGACGACAAGAGCGCCGAATACGTGTCCTCGTTGTGGGAGATCGACCCGGAAGGCCGGCGTCCTGCGCGTCGGTTGACCTGGGGTTCGACCAGCGAGTCCGGTGCTGCCTTCGCGTTCGACGGCGACGTGCTCTTCACTGCCACGCGAGCCGTGCCGGGCGAGAGTGATCCGCAACCAGCACTCTGGCGCCTACCAGCGGCGGGCGGAGAAGCTCAGCTGCTGATCTCGCGTCCCGGTGGTGTCTCGTCGGTATCAGCGGCGAAGGCGGCGCCGACGTTCGTGGCCCAGACGTCGGTCATGGCTTCGGCGATCAGCCTCGACCAGGACGATCAGGTGCGATCGGCGCGCAAGGACAAGAAAGTCACGGCGATGCTGCACACCGGTTATCCGGTGCGCCACTGGGACCACGACCTGGGCCCCGATCATCCGCATCTGGTTGTGGCCGAGACGGATTCGAAGGAATCCGTCGAGTTGCGGGACATCACACCGACGGCAGGCGCAGCGCTGCGGGAGACGTCGACCACGATTTCCGACGACGGTCTCTTCGTCGTGACCACGTGGACTGTCGGCGATGCGAGTGCCGCCCGCCGATCGACGTTGGTTCGGATCGACACGGTGACCGGTGACCGAGTCACGCTTGTCGACGAGGCCGACGCGGACGTCTACAACCCGGTGCTCTCGCCGGACGGAACCAAGCTCGCGTTCATCCGGGAGACACTCACCACACCGGAGTCCGCACCACGAATGACTCTGCAGCTCTACGACTTCGGATCCGGTGCCGTGACCGGCGTCGCCGACGGCTGGGATCGCTGGCCTACCTCACTTGCCTGGCTACCCGACGGATCCGGGCTGGTCGTCACCGCTGACGACGGCGGCCGCGGTCCGATCTTCACCATCGACCTGTGGGGCCAACCAGTGCGCCTGACAGCCGACGACGCGGCGTACACCGACCTTCGAGTGGCGCCGGACGGTGAGTCGATCTACGCGTTGCGAGCCTCGTACGAAGCGCCCCCGCACGTGGTGCGGGTCGATCTGCGATCAGGTGAGATCACCGCACTTCGTGGGCCCGACACTTTGCCGGAGCTGCCGGGAACACTGACCGAGATCACCGCGCGTGCCGAGGACGGTTCGACGGTGCGTAGCTGGTTGGCGCTGCCGACGGGCGCCGCGCCGCATGCACCGGTGCCATTGCTTCTCTGGGTCCACGGCGGCCCACTCGGTTCGTGGAACACCTGGTCCTGGCGGTGGAATCCGTGGCTGCTCGTCGCCAAGGGCTATGCAGTACTGCTACCAGATCCCGCGCTCTCGACCGGATACGGCCAGGACTTCGTCCAGCGGGGGTGGGGTCAGTGGGGCAAGGCGCCCTTCACCGATCTGATGGCGATCACCGATGCTGCTGTCGCCCAGCCCGAGATCGACCCCAAGCGAACCGGCGCGATGGGTGGTTCGTTCGGTGGTTACATGGCCAACTGGATTGCCGGACATACCAACCGTTTCGACGCCATCGTCACCCACGCGAGTCTGTGGGCACTCGATCAATTCGGCCCGACGACGGACGCTGCCTGGTACTGGCAGCGCGAGATGTCGCCTGAGATGGCCGTCGAGAATTCGCCGCATCTGTACGTCGCGGACATCACGACTCCGATGCTGGTCATCCATGGCGACAAGGACTACCGGGTTCCGATCGGTGAGGGCTTGCGACTCTGGTACGAACTGCTTGCCGAGTCAGGTCTGCCCGCCGACGACGACGGGAAAACGGACCATCGCTTCCTCTACTTCCCCGACGAGAATCATTGGGTGCTCAAGCCGCAGCACACCAAGATCTGGTACGAGGTGGTCACCGCGTTCCTCTCCGAGCACGTTCTCGGCGAAGATGTCGCGCTACCGGAGATTCTGGGCTGAACCCGCGCGTGCCTCGTTCGGATGAAACACCGAACGAGGCACGAGCGTCTTCGCGTGGATCCGGACCGGAATCAGGCGCCGGGGCAACGAACGGTGTACGACCACTCGGTGTGGTCAGGGCCCGTGACGCGAACCAGAACGGACGACGCCCCACCGGCGGGCACGTTGACGACAGCTGAACCAGTTCCCTCGTTGATGTTGTCGCCGATGTATCCGGTGCTGTGGATCAACCGACCTTCGTAGTACACCTCGATCAGGTCCGGGACGTTTTCGGTCTCGTAGCCGAGCACGAACGAGGTCGGGCCACCGCGGCCGAGTTCGTGCTTGGTGCTGGTGATTCCTGCGCCGCCCGAGACGGTCGAGGCGTCGCAGCGCTGCGTGGGCGCAAATGATCCGCCGCCGCCGCTGCCGCTGGCCAGGCCACTGAGAATGTCCCTGACGTTGCCACTGGCCAGGCCGTTGACGATGTCCATCGCGCTGGTCGAGCCGGCGTTCAGGCCGCCGAGGACGTCGTTGAGGTTCCCAGTGGCGATCCCGCCGACGATGTCACCCACGCTGCCGCTGGCGATGCCGTTTGCGATGTCGTTCCCGATATCGCCGACGCTTCCGTTGATCGTGGCGCTGCCACTGTCGATGCTTCCTTGCACACTTTCTTCGATGCCGGGGGCAGCAGACGCAGTCGCCGGAAGCACGAGGGCAACCGCCGCTCCGATCGTCGCGGCCGCCGCCAAGGTTCGAACGCCGGGACGGCGAGAACTCCAGTTGTTCAACATATTTGCTCCACGGGTCGTTGGTCGGTCGTCCTTCAGAGCGATCCTGTCAGCGGAGCGGATCGGTGAATATCGTTTGTTCGGCTGACCCCGGACTGCGGGGCAGTCGTTCGTGTGCGCTGCGGCGGCCGACGGGCGAATTCGTTCACGACGGGGGAGTCATTAGGATCAAGTGGTGACCAGTGCAGCTCCAGAGAACCCCCAGACCCCCGCCGACGCCCTACCCAAGAGCTGGGACCCCAGCGCGGTAGAGGCCGATCTGTATCAAGGCTGGGTAGACGCCGGGTACTTCCAGGCCGACGCGACCAGCGACAAGCCCGGCTACTCCATCGTGCTGCCGCCCCCGAACGTCACCGGCAGCCTGCACATGGGCCATGCCCTGGATCACACCCTCATGGACGTGCTCAGCCGTCGCAAGCGGATGCAGGGCTACGAGGTGCTGTGGCTGCCAGGCATGGACCACGCCGGTATCGCCACGCAGTCCGTCGTCGAGAAGCAACTCGCTGCCGACGGAAAGACCAAGGAAGATTTCGGCCGCGAGCTGTTCATCGACAAGGTCTGGGACTGGAAGCGCGAATCCGGTGGAACCATCGGTGGCCAGATGCGGCGCATCGGTGACGGCGTCGACTGGAGTCGTGATCGTTTCACGATGGACGAGGGCCTCTCCCGCGCCGTCCAGACCGTCTTCAAGCGCATGTTCGACGAGGGCCTGATCTACCGCGCCGAGCGTCTCGTGAACTGGTCGCCGGTGCTGCAGACCGCGATCTCCGACATCGAGGTGAAGTTCGAGGACGTCGAGGGTGAGCTGGTTTCCCTGCGCTACGGCTCGCTCGACGACAACGAGCCGCACGTCATCGTCGCGACCACTCGCGTCGAGACGATGCTCGGTGACACCGCAGTAGCGGTCCATCCCGAGGACGAGCGCTACAAGCACCTCATCGGCACCACTCTCGATCATCCGTTCACCGGGCGTCAGATCCCGATCATCGCCGACGACTACGTCGACCCCGAGTTCGGAACCGGCGCTGTGAAGATCACGCCGGCTCACGATCCCAACGACTTCGAGATGGGCCTGCGGCACAACCTGCCGATGCCCACCATCATGGACAAGACCGGCAAGATTGCCGACACCGGAACCGAATTCGACGGAATGGACCGCTTCGAGGCTCGCGTCAAGGTTCGCGAAGCTCTCGCCGAGCAGGGACGCGTCGTCGCCGAGAAGCGCCCGTACCTGCACAGCGTCGGGCACTCCGAGCGCAGTGGCGAGGCCATCGAGCCTCGTCTCTCGTTGCAGTGGTGGGTCAAGGTCGAGACGCTTGCCAAGGCTGCGGGTGACGCGGTTCGCAACGGGGACACCGTCATTCACCCGGCGAGCCAGGAGCCACGCTGGTTCGACTGGGTCGACAACATGCATGACTGGTGCATTTCCCGTCAGCTCTGGTGGGGTCACCGCATTCCGGTCTGGTACGGCCCCGAGGGTGAAGTTGCGTGCTTCGGTCCTGACGAAACGGCGCCGGAAGGCTGGGTCCAGGATCCCGACGTCCTCGATACCTGGTTCTCCTCCGGACTGTGGCCCTTCTCGACGATGGGCTGGCCGGACAACACGCCCGAACTCGAAAAGTTCTATCCCACCAGCGTTCTCGTCACCGGCTACGACATCCTGTTCTTCTGGGTCGCCCGCATGATGATGTTCGGCACCTACGTGTCCGAGGACGAGTCGATCACCGCCGGTTCGGGTAAGTCCGGCGCGCAGATGCCGTTCAAGGACGTGTTCCTGCACGGACTGGTCCGCGATCAGTACGGCAAGAAGATGTCGAAGTCTCGCGGCAACGGTATCGACCCACTCGACTGGGTCGATCGTTTCGGCGCCGACGCCCTGCGATTCACACTTGCACGCGGCGCCAACCCGGGCAGCGACCTGTCCGTCGGTGAGGACTCGGCGCAGTCCTCGCGCAACTTCGCGACCAAGTTGTTCAACGCGACCAAGTTCGCTCTGATGAACGGCGCTGCCCCCGCGCCGCTGCCCGCTCGAAGCGAACTGACCGACGCCGATCGTTGGATCCTCGACCGTCTCGACACGGTCCAGGCCGAGGCGGACGCCGCATTCGATCGCTACGAGTTCAGCAAGGCGTGCGAAGGCCTGTTCCACTTCGCGTGGGACGAGGTCTGTGACTGGTACCTCGAACTCGCCAAGGTGCAGTTCGCCGCCGACGAGGCCGTCGCCGCGAACACCCGCGCCGTGCTCGGCAACGTTCTCGATGCACTGCTCCGCCTCCTGCACCCGGTCATTCCGTTCGTGACCGAAACCCTGTGGAAGGTGCTCACCGGCGGCGAGTCCGTCGTCGTCGCCGAATGGCCCGTGTTGTCCGGTGAGGCAGTCGACGCCCAGGCCGCAACCAGGATCGAAGACACGCAGAAGCTGATCACCGAGGTGCGACGATTCCGAAACGATCAGGGACTCAAGCCTTCCCAGAAGGTCCCGGCTCGTGCGTCCGGGCTCTCGGAGGCCGGCATGGACGGCCAGTTCGCCTACGTGGCGGCGCTGGCCAAGCTGACCGAACCCGAAGAGGGATTCACCGCGTCGATCTCCGTCGAGGTGCGCCTGAGCCAGGGCACCGTCACTGTCGACATCGACACCTCGGGCACCATCGACCTCGGCGCCGAGAAGAAGCGGCTCGAAAAGGACCTCGCGGCAGCGCAGAAGGAGCTCGTCACCGCTGACAACAAGCTGGCGAACGAGGCCTTCCTGGCGAAGGCGCCCGACGCCGTCGTGGACAAGATCAAGACACGTCGCCAGATCGCCGTCGAAGAGATCGAGCGCATCACGGGACGTCTGAAGGAGTTGGCCGACAAGTGAGTTCGTACGAACCGTCCCAATTCGACGCTCAGAGTTCGGTTCCGACTCCGGTCGACATCGCCGAACTGGCGCTGGTGGAAGCAGAACTCGACAAGCGTTGGCCCGAGACCAAGATCGAGCCGTCACTGACTCGTATCGAGGCGCTCATGGATGTCCTGGGCTCGCCTCAGCACAACTATCCGTCGGTGCACGTCACGGGAACCAACGGTAAGACGTCGGTGACGCGCATGATCGATTCGTTGATGACGGCTCTGCATCGTCGCACCGGGCGAACCACCAGCCCTCATCTGCAGATCGCGACCGAGCGGATCAGCATCGACGGTCATCCGATCTCGCCGCGGCTCTACGTGGACACGTTCCGCGAGATCGAGCCGTACGTGCAGATGATCGACGCACAGTCGGAGGAAGCCGGGGGACCGGCGATGAGCAAGTTCGAAGTGCTCACCGCCATGGCCTATGCGGCCTTCGCGGAGGCGCCGGTCGACGTCGCCGTGGTCGAGGTCGGCCTCGGCGGACGCTGGGACGCCACCAACGTGATCGACGGGCAGGTTGCGGTGATCACGCCGATCAGCCTCGATCACGCCGAGTACCTGGGCACCGACCTGGCCGGGATCGCGGAGGAGAAGGCCGGGATCATCAAGAAGGGCCGCGAGGACCTGGTTCCGGTGGACACCGTCGCGATCATCGCCGAGCAGACTCCCGAAGTCATGGAGGTATTGCTGCGGCGTGCTGTCGAGGTGGAGGCCGCGGTCGCTCGTGAAGGCTCGGAGTTCAAGGTGCTTGCTCGCCAGATCGCGGTGGGCGGACAGCAGCTCGAACTTCAAGGCTTGAGCGGTGTGTACACCGACATCTTCCTCCCCCTTCACGGTGAGCATCAGGCGCGCAACGCCGCGCTCGCGCTCGCTGCCGTAGAAGCGTTCTTCGGTGCCGGTCCGGATCGACAACTGGATCAGGATGCAATCCGCAACGGGTTCGCCTCGATCGTCAATCCTGGTCGCCTCGAACGTGTTCGGAGTGCGCCGACGGTCTTTCTCGACGCCGCCCACAATCCAGACGGTGCCCGCGCTCTCGCGGCCGCACTGGCCGCCGAGTTCGACTTCCGCAAGCTCGTGGGAGTGGTCAGCGTCATGGCGGACAAGGACGTCGACGCCATCTTGACTGCATTCGAATCCGTCTTCGACGAGATCGTCGTCACCCACAACGGGTCACCCCGGGCGATGGACGTCGAAGAACTGGCGAACATCGCCGTCGCGAAGTTCGGCGACGAGCGCGTCGTCGTTGCGCCGGTGCTTGCCGACGCCTTGGAAGTCGCGATCGAAATCGCCGAGCAGGTCGCCGAACCCGGTGAGGCCGTATCAGGGGCGGGTGTGGTGGTGACGGGATCCGTCGTGACCGCAGGCGCCGCCCGCACGCTGTTCGGAAAGGACCCCGCGTGAGTACCCCGTCAGATGCCAATCCCGAGTCCGGAGACCACGAGCCCGGAGACACTGCCGGCGAGTTCGGGCCGCCGACCAAGGACCCGTGGAAAAGCTTCCGCGGAGTGATGGCCGGAACCCTGATCCTCGAGGCGATCGTCGTGCTGCTGGCTTTGCCGGTTGTCGCGGTCGTCGGCGGAGGCCTCACCGCGGCCTCCGCGGGATTCATCATCGGGTTGGCGGTACTGATGATTCTGGGTGCGGGCATCCAGGGCAAGCCGTGGGCGATGGGGTTCAACGTCGCGCTGCAGGTGATTCTTCTGTTCGGTTTCTTCGTCCACCCGTCGATCGCCGGTGTGGCGATCACCTTCGGGATCGTCTGGGGATACCTCGTCTACCTGCAGAGAGACATCAAGCGCCGGATGGACAAGGGCCTGCTTCCCGGTCAGCGGGACTGACCATTTAGGCTGTCCGCTGTGACTGAGCGCACCCTCGTACTGATCAAGCCCGACGCCGTTGCCCGTGGATACGTAGGAGAAATCCTCAGCCGTATCGAGCGCAAAGGCCTGACAATTGCAGCACTCGACCTCCGCGTAGCTTCCGAAGAGGTGGCTGGTAGCCACTACGCAGAACACGCCGAGCGTCCGTTCTACCCGAGCTTGTTGGAGTTCATCACCTCCGGTCCGCTGGTGGCCGCAGTGCTCGAAGGCCCCCGAGCCATCGCTGCTTTCCGTCAGTTGGCCGGCGGAACCGACCCGGTCGACAAGGCTCTTCCGGGTACGATCCGCGGCGACTTCGGACTCGAAGCGCAGCAGAACCTCGTTCACGGCAGCGACTCCGTGGAGTCGGCAGAGCGTGAAATCGCTCTGTGGTTCCCCGCGCTGTCGTCCATCTGAATCTCCGATCGGGCCTCTGGCCCACATGAACGGGCCTTCGGCCCACATCTCCACAGCGAATTCTCGGCACGTATCCCACATCGGTGCGCCCTTTGCAGTTGCAGGCGCGTTGGTGTGGGATACTGCTTTCAGTTGAACCGCAATTTGTTTTACGCACGTTCAACCGGATGACACCTAGGTTCGATGCCCTTTCATCGCTGCTCCAGGTCAACAGGAAATCCCTGGACCTCTGCACGCTGGATGATCAGGCGCTCGCGCACAGGACAACGGCCATCCAGCCAGGCACTTCATGTGCTCGCAGTGAATAACGGGCATTGCGGACCATGCGGAGCGAGACCTTACAATCTCGTACTCACTTCTGAGTGCGAGTACACACAGCACGCTCCCGCGTGGCCGCGTGACAACTCGACTTCTGGGTTGGACGCGCCCGGGGGCTGAGGAGACTTACGTGGCCGATCAATCCCCAACCGAATCAGATTCCAGCACCACCCCGGAATTTCCCGACAAGATGCGCGTACACGCGCTGGCGAAGTTGCTCGGCGTCACCAGCAAGCAGGTCCTTGCCGAAGCCGCAGCGCTCGGTACCGAATTGCGCAGCGCGCAGTCGAGTCTCCACCGTGACGTCGCTCAGCGGATTCATGCCTCGTTGACTTCCGCGGCCGAGGCCATCGAGCCCGTCGTCGCCGAGCTCGACACCCTCATCGACCCGGTTGTCGAGGCGCCTGTTGTCGAGGAGCCTGCTGCAGAAGCTCCCGTGGAGGCTCCTGTTGCAGAGGCTCCGGCCGAGAAGCCTGTCAGGGCTCGTCGCACCCGCAAAAAGGTCGTCGTCGAAGAACCTGCAGCAGAAGAAGCAGTGGATCCGGCTGTCGCCGAGATCAGCGCTGGACTCGACGCCGCTGCTGCGCTGCAGAGCAAGGAAGCCGAGCAGTCCGATCTGTTCACTTCCTTCGAGGCGCCGCAGACCCATCAGCCCGAGGTGGCTCCCGCCGCGCCGCAGGTCCCGCTGTTCCTGCAGCCGGATCTCGAAGCCGCCGAGGTAGCTCCGCGTCGCCGTCGCGCACGCCGCGAGCCTGCTGCACCGGCGGTCGTCGAAGAGAAGCAGACAACCGCGGAAGCCGAAACCGTCGTTCCCGAGGCAGCGCCGGTTGCAGTTCCTGCCGTCGAAGAGCCGGCTGTGACCGCACCGCAAACCGAGGGCGAGAGCGCCGAGTCCGAGGACGAGGACGACGATCAGCCGCGTCGCCGTCGTCGTGGACGCCGTGGACGTGGACGTGGTCGCGGTGAACAGGGTGGCGAGCAGGGTTCGGACGAAGAGTCGGATACCGCTACCGAATCGGAGCAGGAATCTGCCCCTGCGGCAGTCGAGAAGCAAACCGACGACGCTGCCGGCGAAGAATCCGGTGATAAGTCCGAGTCCACCGCTGATGCGGATTCCGAGAATGCCGACGATTCCGATCTCGATGCCGACGGATCGAGCCGCCGTCGCCGCCGTCGTCGTCGTCGCAAGACCGGCACCGACGGTGCCACCGACGCGACTGCGACGTCCGAGGACGATCCGCCGAACACCGTCGTTCACGAGCGCGAACCTCGCAACAAGACCCGCGTCAAGGACGAGGTCCAGGGCATCAGTGGTTCGACACGTCTGGAAGCGAAGCGTCAGCGTCGCCGCGACGGTCGTGACGCCGGCCGACGTCGCCCACCGATCCTGACCGAGTCGGAGTTCCTCGCGCGTCGTGAGGCCGTCGATCGCGTCATGGTTGTGCGCGATCGGGCAGACAGCGGTCAGCCGCATGCGACTACACAGGTAGCAGTCCTCGAAGACGGAGTGCTGGTCGAGCACTTCGTCACCAACTCGGCGTCCGCGTCGATGGTCGGCAACGTGTACCTCGGACGTGTCCAGAACGTGCTCCCCAGCATGGAAGCTGCGTTCATCGACATCGGACGTGGCCGCAACGGTGTTCTCTACGCCGGTGAGGTCAACTGGGAGGCTGCCGGTCTCGGTGGCAACTCGCGCAAGATCGAGCAGGCTCTCAAGCCTGGCGATCAGGTGCTCGTTCAGGTCAGCAAGGATCCGGTCGGCCACAAGGGTGCTCGACTGACGACACAGATTTCGCTTGCCGGTCGTTTCCTCGTCTACGTGCCCGGTGGTACGTCCACGGGTATCAGCCGCAAGCTTCCGGACACCGAGCGCAAGCGTCTCAAGGAAATCTTGCGCGACATCGTGCCCGCCGACGCGGGCGTGATCATTCGCACGGCGTCCGAGGGCGTCAGCGAAGAAGAGTTGGCGCGCGACGTGACTCGTCTGCAGGCTCAGTGGGCCGGCATCGAGGAGCAGGCTGCGGCTGCGGACACCGGTAAGTCCGGCAACCCGCAGGCGCTGTACGAAGAGCCTGACATGCTGGTCAAGGTCATTCGTGATCTGTTCAACGAGGACTTCTCCAAGCTGGTCATCGAGGGCGAGAAGGCGCACACGACGGTCGAGAACTACATCAACTCCGTTGCGCCCGACCTGCTTCCGCGGCTCGAGAAGTACACGCCGAACAACGGTATCGACGTCTTCGCGGCTCGCCGTATCGACGAGCAGTTGGCCAAGGCACTCGATCGCAAGGTGTGGCTGCCGTCCGGCGGCACCCTGGTGATCGACCGCACCGAGGCCATGACCGTCGTCGACGTCAACACCGGCAAGTTCACCGGAGCCGGCGGAAACCTCGAAGAGACCGTCACCCGTAACAACCTCGAAGCGGCCGAGGAGATCGTTCGCCAGATGCGCCTGCGGGACATCGGCGGAATGATCGTCGTCGACTTCATCGACATGGTTCTCGAATCGAACCGGGACCTGGTCCTGCGTCGGCTCACCGAATGCCTGGGTCGCGATCGCACGCGCCATCAGGTGTCGGAGGTCACGTCACTCGGGCTCGTGCAGATGACGCGCAAGAAGTTGGGCACCGGATTGGTCGAGGCCTTCTCGACCACCTGTGAGCACTGCCACGGCCGCGGCATCATCGTCCATTCCGAGCCCGTCGAGGTGAAGTCCTCGGACGACGGAGGATCGCGTTCGGGCTCGCAGCGCAGTGATTCCGGTACCTCGCGCAAGAACAAGCGTGGCCGCGGAGACAAGTCGGCTTCGACCGAGTCCAACGGACAGGAAGCTCCGGCGCCGGAGGTTCCGGCCGTCGACGCGACGGTCAAGCGGGCTCATCCGGTGGCATTGGCGATGGCCTCGCATCACCACGACGACGACGAGACCGTCGCGGCCGACTCGACCGAGTCTGATTCCGCCGGTGTGTCTTCGGGGGACGATGCATCCAAAAGTGCCGATCGGCAACAAGATCGGCCGATACATACTCCTGCTGCTGCTGAGCACCATGACGTTCCTGTTGTGGACTCTGCTGCGGAAGAAGTATCCGCAGTGGACAACGAGTCGGCCGCAGCTTCGACCGAAGCAGCTCCGCGCGGTCGTCGGCGTAGTCGCCGGGCGTCGCGGGCAGCGTCGGCACCGGTTGCCGAGGCAGCTCCCGAGGTGGGCACGGTCTTCGTGATTCCGACTCCGGAACCCGTGGTGGACGCGGTCGCGGAAAACGTTCCGGCTCCGGCCACCGAAGTTCCGGCTGAGGAAGAAGTTGTCGTCGTCAAGAGACCCCGTCGCAGGCGTGCAGCAGCACGTCCCGCAGGTCCTCCGGTAGACGGAGAGTAAGAACTACTGGCTTTCGGTCGGTTGGATGACTTCGCGATGAGCGAGGACATCCAACCGCTATCCGAAGTTTCAGCTGGTAGAAGCAGTACAGAGTAGTAAGCACCACCCCTCGGCGGGGCGGTTTGACCCTGACGGTTGCTTTCCCGTAACCTTGGAGGGTCGCCACCCGGCGGTAGAGATTCCATGTGCCTAGAGTGCGCGTGAATGTCCCGGTACGTCAGTGCCGAGCCGAGGTGACATAAACCAGACCAGTCGCGATGCATTTGAAGCCTCAGGCAGCAGCGCGAGCAAGTTCGAAGAAGCAAGGGGTAGCCCTCCGATGGCAACGTACGCGATCGTCAAGACCGGCGGAAAGCAGTACAAGGTCGCTGTTGGTGACCTCGTCAAGGTCGAGAAGATCGAGGGTGAGCCCGGCACTGCTGTCTCGCTTGCTCCCGTTCTCGTGGTCGACGGATCTGACCTGACCACCGACGCGGCCAAGCTGGCCAAGGTCGCAGTCACCAGTGAGATCGTCGAGCACACCAAGGGCCCGAAGATCCGCATCCACAAGTTCAAGAACAAGACCGGTTACCACAAGCGTCAGGGCCACAGGCAGCCGATCACGGTGCTCAAGGTCACGGGCATCAAGTAACCAGTTCTTTCTAGCTAATTTCACCCGAGGAGGGTCAATAGCATGGCACATAAGAAGGGTGCATCCAGCTCCCGTAACGGTCGCGATTCAAACGCCCAGCGCCTCGGCGTGAAGCGCTTCGGCGGCCAGTCGGTCAGCGCAGGCGAAATCCTGGTTCGCCAGCGCGGCACGCACTTCCACCCCGGCGTCAACGTCGGCCGTGGCGGCGACGACACCCTGTTCGCTCTCGCTGCCGGCGCAGTCGAGTTCGGCCAGAAGCGTGGACGCAAGACCGTGAACATCGTTCCGGCCGTCGTTGCGGCTGAGGTCTAGTCTTTCTCGCTAGTTGTGCGTCATCGGTTCTACTTCGGTAAGCCGGTTCTGCTTTCGGTAAGAGAGTGACGCGTTCCAAGCTCCCGATAGGGGCGGACCAGGGTTGAAATAACCCGGTCCGCCCCTATCGTTTGTTTAAGCAGTACCCGTTTTGCCCCGAGCAACCCTGCTCACCAGAAGTTCAGCTCATCGCGTGAGACCCGCAATTGACTGAGGAAGGATCCGGCAGTCATGTCCCGATTCATTGACCGTGTTGTGCTGCACGTCAGCGCTGGAAAAGGCGGCAATGGTTGCGCCTCCGTACACCGCGAGAAGTTCAAACCGCTCGGCGGTCCGGACGGTGCCAACGGAGGTCGCGGTGGCGACGTCATCCTCGTGGTCGACGAGAACATCCACACCCTCCTCGACTTTCACTTCCATCCCAACGCGAAGGCGACCAACGGCAAGCAGGGCGCCGGCAGTAACCGCGAGGGTGCAAACGGTGAAGACCTCATCCTCAAGGTTCCGGATGGAACTGTGGTTCTCGATACCGACGGCAACGTGCTTGCCGACCTCGTGGGAGTCGGTTCACGCTTCGACGCCGCTCAGGGTGGCCGCGGCGGACTCGGCAACGCAGCACTCGCCTCGAAAGCCCGCAAAGCTCCCGGTTTCGCACTCCTCGGTGAGGACGGTGTCGAGCGTGACCTGGTTCTCGAACTCAAGTCGGTAGCCGACGTCGGTCTGCTCGGATTCCCCTCCGCCGGTAAGTCTTCGCTTGTGTCCGTTCTCTCTGCGGCTAAGCCGAAGATCGCCGACTACCCCTTCACCACTCTGGTCCCCAACCTCGGCGTCGTCTCGAGCGGTGACACCACCTTCACCGTCGCCGACGTGCCCGGGCTGATCCCCGGTGCAAGCGAAGGCCGCGGTTTGGGCCTGGACTTCCTGCGCCACATCGAACGCTGCGCCGTATTGGCGCACGTGATCGACTGCGCCACCCTCGATCCGGGACGTGACCCGATCTCCGACATCGACGCCTTGGAAGCAGAGCTGGCCGCGTACACGCCCGCGCTCTCCGGCGATTCGGGACTCGGTGACCTCGACAAGCGCCCGCGCGTCGTCATCCTCAACAAGACCGACGTTCCCGAGGCCGCTGAATTGGCCGAAATGGTCACGCCTGAGATCGAAGCTCGCGGATGGCCGGTCTTCACCATCTCGGCGGTGAGCCGAGAAGGATTGCGACCGTTGACATTCGCGCTGGCGAAGATGGTCCGCGACTACCGCGAAGCTCATCCGAAGCCCGAGCCGAAGCGCCAGGTCATTCGCCCGGTCAAGGTCAAGGATTCCAGCTTCACCATCGAGAAGGATCCCGATATTCCCGGTGGGTTCGTCGTCCGAGGCACCCGCCCGGAGCGGTGGATTCGTCAGACCGCCTTCGACAACGACGAGGCCGTTGGCTACCTCGCCGACCGTCTTGCTCGATTGGGCGTCGAGGACGCATTGGTCAAGAAGGGCGCTCAGCCAGGAGCTTCCGTCACCATCGGCGACGTCAGCTTCGAGTGGGAGCCGATGACGCCGGCCGGTATCGATCTGACCCGCACGGGCCGTGGAACCGACCCGCGTCTCGATCAGGTGGAGCGCATCGGCGCCGACGAGCGCAAGCACGCGCGTCGTGTCCGCCGCGGCTTGCTCGACGAAGACGCCTGACCCACGCGATTTCAGGACGAAAACCGAAGAGAGGGAACGGGACTGTGCTCGGGTCCACCAGGGAGTCGATAGCGTCGGCTCACAGTATCGTCGTGAAGATCGGGTCGTCTGCGCTCACCAGTCTGGTGGCGGGACTCGATACTCACCGACTCGATCTGTTGGCCGACGCCATCGAGGCTCGCATGCGTGCGGGTTCCGATGTCGTCGTCGTCTCGTCCGGTGCCGTCGGCGCCGGACTGGCGCCGCTGGGACTGACCAAGCGGCCTCGCGATCTCGCGACCAAGCAGGCTGCGGCCAGCGTCGGTCAGTTGGCTCTGGCTCACGCCTGGGGTACGTCGTTCGCCCGTTACGGCCGTACCGTCGGGCAGGTTCTACTCACGGCTGACGACATCGCTCGACGGACGCAGCACCGCAACGCCCAACGGACACTCGATCGTCTACGGGCATTGCACGCGGTGGCGATCGTGAACGAGAACGACACCGTTGCCACCACCGAACTTCGATTCGGTGACAACGATCGGCTGGCTGCACTGGTTGCTCATCTGGTCGGCGCCGACGCGTTGATCCTGTTGTCGGATGTGGACGGACTGTACGACGGGGATCCCCGAAAGGGCGATGCCACACTGATTCCCGAGGTCAACAGTCCCGAGGATCTCGACGGTGTGGTTGCCGGTTCGGGTGGCGCCCTCGGTACCGGAGGCATGGCGTCGAAGCTCTCAGCAGCACGCCTGGCCGCTGATTCCGGCGTGCCGGTTCTGCTCGCGGCAGCATCGGATGCTGCGCAGGCACTCAGTGGTGCCGATGTCGGAACGGCATTTGCGCCCCGGCCGACGCGATTGTCGGCCCGCCGATTCTGGGTTCGTCACGCCGCTGACACATCGGGTGACCTCCACCTCGACGAAGGCGCCGTCCGCGCGGTCGTGTCCAAGCGTCGAAGCCTTCTGTCCGCTGGCATCGTCGGTGTATCCGGTGACTTCCACGCCGGCGACGTCGTGTCCCTGATGGGGCCGGGGGAGAAGCCCGTCGCCCGGGGTGTCGTTGCGTTCGACGCTGCGGAGATCGAGGAGATCCTGGGGCGCTCCACCACCGATCTACCGGCCGACATGCAGCGTCCCGTGGTTCACGCGGACGACTTGGTGGCGCTGTAGCTTTCGTGCTCGACGAGGGCGGAAAGTGCTTCAGCGCAACCGACTTCGAGCTTGAGGTCGGCGAATTCGTCGCCGCGAGTCGTGCCTCGATTGACGATGGCGATCGGCTTCCCGGTCTTGGCGGCATACCGGACGAAACGTAGGCCGGACATCACGGTCAACGACGACCCGGCTACCAACAGAGCGTCGGATTGGTCGACAAGGCTGTATGCACGGGCGACGCGTTCCTTGGGGACGGATTCGCCGAAGTAGACGATGTCCGGTTTGAGTAAGCCACCGCACACGGCGCAATCCACGACGCGAAAGTGTGCGGTGGATTCGATCACGGCATCTGCGTCGGGTGCGATTTCGACTCCTGTTGCAGCAGCGACTGTTTCGGCGAATCCAGGATTGGCTTCTTCCAGTCTCTCCGCG
The DNA here is from genome assembly GCF_027583855.1 of Rhodococcus sp. BH5. Classification (NCBI taxonomy): domain Bacteria; kingdom Bacillati; phylum Actinomycetota; class Actinomycetes; order Mycobacteriales; family Nocardiaceae; genus Rhodococcus; species Rhodococcus sp. BH5. The sequence goes on from NZ_JAJHVW010000005.1 coordinate 95,810, forward strand.
AGAGTGGTGCGGGAGATCAGCCGCTGGCAGCTCAGGCATCGAACCTGCGCGTAGGTGCCGTGGAGGTCGATGACGTTTCGCGCGCCGGCCTTGGTGTGCAGGAGGTCGACGTTCTGGGTGATCACGCCGACGGCTCGCCCTGTTCGTTCCAGCGCCGCGACGGCCCGGTGGCCCTGGTTGGGGCGGGAGCTGTCCATGTATCGCCAGCCGATGTGGTTGCGCGCCCAGTAGTGCCGCCGAAACGCCGGATCGCCGATGAACTGCTGGAACGTCATCGGATTGCGCGGGGGTGAATCAGGTCCGCGGTAGTCCGGGATTCCGGAGTCGGTGGAGATGCCGGCGCCCGTCAGAACTGCCAGGCGACGGCCGGCCAGGAGTTCGGGAAGGGCATCGAGGCGGCTGTTGTCGGTGGGCACTGCTCCAGGATAGGCGCGTGTGCGAGACGGAGGCGCGGAGGAAGTCCGAAATGTTCAATAGAACACGTGTGCGATCGCCGATACTCGTAGACATGAACACAGTGAACCCAATCCCCGCTGGTTACCGCACGATCACTCCCTACCTCGCGGTGCCGGACGGTCATGCCGCACTCGACTACTACAAACGAGCACTTGGAGCTGAGATAGTCGATGCGATGAACGCACCTGACGGCTCCCTCATGCATGCGGAGATCCGGATCGGCGATTCGATGCTGCAGCTTTCGCAGGAGATGCCGGACTTCGGACTCAAATCACCACAGGGCGGCTGGGTGCATTCGTCGATCGTCGTCTACACCGAGGACACGGACGGGTTTGTCGCTCGGGCAGTCGCCGAGGGAGGCACGCTGGTCACGGCTGTGGCCGATACATTTTCGGGCGACCGGCATGGAGTGTTTCTCGATCCGTTCGGCCACAGGTGGGCAGTATGCACGAAGGTCGAGGATGTACCTGCCGAAGAGGTCGCTCGCCGGGCGCGGGCGCTCTTCTTTCCGGAGACGCAGTCGCCACAGTAATTTGTGGCAACCGTGGTCCGAGCATTCGAGCTTCGGCGGCGTACTCAGTATCCGGCTACTGGGTCCACGAGGGCAGCCAGCGCCTCACCCTTCGCGAAGCGGGTCACGTTCTTGGAGACGTGATCCGCGAAGGCAGCGGGGCGAACGCCTGGCGGGTTGGAATCGTGGGGTGTGATGATCGCATTCGTCAGATCCCACAGTGGGTGACCGTCCGGGAGGGGTTCGGGATCGGTGACGTCGAGACCGGCGCCGCCGATCTGTTCCGACTCGATGGCCTCGACCAGTGCGTCGGTGTCGACCAGTGATCCGCGCGCGACATTGATCACCCAGGAATGGGGTTGCATCGCCGCCAACTGCGCACGGCCCACGAGGTGACGGGTGGCCGGGGTGGCGGGTGCAGCAATCACGAAGTGATCTGCGCGAGAATAGATTTCATCCATCCTGGATGCGGGGTACGTCGAGATCGCCCCGGGGACCGGGCTACCGGAACGATTGACTGCGATGCTGTCCGCCCCCTGCGCGGCCAGCATCGGAATCAGCGCGCGGCCGATACCGCCTGCGCCGATGATCGCAACCGTCGAGCCACGAAGGGTGCCGATCTTGGGAAAGAACTCGAACTGACGCCACGTTCGAGCCTCGATGTGTGCAGGCAAGTGACGAACTCCGGCCAAGAGAAGCATGAGTGCATGCTCGGCCACCGACGCCGAAAACGCACCGGCCGCCGAGGTCCACGTGATTTCTGTGTCCCTCGGAATCACACCGGAGTCGAACCAATCCTCGATTCCCGCCGACGGAAGCTGCACCCACCTGACCGACGCCGGTAACTCCGACGGAAAGGTCTCGGGTGAGCCCGCCCAGATCAGGGCGTCCGCAGTGTCGATCGGACTGATCAGACCACCGCCCCGAAGCACCGCGCTGTCGAGCAGTGCATCGGGGACGGGGCCGATCGCTACGCGTGGAGAGGTGTCAGTCGCCATGACTAGACGCTACGCGGGGACCTCCACCAGTGGGTAGACACCGTTCTCGTCGTGCACCTCACGCCCGGTGACCGGCGGATTGAACACGCACAGCATGCGCATCTGCGTGTCCGGCTCGACGCGGTGACGCTCGTGGCCGTTGAGCAGGTACATCGACCCCGGTGCGAGATCGTATTCCTTGTTGTTGTCGAGGTCGATCAGCTTGCCGGTGCCCTCGACGAGCCAGACAGCCTCGACGTGGTTGGCGTAATGGAACTCGTTGACCGAACCCGCCTTGATGGTGGTCTCGTGGAACGAGAACCCGACGCGGTCGCCGCCGAGGACGATGCGCTTGCTGCGCCAGTTTCCGTCCTCACTCGTGATGTCGCGGTCGGTGTCGGTGATCTCGGTGGTGGTGCGAACGATCATGGGAGAGTCCTTCCTCTAGCTGCAGACCTTGAGTGTCGCCTCGGCCAGAATGGAGAGGCCGTGCTCGAGCTCGTCGTCGGTAATCGTCAGTGCGGGAAGCAGTTTCACAACCTGGTCGGAGGGTCCGGAGGTCTCGGCGAGCAATCCCTCGTCGAATGCCAACTGGCAGACCTTGCCGGCGCGCTCGGGCTGTTCGAACACGAGGCCCTGAACCAAGCCACGCCCGCGGTGCGAGACCTCGCCGGGGAACTGATCGGAGAGGTTGGCGAAGCATTCGCTGATGCGTGCGCCCTTCTTCAACGTCGTCTTGGTGAGGGCGTCGTCGGACCAGTAGTGGTCGAGTGCCACCTTGGAGGTGACGAACGCCGGGTTGTTGCCGCGGAAGGTGCCGTTGTGCTCGCCCGGTCCCCAGACGTCGAGTTCACGCTTGAACAGCGTGAGCGCCATCGGCATTCCGTAGCCGCTGATCGACTTGGACAACGTGACGATGTCGGGAACGATTCCGGCCTCTTCGAAGGAGAAGAACGGGCCGGTACGGCCGCAACCCATCTGGACGTCGTCGACGATCAACAGGATTCCGCGATCCGAGCACAGTGTTGCCAGCGCCCGAAGCCATTCGGGGCGAGCGACATTGACGCCACCTTCACCCTGCACGGTTTCGACGATCACTGCCGCGGGGCGGTTGATTCCACTGCCGGAATCATCGAGAACGCGGGAGAACCACTGGAAGTCCTCGGTGACGCCGTCGAAGTAGTTGTCGAAGGGCATCGGTGTCGTGTGCACGAGGGGGACACCGGCGCCCGCGCGCTTCATCGAGTTACCGGTCACGGAGAGTGCACCAAGTGTCATTCCGTGAAATGCGTTGGTGAAGTTGATGACTGCCGAACGTCCGGTGACCTTGCGGGCCAGCTTCAGTGCAGCCTCGACGGTGTTCGATCCGGTCGGGCCGGGGAACTGGACCTTGTAGTCCAGGCCGCGTGGCTCGAGGATGTTGCGCTGAAAGGTCTCGAGGAATTCGCGTTTGGCGACTGTCGACATGTCGAGGCCGTGCGTGATGCCGTCGCTCATGATGTAGTCGACCAGTGCGGATTTGAGCACCGGGTTGTTGTGGCCGTAGTTGAGGGCGCCGGCACCGGCGAAGAAATCGAGGTAGTCGCGCCCGTTCTCGTCACGAATCCAGGATCCGGATGCGCTGGTGAACACTGCGGGCCAGTCACGGCAGTAGCTGCGAACCTCGGACTCGAGGGTTTCAAAAATGCTTGCTTCGTTGATATTCATATCTTCTTTGTTCCTCCGGGGCATGCTGTATGCCGAGCGCGAAGTGCGCTAGGCGCCGATCGTGTAAAGATCTTCGGCTTCGTGTCCATCGGGAAAATCGTTGGGCGAGAACAAGGTCTGCCTGGTTATCGGTACTTCGCGTCGACGTGCGAGCGCGGTGAAGAGTGCGATCGAAGCCTCGTTGTCGGGGCTGATCGTGGTCTCCAGATGTGTAACACCCAGTGGGGCAGTGCGATCCATCAAGTCGGACAGCATGCGGGCAGCAATTGCCTTGCCGCGCTGGTCTTCGTCGACCGCAACTTGCCACACGAACAGGGTTTCCTGCGCGCTGGGACGGGTATAACCGGAAACGAATCCGACTACGCGGCCGTCTACCTCCGCGACGATGGACGTCGCGCTGAAATCCCTGCACCACAACAGGTATGCATAACTCGAATTGAGGTCGAGCACCTTCGAATCACGTGCGATCTCCCAGAGCCGGACTCCGTCATCGATCTGTGGGCTTCTGAACAACACCGCGTCCGGCGCGGTGGTCGGGATAGCTCTCGTATCAACAGGCTTCATCGGTCATCTGAACGTAACAATCATTGCTGTCGAAGTCATGCAGATGTCCGTTTCGGGCCGTGTGGAACCCGTTGCGCCCCAGGTGAGGACATGAATGTGATGGTGCTCACATTATGTAACTTTTGCCGTTGTCGGAGCGACTATTTCGGGCAAAAACTCGCTATTTCGGGCTTGCGAGCGCCAACGGAAGTACAGAGTGAGCACCAGCCTGTCGAAGTGCGCGCGCGGCCATCGTGAAAGTCCAACCGGTATCGGCGATTGCGTCGACAAGAAGTATCGGTCCCTGGTGGATGCTCATGTCCGGGACTTCCCAAACATCGACCAGTCCGGACACGCGGTAGGCGGAGTTCGCTGCCGACACCGGAGGGTGGTCGGGGCGCAAGCGAAGAGTGCCCAGGTCGGTCAATCGCCCGACCTCGGCCAACTTGGCAGCCAGGCTCGACACCAACAAAGGATGCGTCGTGGATTCGAGGGCCATGACACCGGTGGGTCGCTCGGCCCAATTCCAGGCGGCCAGAACGCTGATACACGCGCTGACCACCGCATCGGGTACCTCGGCGTCGGGACCGTCGAAAAGCGCGCGGAGACGTTGACCCCAGCCCAGGTCCGACATCCGTCCGAGAATGCGCCCGGTTTCGGGCCCCTCGGTGATCTTCCCGGACAGCTTGACGCCCAGCTTGCTCAGGCCGGTCGGCCACATCTTGCGCGGCTCCAGGTCGAATCCGGGGCGCTGCAAGCGCGCCCGAGTCTCGTCGAGGGCGGCGGTGTCGACAGTGGTGTCGTAGCGATTGCCTGTGCAGTTGTCACAGCGACCGCACTGTGAGTTCTCCGAGGTCAGACCAGGATCGTCGAGTTGTTCACGCAGGAAGGTCATTCGACACGTCGTGATGCTCTGGTACTCGACCATTGCGGCCTGCTCGGCCTGGCGGGCGTCGTCGAGTCGGCCGTAGCGCTCGGCGTCGTACACCCAGGGTTCGCCGGTGCTGATCCACCCGCCCTTGACGCGTTTGACCGCGCCGTCGACGTCGAGGACTTTGAGGACCATCTCGAGACGCGTGCGATTGAGCTCCACCAGAGGTTCGAGTGCCGGTGTCGACGTGGCCTTTTCGGTGTCGAGGTGTTCGATGACGCTGCGGACCAGGTGCTCGCGGGGGAAGGCGACCGAGGCGAAGTAACTCCAGATCTGCTTGTCCTCGGCGCCAGGCAGGAGGATCACGTCTGCCCTGTCGGTGGAACGACCGGCGCGGCCCACCTGCTGGTAGTACGAGATCGGCGACGACGGTGCGCCGAGGTGGACGACGAACCCGAGATCAGGCTTGTCGAAGCCCATCCCGAGTGCCGAGGTGGCCACCAGAGCCTTGACGCGATTACCCAACAAGTCCTGCTCGAGAGATTCACGTTCAGTGGGATCGGTCTGGCCCGTGTAGGCGGCGACGGTATGGCCGCGCTCGGAGAGCAGGCTTGCGAGGTCGCGCGCGGCCGAAACCGTCAGCGTGTAGATGATGCCCGAACCCGGCAGCGTCTCGAGCATGTCGGCAAGCCAGGCAGCGCGCGCCGTCGCCTCCGGAATGTGGACTACAGAGAGGTGAAGCGATTCGCGTTCGAGCCCGCCGCGAAGGACGAGGGTTTCCTCACCGCCGACGCCGAGTTGGGCGGACACGTCCTCGACGACGCGGTTGTTGGCCGTCGCCGTGGTTGCGAGGACGGGAATGCCCTCGCCGAGTTCGGCGATCAAGGTCCTGATGCGGCGGTAGTCGGGACGGAAGTCGTGGCCCCAGTCGGAAACGCAGTGAGCCTCGTCGACTACGACCAGGCCGGCATCAGCTGCCAGGGCCGGGAGCACCTGATCGCGGAAGTCAGGGTTGTTCAGACGCTCGGGGCTGACCAGAAGGACGTCGAGATCATTGGCTGCGACGCGGGCATGGATGTCGTCCCATTCGGTGACGTTGCCCGAATTGATGGTTGCGGCGCGCACTCCGGCACGTTCGGCAGAACTGACCTGGTTTCGCATCAGGGCCAACAACGGAGAGACGATGACGGTGGGGCCGTGGCCCGTTGCCCGGAGCAGCTTCGCCGAGATGAAGTAGACCGCAGATTTGCCCCAGCCGGTCCGCTGTACGACGAGCGCGCGTTTGCGCTGCACCACCAGCGCCTCGATGGCCGTCCACTGGTCCTCGCGTAGGCGGGCATCCGGCCCCGCGAGTTCGCGGAGCAGCCGCTCGGCTTCGTCGCGCATGGCTGGGGCAGTGGCGGTGGTCATGGACCCCATGGTGCACGACCCTGCCGACACGTGCGGGCTTCAGGCCTTGGCAACAGGTTCCTGCAGTTCGGTGACCCAGCCGTCGACATCCTCCGGGCACGCCAGCGTCACCTCACGGCTGGGGCCGGCATTGCGGTATCCCGCTGCGTCGATCCATTGGGCCAACGCCTGATAAGCGGGCAGGCAGTTGTCCATCGAACCCTTGTGCAGCAGCGAGGCCACGTGCTCTTCGGCCCGCAGGTCTACCACAGCGAACTCGTAGTCGCCATCGGGATTCGCGTCTACCGGTAGCGCCGCATGGACGACGACGTTCTCGTCGTCACCGGCATCCTCGTAGTAAGCGACAGCGGGTCCGATCGCGGCGATACCGGCACGATCCAGACCGGTACAAAGGCGCTCGTACAACCCGCGAACCACCGGGCCGATCGACGACGGATCCATCGTCTTGGCGGTACCGGTCAACTCCGCGACCCGCAGCGCCGGAACTGACTTGATCACAACCTCGTATGCGGACATCTGTCCCTCACTTTCGATGATCCGTAGGCGCGCCTGTACATGCGCCAGTCGCGCGGTGTCTTCCTGGATTCGGGTTTCGAGTTCTGCTCGGCGAAGCGTGAGCATCCCGCGGATCTCGTCGACGGTGACCGCCGACTCCACCACTTGCTGGACCTGGGCCAGAGTCAGGCCCAACTCCTTGAGAGCGACGATGCGGTTGAGCAGCGCCAACTGGCCCGCGGTGTACGAGCGATACCCGGTGGATGCGTCGACCCTCGCGGGTCTGAGCAGACCGATGGCGTCGTAGTGGCGGAGCATGCGCACCGACACACGACCGGCTCTCGCGAAGTCTCCGATGCTCAACATCCTTGATCGCCCCGTTTCTCTCTCACAAACCCGATACCTACAGGTTTACGACCTCACACGGTGTCAGAGTCAAGCTGTCGGTTCAGGACTTTTTCGATCGCAGCGCGAGTGGGTGACGACACCGACGCGCCGCGGACCGTCGTCGCCAGACTTCCCGCCGTGGCAGCGAACTGCAGGGCGCGGTCCTGGCCCTGCACCCACTCCACGGCGAAGGCGCCGGTGAAAGCATCGCCTGCGCCAGTTGTATCCACGGGTGTCACGGCCGGGGAGTCGGCGTGGATTGTCTCCTCGCCCGACCGGAGATCCGCGCCGCCGGCCCCGAGCGTCGTGACGAGGTATCGGACGCGACCGGTGACCGCGGCCAACTGCTCCGACTCGGTCTGGTTGACGATCAGGATGTCGACAGACTCGATCAGGGCGCCCGGAAGGTCTTGTACCGGTGAAGGATTGAGGATGACAGTTGTTCCGTTGGCACGCGCGTGCCGGGCCGCTGTGGTGACCGTGTCGAGGGGTATTTCGAGTTGGCACAGGAGAACGTCGGCGTGTGCGATCGCGTCGAGGTCTACTTCGGACAACGAGGTGACCGAGGAATTGGCGCCCGGGACGACGATGATGTTGTTCTCCGCGTCCTCGCTCACGGTGATGGCGGCAACGCCGCTCGGGCCGTCGACACTACGAAGCAACGCGGTGTCGACCCCGGCGTCTTGCAGGGTCTCGCGCAATTGGGTGCCGAAACCGTCGTCGCCGACCGCGCCGACGAACGACACGTCCCCACCGGCTTTCGCGGCGGCGATGGCCTGGTTGCTGCCTTTGCCTCCCGCCGCGGTGGCAAAGGCAGTGCCGAGTAGCGTTTCTCCCGGAGCGGGGAATCTGGACACTGACGTGGTCAGATCCATGTTGATACTGCCGACGACGACGATTCGAGGCGTGCTCATACCTCGAGGTTATCGGCCTTCATTCTCTTTCGACGAACCTTGCGGATGATCCGACGTGCTTCCTCGTCGGTGGCGACAGAGGGCGGAGAGCCGTCGAGTGGCTTGCGTGCGGTCTCGGGGATCATCAGGACTGCGATACCGCCGATCACGGCGGCGATCATCATGTACATCGGTGCGACCAAGTTGCTGCCCGTTGCACTTTCGAGGGCGGTGAGCACCAGGGGAGTGGTCCCGCCGAAGATGGAGACCGCGAGGTTGTATCCGATTGCCAAGCCGCCGTACCTGATTCCGGTCGGAAACAGTGCGGGAAGCACGGACGGGAACACTCCGACGAACAGCAGGAGCAAGCCGCCGAGAATTGCGAGTCCCAGGAAGACCGTCACGTAGTTGCCGACGCCGATCAGCAGGTAGGCAGGCAGGGACAGGACGAAGAATCCGATGAAACCGCTGAGCAGCAAGGGTTTACGCCCGACGCGGTCCGAGAACTTTCCGACGTAGCTGATTCCCATCATCATCACGATCATGACGATGATCATCAGAACGAGTCCGTGGGATTCGTCGTAACCCAACGTGTTGGTCAGATACGTCGGCATGTAGCTGAGCAGGCCGTAGTGAGCGATGTTGTACGTGGCCACCAGGACGATGCACAGAACAAGCGGACGCCAGTTGTCGACGAGAGTTTCGCGTAGTTTCTTGCCTGTGGATTCATCTGCGAGGGAGCGCTCTTCGGCCTGCTCCATCATCTGGAATGCGGGAGTTTCCTCCAAACGCAGACGGAGGTACAGGCCGATGAGACCCAGAGGTCCGGCGATGAGGAAGGGGATGCGCCAGCCCCACTGGAGGAGGTCCTCGGCACTGACGACGGTCTGGATGATCGTCACGATGCCCGCTGCCGCCACATATCCTGCCAGAGTCCCGAATTCGAGGAAGCTGGCGAAGAAACCCCGGCGCTTGTCCGGTGCGTATTCGGCGACGAACGTACTGGCTCCGCCGTATTCGCCGCCGGTGGAAAAGCCCTGCAGTAGGCGTAGGAGTACCAGCAGGATCGGGGCGGCGATACCGATGGATTCGTAGCTCGGGATGAGGCCGATGGCGAAGGTGCTGCCCGCCATCAGAATGATGGTGGTGGCCAGGACTTTCTTGCGTCCGATGCGGTCACCGAGTGGACCGAAGAACAATCCGCCGAGTGGGCGGACGATGAAGGCTGCCGCAAAAATTGCAAAGGTAGAGAGGAGTTGAGCGCTGCCGCTCGCGTCCGGGAAGAACACTTTTCCTATGGTGGTAGCTAGATATGCGTAAACGCCGAAATCGAACCACTCCATGGCATTTCCGAGCATCGTTGCCTTGACAGCGCGCTTGACGGACGCATTGTCGGTGACGCAGACATCGGGTGATTCGGCCACTTCGAGAGCGCTGATCGAGTTCTCTGGTGTAGTCATGACATGCGCTCCCCAGCGCAATCATCGAACCGAGCGGGGCACGTACCTGATGCACGCATCTTTTCGTTGCCCACTCGCCGATGAGCCGGTCGGGAAATCGAGCGTCCGCGTGCCCTGTGGCTCGTTGCGACCCCCGTCGCACGGCTCTGGCCCGCGGCAGTGTCCGGAGCCCACAGGGCTCCGGACTACCGGCAAGTAAGACGCTTACGCTATCAAAGTTGTGCGCGGGAGCCGATTTTCGGGCTAGAAGGCGCGGGCGTACTGCGACGGGATATGCGGTCCTACCTCGGCGTTCAGTTCACGGGCCGCCCGGCGCGCCCAGTAGGGATCACGCAACAGTTCGCGGCCGAGGAGCACCGCCACTGCGCTTCCGTCTTCGACGATCTTCTCGGCCTGCTCGGGTTCGGTGATGAGGCCGACGGCGGCGGCCGGTAGCAGGCTCTCGTTCTGCAGGCGACGGGCGAACGGAACCTGGTATCCCGGCTCCACCGGAATCTTGGCTGCCGGTGAATTACCGCCGGTGGACACGTCGACGAGATCGACGCCGTAGTCGGAGAGGATGTTGGCGAGGGCAACGGTCTGATCCGCGGTCCAGCTGTCGACGTCGAGCCCACGTTCTTCCGTGAGCCAATCGGTCGCCGAGACCCGGACGAAGAGCGGTAGCTCGGCCGGCCACACCTCGCGGACTGCGCTCAGGATTTCGAGGAGCAATCGAATGCGGTTCTCGAAGCTGCCTCCGTAGCGGTCCGTTCGCTTGTTGCTCTCGGGGGAGAGGAACTGATGGATCAGGTATCCGTGGGCCGCGTGAATTTCCACGACCTTGAATTCGGCCTTCAATGCGCGGGTAGCCGCCGCTGCGAAGTCCGCGACGACCTTCTCGATGCCTTCCGTGGTGAGCTCGACCGGATCGGCAAGGTGACCGAACGGAACCGCGCTCGGGGCCACCGTCTGCCACGAGAGTCGGTCGTCGGCGGGCAGACTCTTGCCGCCGCGCCACGGAACCTGCGTCGACGCTTTGCGTCCGGCGTGCGCCAGCTGAATTCCGGGCACTGCGCCGAAGTACGCGAGTTGCGCGTTGATCTCGGCGAAGGCTTGCGCCTGCGTGTCGTTCCAGATCCCCAGATCAGCTGCCGATATGCGGCCTTCGGGATTGACGGCCGTCGCCTCGGTGAGAATCAGGCCGGTGCCGCCGATTGCACGGCTCACCAGATGCGTGCGATGCCACTCGTTGGGCACTCCGACCTGGTCGCCGATGACGTCAGCGGAGTACTGGCACATCGGTGCCATCCAGACGCGGTTCGGGATGGTGACGCCGCGCAGGGTCAAAGGCTCGAACAACACACTCACGGATGGCTCCTGACTCGAAGAAGAAGGTCGGTGGGTGCAACAGTGTCGCGCGCCGGAATTGTTCCCCGGCGGTCCGCCGAAATGTTCGCAGGCGGTCCGCCGAAATGTTCGCAGGCGGTCCGCCTAAATGTTCGCAGGCGGTCCGCCGGAATGGTCCCGGGTGGTCACAGCCTCGTTCCGCCGAGCAGGCCGTCACGGTGGGTGGTTAATGTGTATTCATGACCGCTGTGACTTCCAACGCAGAAACCGTCGACTCGGACGCGTCCGACACCAAGTCCGTCGTGCACGACGCCGCACGCCGAGCCCGTAAGGCTTCGCGTGTCCTGGCTCTGCTGACCACGGCGCAGAAGGATGCTGCGCTCCACGCCGCAGCCGACGCGGTACTCGCGGCAAGTGATCGGATTCTCGCGGCCAACGCTCTCGATATCGACACCGCGAAGGCGGGCGGCACCGAGGAATCGCTGCTCGACCGTCTTCGTCTGACCGCTGACCGGATCGAGGGCATCGCGTCGGGTTTGCGTCAGGTTGCCGGACTACCCGATCCGATCGGTGAAGTGCTTCGTGGATCCACTCTGCCGAACGGTTTGGAACTACGTCAGCAGCGCGTTCCGCTCGGTGTCGTCGGTATGGTGTACGAGGCTCGTCCTAACGTGACCGTCGATGCCTTCGGGCTGACTCTCAAGTCGGGAAATGCTGCGCTGCTTCGTGGTTCGTCCTCGGCGGTCAAGTCCAACGAAGCGTTGGTGGCGGCTCTGCGTGCGTCGTTGGTTGATCAGGGACTGCCCGAGGATTCCGTTCAACTTCTGCCGAGTGCGGATCGCTCCACGGTCACTCATTTGATTCAGGCCCGTGGCCTCGTCGACGTCGTCATCCCGCGCGGCGGTGCCGGCTTGATCAGCGCCGTCGTGCGTGATGCCACCGTGCCCACCATCGAGACCGGTGTCGGTAACTGCCACGTCTATGTTCACTCGGCCGCCGATCTACTGATGGCCGAGAAGATTCTTCTCAACTCGAAAACCCGTCGGCCCAGTGTGTGCAACACGGCAGAGACGGTGCTGGTCGACGCCGCTATTGCCGAGACGGCCGTGCCGAAGCTGCTCCAAGCGCTCCAGATGCACGACGTCGTCGTGCACGGTGATCTGCCGGGACTGGTTCCCGCGACCGAGGACGACTGGTCGAAGGAATACCTCACCCTCGACGTCGCCCTCAAGGTCGTCAAGGACTTGGACGCTGCCGTCGAGCACATCGACCAGTACGGGACCGGCCACACCGAAGCCATCGTGACGTCCGATCTCTCGGCTGCCCGCGAGTTCACCGCTCGAGTCGACGCTGCGGCAGTGATGGTCAATGCGTCGACTGCCTTCACCGACGGTGAGCAGTTCGGGTTCGGCGCCGAGATCGGCATCTCCACCCAGAAACTGCACGCGCGTGGCCCCATGGGGCTGCCGGAACTGACGTCCACCAAGTGGATCGTCTGGGGCGACGGGCATACCCGACCCGCCTGAAAAGTTCACCAGACTTGCCCCACCTCTCAAGGAGTTAACCGTGGACCGAGCACTTCCCGACACGACGCCGTTCTTCTCGACCGTCGACGACGTGATCGAACGGCTGGCCGAAACCGGCTATCTGTCCGACAAGGCCACCGCGACGGCAGTGTTCCTTGCCGACCGACTGGGCAAGCCCCTGCTCATCGAGGGACCGGCCGGTGTCGGTAAGACCGAGTTGGCGCGCGCGGTAGCCCAGACGACAGGCGCCGAGTTGGTACGCCTGCAGTGCTACGAGGGCGTCGACGAGGCTCGTGCGCTGTACGAGTGGAACCACGCGAAGCAGATTCTTCGGATTCAGTCGGGCGGGGCGAGCGGAGCGAGGGGTGATGTCGCGGTCGACCACAGCTGGGATTCGACGAAGGCGGATGTGTTCTCGGAGGAGTTCCTGCTCGCACGTCCACTGCTCAAGGCCATTCGCCGCGAGGACCCGACGGTGCTGTTGATCGACGAGACGGACAAGGCAGACGTCGAGATCGAAGGTCTGCTCCTCGAAGTGCTCAGCGACTTCGCGGTCACGATCCCCGAGCTCGGAACGATCACCGCCACCCGCAAGCCGTTCACGGTGTTGACCTCGAATGCCACTCGTGAACTCTCGGAGGCTCTGAAGCGTCGTTGCCTCTTCCTGCATCTCGATTTCCCGGACGCCGACCTCGAGCGTCGCATCCTCGCAAGCCGTGTGCCGGAGCTTCCTGAAGCGATTGCCGAGCAGCTGGTCAACACCATTCGTGTTCTTCGCGGAATGCAGCTCAAGAAGGTCCCTTCGGTATCCGAGACCATCGACTGGGGACGCACCCTTCTTGCTCTGGGCATGGACACTCTCGACGACGATGCCGTTCGCGCCACGCTCGGCGTGATCCTCAAGCACCAGTCGGACCAGGTGCGTGCCGCCGCTGAACTTCGGCTGAACTGAGGTCTGACATGGCTCCCGCAGCATCGACGTCGCCGCTCTCACCTGGCGGCCTGGCAGCGCCGCACGGGATTCCCGGTCACCTCGTCGATTTTGTCGAGGCTTTGCGACGACGCGGAATCATGGTCGGCCCGTCCGAGACAGTCGACGCCGGTCAGGTCATGTCTGTTCTCGACCTGCTCGATCGTGAAGCGCTTCGTGAAGGGCTGGCATGCTCGCTCCTGCGCAGGCCGACCCACCGGGCGACGTTCGACGCCGTCTTCGACCTGTGGTTCCCCAAGGCGATCGGTGACCGTGCGGTCGGCGACGTCGACGTCACACTGCCGCGCAAGCCAGACGGCTCGATCGACCTGCAGGCCTTGCGTGAGCTGATCGCCGAACTGCTGACAGACGGCAGTGACGAGGCGATGGAGATGACCGAACTCCTGACCGCCGCGATGGTCGAGGAACTCGGGCAGTACCAGTCGAGTAACGGCCCGTCGTTCTCCGCCTATCAGGCGCTGCGTGACGTCGCCCCGGAGACGTTGCTCAACAAGATCCTGCAGGGCCTGCTCGGCAACCAGGAGGGTTCCGGGTCAGAGGGCAAGGACAACTCCGACTATCAGTCCGAGGTCGCCAAGCGCACGGCAGCGCAGCGCATCGCGGACTTCCGCAAGATGGTCGAGAAGGAAACGCGTCGACGCACAGCCGAGAATTTGGGCAAGGAGCGGGTCGCCACGTACGGCGTTCCGAAACTCGCCGAGGAAGTCGACTTCTTGCGAGCGTCCGATGCCGAACTCACCACGCTGAAGAAGAACGTCGCACCCCTGGCTCGCTTGTTGGCCAGTCGTCTCGCCGTGCGTCGTAGCCGCTCTCGCGCGGGTTCGATCGACCTACGTCGTACGTTGCGCAAGTCCATGTCGACGGGCGGAGTGCCGATCGATCTGGTGCAGCGCAAGCCGAAGCGGGCGCGGCCCGAACTTGTGGTGATGTGCGACGTGTCCGGCTCGGTGGCGGGGTTCAGCCATTTCACTCTGCTGCTCGTGAACGCTTTGCGTGAGCAGTTCTCGCGCGTGCGGGTGTTCGCGTTCATCGACACGACCGACGAGGTCACGCGGTTCTTCGACTCGAACGCAGACCTCGGATCAGCGATGTCACGGATGGTGCGTGAGGCCGAACTGATCACCTACGACGGCCACTCAGACTACGGACACGCCTTCGGAGTGTTCCAGGAGAAGTTTGCGCAGTCGATCACCAGTCGCACGTCGCTACTGGTACTCGGCGACGGTCGCAACAACTACCGCGATCCCAACCTTCAGTCGCTGTCGCAGATGGTGGCAGTAGCCAAGCACGCGCACTGGCTCAACCCCGAGCCGAAGGGGCAATGGGGAACGGGTGACTCCGCGGCGAAGGTCTACAACGAGGTCATCAGCATGCACGAGTGCCGCTCGGCCCAGCAGCTTGCCGACGTCGTGTCCCGTCTGCTGCCGGTCTGACCCGTAAGCTCGACACTCGTGCAGAAGGGACTATCGGTGGAACGTGCTCGACGCCTAGGAGTGATGGGTGGCACCTTCGACCCCATTCACCATGGCCACCTCGTTGCGGCCAGTGAGGTCGCCGACCGGTTCGGACTCGACGAAGTGATCTTCGTCCCCACCGGGCGGCCCTGGCAGAAGCAGGGGAAGGGCGTCAGTCCTGCCGAGGACCGGTACCTCATGACGGTCATCGCCACCGCCTCCAACCCGCGGTTTTCCGTCTCTCGGGTCGACGTCGACCGTGAAAAAGTGACGTACACCGTGGACACGCTGCGAGACCTCCGGGCCTACCACCCTGACGCCGAACTCTTCTTCATCACCGGTGCCGATGCGCTGGCCAGCATCCTTTCCTGGCAAGATTGGGAAGAGTTGTTCGCATTGGCGAAGTTCGTCGGGGTATCGCGACCGGGTTTCGATCTCAATGCAGAGCACCTGGCCGGTCACCTCGACACCATGCCCGCCGACGCGGTCACGTTGATAGAGATTCCGGCACTTGCCATTTCGTCGACCGAATGTCGGCGTCGGGCAAGTGAAGACCGCCCCGTCTGGTACCTGGTGCCGGACGGAGTGGTGCAGTACATCTCGAAGCGGAACCTGTATCGACCTGTCGACGCGGAGCGCCGCGACGGAGCTACAACGATGTCGGAGCCCGCACCGGGGAAGTCGGAAGCCGTCCCGGGCGCCGAATCGAGCTAGCCGAGAACAACAAGTACTTTCTGAAGACGAAACTGGAGAACATCGAGTGAGCGCAAACACCGAAGCCATCGACATGGCACGCATCGCGGCCTTGGCAGCCGACGAGAAGCTGGCCACCGAAGTGGTGGTGCTCGATGTGTCCGAACAGCTGGTCATCACGGACTGCTTCGTCATCGCATCTGCGACGAACGAGCGTCAGGTCAACTCGATTGTCGAGAACATCGAAGACCGTCTCCGCGAAGCGGGACACAAGCCGGTCCGCCGTGAAGGCACCCGCGAGGGCCGCTGGGCACTGCTCGACTACGCCGACATCGTCGTCCACGTCCAGCATGACGAGGAGCGCAACTTCTACGCTCTCGATCGTCTGTGGAAGGACTGCCCGACGGTCGAGGTCGAAGGCCTCGGACAGAACCGTCCCGGCCCCGCCGACGCCAACACGGTGTTCGAGACCGACACGGTTTCCGAGCCGGACGCGCAGGATCCCTCGCTGTGACTTCGTCGGCGCCCAGTGCGGCGTCGAACCCTGTCCGCCGGCTCATCCTGCTGCGTCACGGACAGACCGAATACAACGCCGACTCTCGGATGCAGGGGCAACTCGACACCGACCTGTCGGAGTTGGGACGCACGCAGGCCAAGAGTGCAGGTCCGGTGATCGCCGATCGCAGGCCGTTGACGATCGTGTCCTCGGATCTGCGTCGGGCGTACTTCACGGCCGTCGCAGTCGGTGATGCCGCCGGACTTCCGGTCCTCACCGACACGCGTCTGCGTGAGACACACCTGGGGGAATGGCAGGGCCTGACTCATCATGACGTCGACGAGCGCACTCCCGGTGTGCGATCTGCGTGGCGAGCGGATGCCACGTTGGCGCCGCCCGGCGGCGAAAGCCGAATCGACGTCGCGAATCGCAGCCTCCCCGTAGTTCACGAATTGCTCGACACGCACCCGGACTGGGCCGAGCGGCCCGTGGTTCTGGTGGCGCACGGAGGCTTGATCGCGGCACTGACAGCGGCATTGCTCGACTTACCCGTCGATCGCTGGGCCGTCCTCGGCGGATTGGGAAACACCAGTTGGGTGCAACTCAGTGGACATGGTGACGTCAAGTCGATCGAGTGGCGACTCGACGTATGGAATGCTTCTGCGAGTGTCGCAAATGACGTCCTCTGAAAGTGCCGACGGGCAGCGCCCCGTCCTCCTCGTACTCGCGGATTCGCTGTCGTATTTCGGCCCCAAAGGCGGCCTCGCGGCAGATCATCCACGCATCTGGCCCAACATCGTGGCCGACGAACTCGGCTGGGACGTCGAGTTGGTCGCCCGTATCGGATGGACGTGTCGCGACGCGTGGTGGGCACTGACTCAGGATCCTCGTGTGTGGGCGGCGGTGCCGCGGGCCGGCGCCGTCGTGTTCGCGGTCGGCGGGATGGACTCGCTGCCGTCCCCATTGCCTACCGCGCTCCGCGAGACCATCCGCTACGTTCGGCCACCCGCGCTTCGACGCGTGGTGCGCGAGGGTTATCAATGGCTGCAGCCGCGGCTTGCACCTCTGGGCCGCCCGGTCGCACTTCCGCCCAAGCTGAGCGTCGAGTATCTGGAAAGCTCGCGAAATGCGTTGGAGTACATGCGGCCGGAACTGCCGATGATCGCGACCCTGCCGTCAGTGCACCGCAGCGATGCCTACGCGAGCGTGCATGCCGGACGGCCTGCCGCGGTGTCCGCGATCACCGAGTGGGCTACGGAGAAAGACGTTCCCGTAGTCGACCTTGCGGATGCAGTGCGTGACAACGTCTTTTCCGAGAACGGCAATCCTGACGGCATTCACTGGGGTTGGGACGGTCACGTCGGCGTAGCCCGCGCGATGATCGCTGCGATTCGCGGGGTCGAGGCGCAGAAAGTGGTTTCGCCGGAACTGGTAGCACCGCCGAGCGAAGTCGGGTAGCAGAATGCCGGTCGTCGTCGTCACGGATTCCTCCGCCTGCATTCCGCAGGAGTCGGCCGACGCATGTGGCATTCAGGTTGTTCCGCTCCACGTGCTCCGTGACGGGTGCGACTTGCGAGAGGGCGTCGACGCAATGCCGAACGATCTGTCGGGAGTGACAACGGCCGGAGCGTCGCCCGCCGAGTTGTCCGAAGCGTACGCACGCGCCCTGGAGATGAGCGACGGTGACGGTGTCCTCGCCGTTCATATTTCACGCCAACTGTCGGGAACGTGGGAAGCCGGACGAGTCGCGGCCCAGGAGTTCGGTGGCGCTGTTCGGATCGTCGATTCACAGTCCGCCGGAATGGGTTTGGGATATCCCGCTCTCGAAGCTGCGCGCTTGGCCGAGAAGGGCGCTTCACTCGAAGAGGCATATGGCCGGGCGGTCGACGTTGCAAGTCGTGGGCGCTGCTACATCGTCGTCGACAAACTTGATCAATTGCGCCGGGGCGGACGAATCGGAACCGCAGCAGCGTTGCTGGGCACTGCATTGGCGATGAAGCCGATCCTGCATCTGGTGGACGGCAAGCTGGTGCTCGGCGAGAAAACACGTACCACCACCAAAGCGCTTGCACGCTTGGTGGATTCGGCCGTCGAGCGCGCTGGTCTCGGTCGTGTGGCGATAGCCGTGCATCACATGCGAGCGCGAGAGCGTGCGGACGGGATCGCGGAACAGTTGGCCGAGCGCATCCCCGATGTAGCGGAATCCGTGGTCACTGACTTCAGCGCGGTCATCGGAGCGCACGTCGGTGTCGGCGCGATCGGTGTGGTGGTGTGCCCGCTGCCGGACATCGACACGAGCGCCTGAGCGGTCTTGAACTATGCATTGTGGCTCGATCACTGTGCTGATGTCGATGCATCAAAACAAATCGATCGCGGAGAAGTTCGTTCGCTCGTATCATTCTCGATCGTGACCCGATAGCTCGAACTTCATGGTTACCGCTGTCGGAATGGGTCGGGGGACGACTCTTCGCAGAGCATTCGGGGCGCAGGGGGAGAGAAGTCGCATGCAGATTGGCAACCTGGCGAGTTTCGCAGTTCTTTGCCTGGCGTTGTCGATATCGCCGGGTCCCGATTCACTACTGGTGATCAAACTTGCGCTTGAACGTCGATTGTTCGGGTTCATGGTGGCTGCGGGATCCGCAATCGGATCGATTGCATGGGCAGCACTTGTTGCGGTGGGAGCGGCAAGTTTCCTGGCGCACACTCCAATGGCGGCAGCAGCACTCCATGTCGCGGGTGGTCTGTATTTGATGTACCTGGGTGTCCGGGAGTTTCTCTATCGGGACACTTCCGACATCGAATTGGATTCAATTGCTCTGCAGGCACAATCAATTGGATGGCGTGCATTCGCTCAGGGCTTCGTTTCGTGCATCCTCAATCCGAAGGTCGGATTGTTCTTTCTACTCGTGGCGCCGCAGTATGCGCAGCCATTGACGGTGTACTCCGTTCTCAGTCTCGGAATTGTCGATGCCGCGGTGGCATTCGGATGGCTTGGAATTCTTGCATTGGGCGCAGCCTTCATGTCGAAGAAACTGAGCGACGCACGAATTCGACAGCGTGTCTTCAGGTCGATGGGCCTGGTGATCACAGCCGTCGGCGTCTATGTAGTACTGAGCGCTTTCGCCTAGGCATTCTCCAGCCGGATCACTCGGTGACCACAACCAACCGCGAGACGAATTCTCCACAACCCTCGAGTTCTCCACAGCTTGAAATTGTTCGTCGTTGGCGGCGAGGTCTCTCGTTAGCGTCCAGTCATGAGGATCAGCGAGGAGCGCGAGCGGGCGCGTGATCGCCTCGCGGCGATGGACGGCAACTACAGGCGGCGACATGAGGACGTCGACGAATTCGAGGATTCAGCGTCTTTCGAGAGGTCCCCGCAGCCATTCGAGAGATCCCCCGAGTGGCTTCAGGACTTCGACGAGGACGAGTACGAAGCTCAACTCGACTCGTCACGGTTCGATCGACTGCCCGAGCGTTGGCGCGGAACGCGTTGGCGCCCGAGTCGATCGGCGACCTGGGTGTTGGCGATCGTCGCTGCACTGGCCACGGCTATCGGCTTGTTCACCGTGTGGTGGGATTCTCCGAGTATGCAGGCGGTCCCACCGCTGCCCTCGCCCCAGAATGTCACGGCGCCGACTGTCGCTGCCGACGATGGTGAATCAGCCAGTCCCGTACCTTCCGGTGTCGTAGCAGAGCAGCGGCCTGAGGCTCTGGTGGTCAGTGTTGTCGGACTCGTGCGCACGCCGGGTCTTGTCAACCTACCTCCGGGCTCGCGCATTGCCGACGCGCTCGCCGCGGCAGGCGGCGTGGTCGACGGCGCGGAGACGGTGGGCCTGAATCTGGCGCAGAAGCTTGCCGACGGTGATCAGATATTGGTGGGTGCGGCCGATCAGCTCGGCGGTGTTTCGCCGAGTTCGAGCACCACCGCGGGAAGTACCGGCGTTGCCGCTGCAGGTGAAACGGGCGGGGCCGGCATGGTGAACCTCAACACCGCTACCGAGGCCGAATTGGACGAGCTTCCCGGGGTGGGGCCGGTAACGGCTGCGGCGATTGTTTCCTGGCGCACCTCCAACGGAAAGTTCACGGACATCGAGCAATTGGGGGAAGTCGACGGGATCGGCCCGGCAAGGTTGGCAAAGCTGCGAGTGCTGGTGTCGGTATGAACGAATCGGAGGTCCGGCCCGTTCTCGACGCTCGACTGCTTCCGTCTGCCGTCGCAGTGTGGGGGAGCAGCGCGGTGGGGACCTTGTACGGTGCGACCACTGCGTGGGTGCTGGCGGCATGTTCGGTTCCAGCGGCAATCCTGACTGTCGTGGCTGTGCGCCGGACATCTGCGGGGTGGGCACGAATCATGTTGGCGGCATTACTGTTCGGTGCCGGATGCAGTGTCGTCAGCGGATGGCGGGCGTCCGAGGCGGAGAGTCACCCACTGGCCCGAGCTGCCCGCGAAGGAGCCTGGGTGAGTGTCGAAGTGGAACCCACTGAGGATCCGCACGTGGTCTCCGGCGCGGCGGGTCAAGGTCAGGTCTTCTTTCGGGCAACCGTCAATTTGGTGACTGCACACAACGACAGCTACTCCGGAGGCGGCTCGGTCACCATCCGGGCGCCCAGTTCGTCGTGGCTCGAAGTTGTTCCAGGGCAGAGCCTCACGGTTCGCGGCCGGGCGGGTCAGCCCTGGCGTAGCGATTCCACGCTCGCCGTGATCACGTCCGAAGGGCCTCCCGTCGCGGTGGGAGAACTGCCCTGGTACCAGCGATGGGCGAGCGTGGTGCGCACTCGTTTCGCGGCCGCGTGCTCGGCTGCACTCCCGCCGGATCAGGCAGGTCTGCTGCCTGGCCTCGTCGTCGGAGACACGTCGGCGTTGTCGCCGGTGGTGAAGGATAACTTCACCGTTGCCGGGCTTTCCCACCTCACCGCGGTATCCGGCGCCAACATCAGCATTCTGCTCGGGGCCGTTCTGCTGTTGGTCAGAGCAGCGGCGCTGAGTCCGCGGGTCGGCGCCGTCTTGGCACTGATGGCCCTCGTCGCTTTTGTTGTCGTCGCGAGGCCGTCGCCGAGTGTTCTGCGTGCGTCGGTGATGGGCCTGATCGGCCTGCTCAGTTTGGTCACCGGTCGTCGCAAACAGGCACTGCCTGCTCTTGCCGCCGCCGTCATCGTTCTGGTTGGCGTGATGCCCGAGCTTGCCGTCGACTGGGGATTTGCGCTCTCGACCACGGCCACCGGAGCACTGGTGGTCATTGCCCCCGTGTGGGTGGATGTTCTCCGTCGACGAAGTTGGCCTCGATGGCTCGCGGAGATGACAGCCGTCTCGAGTGCTGCGTTTGTCGTGACTGCACCGTTGGTGGGCGCCATGGCGGGAACAATCAGTGTCGTCACGATTGCCGCGAACATGGCAGTAGCTCCGGTGATCGGAATTGTCACGGTGTTCGGTGCGGTGATTGCTCTGTGCGCGCTGATCAGTCCATCGATTGCCGTGTTCATTGCTCCGCTCGTCCGGCCTCCGATGGGGTGGCTGCTGTACGTGTCCGAGCGAGCGGCGGCGCTTCCCGGAGCGTCGGTGGTGGTGCCGTCAGGACTCATCGGCGCTCTCGTCGTCGTGGGCGTCTTACTGGTCGTAGCACTGACGCTGTGGAATCGGATCTCGAGATGGGTGGTCGGCGTCCTCGTTCTGGGAGTTGTTCTAGCGCTCGTCTTTCAACACGTGTTCGGGGGTGGTCGTATTGCTCCGGGGTGGGTACTGGTGATGTGCGACGTCGGTCAGGGGGACGGTCTTGTGCTCTCGACCGGCGACGGCAGGGTGATCGTCGTCGATGTCGGTCCTGATCCCACGTCGATGGATCGTTGCCTGAACATGTTGGACGTCAGCGACATCGCGTTGCTCGTGATCAGTCATTTTCACGCCGATCACATCGGAGGATTGGAAGCAGTTCTGGGTGGGCGTTCGGTCGCTGCGATCGGAGTCGGGTCGATGTTGTTGCCGGAGTCAGGTTTTCGGTCGGTGAAGAGTGCTGCCGACTCGCAGGCCGTTCCGGTTGTCTCGTTGCGGGCGGATGCAGAGTTGACGTTGGGATCGGTGCGCATGGAGGTTCTCGGTCCGTTGGTTCCGGCTCCCCGCGATTCCGTCTACGCCGCGGATGCTGCCAACGATCAGTCGCTGGTGGTGATGGCGCACACGGGCGCGGGTCGAATTCTGTTGACGGGCGATGCCGAAGTTGCGGGGGAGGAGGCCATCCTCCGATCGGGAACGGACGTGAGGGCCGATGTGTTGAAGCTGCCCCATCACGGTTCCCGGACCACGTCGTCGGCATTTCTGGAAGCGGTGCGTCCGAGGTTGACGATGATCAGCGTCGGCGCCGGCAACGGTTTCGGGCACCCGAATGCTGAGGTTCTCGACGAACTGGCGTCGTTGGGTGGGGCGGTGGTTCGGACGGACGTCGACGGCACTGTCGCGGTGTACGGCGGGGGCGGCGGGTCTGTGTCGATCGTGTCGGTTCCTCGTGGGACCATCTTCGGGTGAGTAATCCGTCTGGAGTCGATCCGCTGCATCTTGTTCTGGGGGACGACGAGTTCCTCATCGACCGCACGGTATCGCAGCTCATCAGAGCCGTCCGCGGTGACCGCGGCCAGGGCATTTCGGATCTCCCGGTAACCAAGATGCGTGCCGGAGACACCAATGCTCCCGAGTTGGCTGAGCTGCTCAGCCCTTCTCTTTTTGCCGAAGATCGTGTGATCGTCTTGGAATCGGCCGCAGAAGCAGGCAAGGATGCCGTAGCTCTTGTACTCGAAGCGGCGCGCGAGCCTGCGGAAGGTGTGGTTCTGATCGTCGTGCACTCGGGCGGTGGTCGCGCGAAGGCGTTGGCACCCGCGCTCGAGAAGCTCGGTGCCACGGTGCACAGCTGCGGAAAACTGAACAAGAGTCAGCTGGTCGACTTCGTTCGCGGTGAGTTCCGGACCGCCGACGTCAGGGTTGCGCCCGACGCGATCGCAGCGATGATCGAAAGTGTCGGCTCCAACCTCCGCGAACTGGCATCGGCCTGCTCACAATTGGCGGCAGATACCGGCGGCAAGATCGACGTCGAAGCAGTCCACAAGTACTACTCGGGCAAGGCCGAGGTCTCCGGCTTCGACGTGGCCGACAAAGTCATCGTCGGTGATACCCGGGGTGCACTCGAGGCTCTGCGATGGGCCGATCAGATCGGAACTGCCCATGTTCTGCTCGCTGATGCCCTCGCCGACGCAGTCCACACCATCGCGAAGGTCGGCCCGTTTGCGCGGGGCGGTGACCCGTTCCGGCTGGCGTCGGATCT
The DNA here is from genome assembly GCF_027583855.1 of Rhodococcus sp. BH5. Taxonomy (NCBI): domain Bacteria; kingdom Bacillati; phylum Actinomycetota; class Actinomycetes; order Mycobacteriales; family Nocardiaceae; genus Rhodococcus; species Rhodococcus sp. BH5. The sequence goes on from NZ_JAJHVW010000005.1 coordinate 119,313, forward strand.
CGGGATGCCGCCGTGGAAGGTCAAGAAGGCGATCAAGGAAGTCGGCGGCTGGGATCCCACGTCGATCGGCGCTGCAATGCAGATCGTCGCCGCCCTCAATGCCGACGTGAAGGGCGCCGCAGTCGACTCGTCCTTCGCGCTGGAGATAGCAGTGCGGAAAGTGTGTGCACTGCGGAAAAACTGAGGACACGATGTCTCAGAACGAGGTTGGTCGGCAGTAGTCCCGCGACCGCCGAGCCACCCGTCCCTTCAGCCCGATCGAGAACGCAAAATAGCCGCCTGGTCTTTCGACCTGGCGGCTATCGAGACGAACCAGTATGACGGCGAACCGTCACAGTGGAAACGTCAGAGCTTGTTGGCAGCCTGCGAGAGTGCAGACTTCTTGTTGGCAGCCTGGTTGGCGTGAATGACGCCCTTGCTGGCTGCCTTGTCGAGCTTGCGGCTGGTGGAGACGAGGAGCTCGTTGGCCTTGTCCTTGTCACCGGCTGCCGCAGCCTCGCGGAATGAACGGATCGCGGTACGCAGCGAGGACTTCACCGACTGGTTACGGAGTCGGGCCGCCTCGTTGGTACGGATTCGCTTCACCTGGGACTTGATGTTGGCCACGCGTAAAATCCTTGTCGTCTTTAGCTGGTTACGGTCGAGAAAGCTGTGGGCGCACTGATGCACCGACTGGCAAGATTACCAGCCGAGGGCCCAAGAACCCAAACCGTCGCACGTTGCGTCTGTCGAGAAGGGTACACCGAGCGCCCGATTTCTCGCCGCGCTGCCGAATAGCCCCACTTGTAGCAGCATGTTGCCCTATGACGCCGCCGCCTTCGAAAAGTTCGAGTAAAACAGGTTCGACCACCACCCGAGCGCGTCCTGCCGCAGTGTTCGACGGATATTCAGACATCGGTCGCTACGAGTTGGCTTTCGACGAGATGTTCGAGCCCGACGGCTCGGTGCGTGGTCCGTACAAGGGTGTGTACAAAGCCCTGGCGCCGACGAGCAGCGCCGACCTCGCCGCGCGTGCCGACGCACTCGGACGCGCATTCATCGACCAAGGTGTGACGTTTTCGCTGTCCGGGCAGGAACGACCCTTCCCGTTGGATCTGGTGCCACGCGTCATCGCTGCCCAGGAGTGGTCGCGGCTGGAAAAGGGCATCAAACAGCGGGTGAAGGCGCTCGAGTTGTTTCTCGCGGACATTTACGGAGAGCAGCGAATCCTGCGCGATCACGTGTTGCCGCGCCGCCTGGTCACCTCGTGTGAGCACTTCCACCGTGAAGCGGCAGGCATCGTGCCGCCCAACGGTGTGCGAATTCACGTCGCGGGTATCGACCTGGTCCGAGACGAGGCGGGAGAGTTCCGAGTTCTCGAGGACAATCTGCGATCTCCGTCCGGTGTCTCCTATGTGATGGAAAACCGTCGCACCATGACTCGGGTGTTCCCGGATCTGTTCATGTCCCACAAGGTGCGGGCGGTCGGTGATTACGCAACACATCTGCTGAGGGCGCTGCGTGCGGGTGCTGCACTCAACGAAGCGGACCCGACAGTGGTTGTTCTCACACCGGGTATCGCCAATTCCGCCTATTTCGAGCATTCGTTGCTCGCTCGTCAGATGGGTGTGGAACTCGTCGAAGGTCGCGACCTGTTCTGCCGCGACAACATGGTGTACATGCGCACTACGGAAGGCGAGCGCCAGGTCGATGTCATCTATCGCCGCATCGACGACGAGTATCTCGACCCGATGCACTTCCGTCCGGATTCGATTCTCGGCGTCGCAGGCCTACTGAATGCGGCGCGGGCGGGCAACGTGGTGATCTCGAGCGCCGTCGGCAACGGAGTCGGTGACGACAAACTCGTCTATACCTACGTTCCGCAGATCATCGACTACTACCTCGGTGAGAAGCCGCTCTTGCAGAACGTCGACACGTTCCGCTGTTGGTTGGACGAGGAGTGCGAGCAAGTCCTCGACCGCGTCGCCGAACTGGTCATCAAGCCGGTGGAAGGGTCCGGCGGCTACGGAATCGTCTTCGGACCCGACGCGAGCCCCAAGGAACTGGCCGCGATAACCCGCAAGATCAAGGCAGACCCGCGCGGGTGGATTGCGCAGCCACTCGTGCAGTTGTCCACGGTGCCGACCAAGATCGACGATGTTCTCTCGCCGCGCCACGTGGACTTGCGGCCCTTTGCCGTCAACGACGGTGAGGACGTGTGGGTGTTGCCCGGCGGCCTGACCCGGGTGGCACTTCCGGAAGGTTCGCTGGTGGTCAACTCCAGCCAGGGCGGCGGAAGCAAGGACACGTGGGTGCTTGCGAGTCGCACCTCTGACGAAGACCCAGAGTGTCAGGCGAGGAACTGGTGTCCGAGCCCCCGGAATCCGCGGAGCCGGTGCAGGGTCCCGAACTGAGCACCTCGCAGCAACAACAGCAGCAGCAACAGTGAACACCTCGGAAGTGCCCAGCTACCAAGAACTATCAGTGAACGGAGCGTGGTGACCGATGCTTGCTCGCAACGCAGAGTCCCTCTACTGGATCGGCCGCTACGTCGAGCGCGCCGACGACACTGCTCGGATCCTCGACGTCGCCGTCCATCAATTGCTCGACGACGCCACCGTCGACCCGGACCGCACGTCGCGTCTGCTCCTGCGTGTCCTCGGCATCGAGGCGCCGGAGGGCAAGCTCGACGTGCGCTCGCTCACCGATCTGGTTGCGTTCAGCCGCAACCAGGTTGGTTCGATCGTGGACTCGCTGGCAAGTGCACGTGAGAATGCTCGCGGGGCGCGTGAGGTCACGTCGAGTGAGATGTGGGAGTGCCTGAACACCACGTACAACGGACTGGCCGAGCGTGAACGTGCCTCACGCAGGCTGGGGCCACACGAGTTCTTCCGCTATGTGGAGGAACGCGCAGCGATGTTCGCGGGCCTGGCGGATTCCACGCTCAGTCGCGACGACGGCTATCGGTTCCTTCTGCTGGGCAGGTCGATCGAACGTGTCGACATGATCGTGCGGATGCTTCTGGCGCGCGCCGGTGACCGCCCGTCGTCGCCGGCATGGGTCAGCGTTCTTCGCTCGGCGGGCGCACATGACACGTATCTGCGTACGTATCGCGGAGCACTCGACGCCAATCGCGTCGTCGAGTTCATCTTGTTGGACAGGCTCTTTCCGCGCTCGGTGTTCCACTCGATCAGGCAGGCCGAGAAGTGCCTGCAGGAGCTCGACCCGCAGCCGGGCAGTCGCGTCGGAATCCGGGCGGAGGCGCCGCGGCTTCTGGGCCGCGCACGCAGCGAACTCGAGTTCCTGCCGCAGGGCGTGTTGCTCGAGGATCTGCAGGGACGGTTGCTCGGTTGGCAGGAGACCTGCCGCGAACTGGGTGAGGCAATTGCATTGCAGTACTTCCACGCTGCGCCGTGGGTCGCGTGGACGGATGCCGGCGCCGCGTATGCGGAGTCGACGGTGGAGGGAGAGCTGTGAGCTGGCGAATGAGGGTCGTGCACACCACGGGATATGCGTACGACGCCCCGGTGACGTCGTCGTACAACGAAGCGCGATTGACACCTCGCGGCGACACCAGGCAGACGGTGATACTCACGCGCGTCGAAACCCAGCCGGCCACACGTTCCTACCGATACACCGATTACTGGGGCACCGCGGTGACCGCCTTCGACTTGCACGCCCCGCACACGGAACTCGAAGTGACCGGACTGTCGGTGGTGGAGACGGAACCGTTCGTTCAGCCCGAGGAAACCGTCGACTGGGATGAATTGTCGGGAAACGCGATTAAAGATCGATTCAACGAACAACTGAGTTTCACGAGATATGTTCCGCGTGATCGTAAGCTGGCGACAATTGCCAAGGAATTGCGCAAAGATAAATCACCTGAAGATGCAGTAGTGGCTGCGTCGCAATGGGTTTACGGCGAAATGTCATATGTTCCGGGTACGACCGGAGTGCATACGTCGGCGGTCGAGGCGTGGTCGGCACGGAAAGGCGTCTGCCAGGACTATGCGCATCTGACCTTGGTATTGCTTCGAACGATGGGAATACCGTGTCGATACGTTTCCGGCTATCTCCACCCCAAACGTGATGCGGCAGTCGGGGACACGGTGGTCGGCGAATCGCACGCGTGGATCGAAGCGTGGACCGGCGCGTGGTGGGGATACGACCCGACCAATGCGATAGCTGTGAATGAACAGCATGTCTCGGTCGGAATAGGAAGGGACTATTCGGATGTGCCGCCATTGAAGGGAATCTTTTCCGGTGGACGCTCCACAGATCTCGAAGTTGTTGTGGAGATCACCAGGCTTGCGTAAAGTCCGGCAAATCTAGGCGCGTGAGCATTACTACCGTTCGATGAGAAGAAGGTGGGAATATGTCTCCAACTGCACAGGAATTGACTGAGATCGAACCGATCTCGGATGTGAAGAAGTATGCGGCCGAAGCGGTGGGAACATTCGTGCTCGTGTTCTCCGCAGTCGGAACTGCCGTCTTTGCAGGTGCGAAAGTCGGCAACCTCGGAGTTGCCTTCGCATTCGGCCTGACCCTGCTGTTCCTCGTATATGCGATCGGCCCGATTTCCGGTTGCCACGTCAACCCAGCCGTGACTCTCGGCCAATTCGTGATCGGGCGAATCTCAGCCGTCAATGCGGCGATTTACGTTGTCGCGCAAGTGATCGGCGGCTTGGTCGCAGGCGTCGTGATCTACACGGTGGCCAACAGTCTCCCGGCGTACAACCGTGCTGCTGACGGTTTGGGTGCAAACGGTTGGGGCGCACACAGTCCGTCTGCCGAGAAGAATCTTCTCGGAAACGTGGTTTCCGACGGCTACGGCATCGGTGCCGCCATGATCATCGAGATCCTGCTGACAGCACTGCTGGTATTCGTCGTTCTCGCGTCGACCGACCAGATCTCCGACGTGCCTCTCGCCGGGGTGTCCATCGGCTTCACCCTGGCCGTCATTCACCTGATCTCGATCCCGATCGACAACACCTCCGTCAACCCCGCTCGAAGCCTCGCTGTCGCGCCGTTCCAGGACGGTGCACTCGGCCAGGTGTGGTTGTTCATCGTGTTCCCGCTCATCGGCGGTGCGCTCGGTGCACTCATCTATCGAGCACTCTTCGGACGGTTCAACCGTATGGACAGCTGATCGACACTGTTTCCATCGTCCGGGTCGGCTTCAGCTCCAGCTGAAGTCGGCCCGAAGTTTTGCCGCGACCGCGTCGAACTTATTGTGATCCATGACGGCGCCCTCGCGCCGGATCCCGCTCTCGGGAACGTCGAGCACCCGGTCGAGCCGGACCCAGCTGGGCCTTCCCTCGCCGTCCCATGGACCCGAACCGATTGCGAGCCAATCACGCTCGCCTTCGCGTTTGCTCTGCGAGGACAGCATCAAACCGAGCAGCGTGTTGCCGTCGCGGCCGACAACCAGCACCGGGCGGTCTTTGCCTTGGGTCGGATCCTCCTCGTAGGCAACCCAGGTCCAGACGATTTCGCCCGGATCGGCCTTGCCGTCGAGGTCGGGGGAGTACTCGACCTTGCGGGCGCGATGTGCGGTCGGAGACGTCCGCGCGGCGATCGGGCGGCCGGACGGACCCGGCTTCGAGGCAGACGACTGGGACGTGGACGACTGCAGCTGGCGCAGCAACGCAGGGCCCTTCTCCACCGCGAGGGCGCCGAGGGTTCTGCCGATCTGCTTCCACATGCTTGCCATAGCGTTCGAGCATAATCACCCACCCGTGGGAACCCCTGGTACGGCGGCGCCGAGACTTGGATATCCTGAGGGTTGACAGTGGCCCGGATCCGGGCCGGTGCCGGTCCGACTAAGGGGTCTCCCATCAGCAGCTTCGCCGACAAGACGTTCACGGATCCTGCGCAGATCCGGAACTTCTGCATCATCGCGCACATCGACCACGGTAAGTCGACGCTGGCAGATCGCATGCTTCAGCTCACCGGTGTGGTCGAAGAGCGGGCGATGCGTGCGCAGTACCTGGACCGCATGGACATCGAGCGTGAACGCGGCATCACCATCAAGGCTCAGAACGTTCGTCTGCCCTGGACCGTCGACGGCGAAGAGTTCGTCCTCCACCTCATCGACACTCCCGGCCACGTCGACTTCACGTACGAGGTCTCCCGTGCGCTCGAAGCATGCGAGGGCGCAATTCTGCTGGTCGACGCTGCTCAGGGCATCGAAGCTCAGACGCTGGCGAACCTCTACCTGGCGATGGAGAAGGATCTCAAGATCATTCCCGTCCTCAACAAGATCGACCTCCCGGCCGCGGATCCCGACCGCTATGCCGAAGAGATCGCGCACATCACGGGCTGCGAGCCCGGTGATGTCCTGCGCGTCTCGGGTAAGACCGGTATGGGCGTCAAGGAACTGCTCGACGAGGTGATCAAGCAGGTACCTGCGCCTGTCGGCGATGCTGACGGTCCCGCCCGCGCGATGATCTTCGACTCCGTCTACGACGCCTACCGCGGCGTGGTCACTTACGTGCGTGTGGTCGACGGTCGGATCCGTCCCCGCGAGAAGATCACGATGATGTCCACGGGCACTACACACGAACTGCTCGAGGTCGGCATCATTTCCCCCGAGCCGAAGGCCAGTATCGGTCTGGGCGTCGGCGAGGTGGGCTACCTCATCACCGGTGTGAAGGACGTCCGTCAGTCGCGCGTCGGTGACACCGTCACCACCACCCGCAACGGCGCGACCGAACCGCTGGTCGGCTACCGCGATCCCAAGCCGATGGTCTACTCGGGCCTCTACCCGATGGACGGCTCGGACTACCCCGTGCTGCGCGATGCCCTCGACAAGCTCCGTCTCAACGACGCGGCCCTGGCGTATGAACCCGAGACGTCGGTTGCCCTCGGATTCGGCTTCCGCTGCGGCTTCCTCGGCCTGCTCCACATGGAGATCACCCGCGACCGCCTCGAGCGTGAGTTCGGCCTCGAACTGATTTCCACCGCGCCCAACGTCGTCTACCGCGTCGTGATGGAGGACGGGGCCGAGGTCATCGTCACCAACCCGTCGTACTGGCCGGAAGGCAAGGTTCGCGAGGTCTACGAGCCCGTCGCCAAGTGCACCGTCATCGCCCCGAGTGAGTACGTCGGCGCCATCATGGAGCTGTGCCAGTCCCGTCGCGGTGAGCTCGGCGGCATGGACTACCTCTCCGAGACTCGTGTCGAGCTGCGATACGAACTGCCCATGGGCGAGATCATGTTCGACTTCTTCGACGCCCTCAAGTCCCGCACCAAGGGTTATGCCAGCCTCGATTACGAAGAGGCCGGTGAGCAGCAGGCCGACCTGGTGAAGGTCGACATCCTGCTGCAGGGCGAGGCGGTCGACGCGTTCTCCTCGATCGTGCACCGTTCCAACGCCGGCGCTTACGGCGGACGCATGACGTCGAAGCTTCGTGAGCTGATTCCTCGCCAGCAGTTCGAGGTTCCGATCCAGGCCGCGATCGGCGCGAAGATCATCTCGCGCGAGAACATTCGCGCAATCCGCAAGGACGTTCTCGCCAAGTGCTACGGCGGCGACATCAGCCGTAAGCGCAAGCTGCTCGAGAAGCAGAAGGAAGGCAAGAAGCGCATGAAGACCATCGGTCGCGTCGAGGTGCCGCAGGAAGCATTCGTGGCGGCCCTGACGTCGGAATCGGTCGGCGAGAAGCCCAAGAAGTAGGAGCGCATGGTCACCACCTGGTTGTCCCGAGAGTTCGGAATCGAAATCCCGGTTCTCGGGGCGCCCATGGGTGGGCGCGCGGGCGGCGCGCTCGCCGGAGCTGTATCGGCGGCCGGCGGGTTGGGTCTGCTCGGCGCGGCTCGGTACAACACACCGGAGTGGATCGAGGCCGAAGCCGAGGTGGCCCGGTCGATCGGCGGAAAATTCGGCGTCGGCCTGATGACGTGGTCGCTGCCCGAGAACGAGTTGATGCTCGACGCCGCGATTGCCGTCGAGCCGACCATGATCACCTTGTCGTTCGGTGATCCCGCCTCGTATGTCGGACGAATCCACGATGCGGGCATTCCCGTTGTGTCACAGATCAATACGCTCGAAGACCTTCGCATTGTCGAGGCCGCGGGTGTCGACGGCGTGATCGCGCAAGGCGGTGAGGCAGGCGGTCACACGGGCCGAATCGGAACCTTGCCGCTGCTGCAGGAGATCCTCGAAACGACATCACTTCCAGTACTGGCGGCCGGCGGAATCGGGACCGGCCGCGGTTTGGCCGCAGTCCTGGCGGCCGGCGGGGAAGGCGTGATGATCGGAACGGCGCTGCTCGCCAGCCCGGAGACGGTCGGGCCGGACTATGCCCGCGACCGCGTCGTCGAAGCCGGAAGTGCCGACACGATTTACACCTCGGTGTTCGACCGAGCGCGCAGTCAACCGTGGCCGCAGCGGTGGGGTGGCCGCGCGGTGGCCAACGAGTTCACTGCCGCCTGGCACGGAGTCGACGCCGATGAGGAAATGCTGGCAAAGGCGTACGACCCGTCGGATCCCCACAGCGGAGTCGTCTACGCCGGAGAAGCTGTCGGACTCGTACACGGAACCCATCCGGCCGGCGACGTGGTTCGACGCATCGGCGCCGATGCGGAGCGTCTGCTCTCTCGTTTCGCCTGAAAGCAAGGTCGGACACAGCCGGGTCCCATATGAGAAGGTAAGCCTCTGCTAACTAGTGGAGGAGTATTTTCGTGCGTGCGATGAAGTTTTCGGCGGTGGCTCTCTTGGGAGCGCTGGTCGTAGGTATCAGCGGATGTTCGTCCTCGGACGCCGACGAGATCGCGGGCGGTCGGGTCACCACGATCGACCACAAGTTCGGCGCCACCACGATCACCGGGACGCCGACGCGCATCGTCGCGGCCGACACCCAGTGGCTCGACGCTCTGCTCGAACTCGGAATCCAGCCGGTGGGGTACCTGGCTGCCGGCCCGATGGGCGACGAGCGTGGTCTGTTCCCGTGGGAGAGTGGCGTGGACGCGTCGGCGAAGGAACTCGATCGCTCGGCGATCCAGCAGTTCGGTGTCCCGCTCAAAGCTGAAGAAATTGCAGCCTTGGATCCCGATCTGATTCTCGGCGGGTTCTCCGTCGCCGATCAGAACGATTTCGACCAGTTGAGCAAGATCGCTCCGACAATTGCCGGTCTGTCCGACGTCCAGGTCGATCCGTGGCAGGACCAGGTGGAGATTCTCGGCCGGGTTCTCGACAAGGAGTCGCGAGCCGACGAGATCGTCGAGGCGACAAACGGGCAGATCGATGCGCTCGCACAGCGGTTGCCGGGGCTGAAGGGTAAGACCGCTCTTTTGTCGCAGTACGTCTTCCCGACGTCGCAGTTGGTGATCGTCGCTGATCCCAAGGACGGTGCTTCGGGACTGTTCACGCGTCTGGGAATGTCGTTGCCGCCCAAGCTGGTCGACGAGGCCGGTGTGACCGGTGGCCGGCTGACACTCAGCCCGGAACGGGTCGACGCTCTCAGCGCCGACGTCGTGGTGCTGCTGCCCAACGGCGGGTCGCTCGACGACATGATGAAGCTGCCGGGGTTTGCCGACCTGCCTGCAGTCAAGGGTGGCGGATTGGCCATCGTCGACTATCCGACTGTTGCCGGCCTGAACACTCCGTCGTCGCTGTCGCTGAAGTACTCGCTCGAATCGATCACGCCGCAGCTCGAAGCGGTGGCCGGCTAGACCTGCTGTGCGCCTTTATTAGCCGCGGGCGGTTAATAAAGGCGCACAGCAGGGGTCTAGGTTGCGTTGTGCGCGGGCTGGAAAGCTCCGGCTTCGGCAGCTTCCTCGGCGCGGATCACGTGGACCACGGCGTTGATCAGCGCCAGGTGTGTGAACGCCTGCGGGAAGTTACCCAGATGGCGACCGGTGTGCGCGTCGATCTCCTCCGCGTACAGCTTGAGCGGGCTCGCGAACCCGAGCAGACGCTCGCAGAGATGCTTTGCCCGATCCAGTTCGCCGATCTCGACGAGGGCGGAGACGAGCCAGAAGGAGCAGATGGTGAACGTGCCCTCTTCTCCGCTCAATCCGTCGTCGGTGGTGTCGACGCGATAGCGCAGGACCAACCCCTCTTCGGTGAGCTCGTCGGCGATCGCCAGCACCGTCGCCCGGATGCGCGGATCGTCGGCCGGCAGGAAGCGCAGCAGCGGTGCCAACAAGAGCGACGCGTCGAGTGAATCGTGGCCGTACCGCTGTGTCAGAACTCCGCGCGAGTCGACACCGTGCGCGAGGATGTCGGCCTTGATCTCGTCCGCGATGGCCGTCCATTGCTGTGCAAAGCTCTTCTCGCCCTGCATCTCTGCCAGCTTGGCGCCGCGATCGAGTGCGACCCAGCACATGATCTTCGACGACGTGAAGTGCTGCGGTTCACCGCGCACCTCCCAGATCCCGCGGTCGGGTTGACGCCAGTGCTTGATCGCTTCCTCGACCTGCTTCTTGAGCAGCGGCCACAGCGCTTCGGGGACACGCTCGCGGGTACGGATGTGGAGGTACACCGAGTCGAGCATGGTGCCCCAGATGTCGTGCTGCTGTTGATCGAACGCCCCGTTGCCGATACGCACCGGACGGGCGCCGTCATAGCCGGACAGATGGTTGAGTTCGGATTCCTCGAGCGTGCGCTCGCCGCCGATGCCGTACATCACCTGCAAAGGATGCGGCTGACCGTTATCCGAACTCGACACGTCGTAGATGAAGTTGAAGAAGTCGTTGGCCTCACGGTCCAACCCGAGCGTGTAGAGGCCCCACAGTGCGAAGGTGGAATCGCGAACCCACGCGTAGCGGTAGTCCCAGTTACGTTCTCCGCCTGGTGTTTCCGGTAGCGAGGTCGTCGAAGCCGCAAGCAGGGCTCCGGTCGGTGCGTAGGTGAGCCCCTTGAGTGTGAGCGCACTGCGCTGCAGGTATCCGCGCCACGGGTGATCGGGGAACTTGCCGATCGTCACCCACTCACGCCAGGACTTGGACGTCTGCCACATCTTGTCGGCGGCCTCGTCGAACGTCTGCGGCGCGGGAAGATCCGACCACGAGAGCGCGACGTACACGTTGTCGCCTTCGACCAGTCGCGTCCGGGCCCGTGCCTCACGACCTTCCAGACCCAGTCGGAGATCGGTGGTCAAGCGCAGAGTGGGATGGTCGCCGGGCTTGGCGGAGCGACACGTTGCCGTTGCTTCCTCGTAGACCTTTCCGGTGTACTCCCAATTCGCCGTGCCACGGTGATAGTCGAACGCCGGCTCACAGCTCATCTCGAGTTCGACGGTGCCGCTGACGCATTTGACCGTACGGAGAAGAGTGTGTTCGGCATCCCAGTCGGTCGGTGTGCGCTTGTGCGTGTTCGATCGCTTGTCGACGTTGTGCCAGGGACCGAGAACCAGGGCGTCGCGGACGACGAGCCAGCCGGTCTCGGTCTGCCAGGTCGTTTCGAGAATGAGTCCACCCGGCAGATAGCGCCGAGCGGCCGGCACGTTCTGGCCGTAGGGGCCGATACGGAAATGGCCCGCACTGCGGTCGAGGATGGCACCGAACACGCTGGGGGAGTCCGGGCGGGGAACGCACATCCACTCGACAGATCCGTTACGGGCAATCAGGCACGAGGTTTCGCAATCGGAAAGAAACGCATAGTCGTCGATCGGGGGAAAGTTGCTTCGATGGTGACCCGTGGAGGCGGGAGGAATCGTCTGCACCACTTCGTCGTCAGCACTCATTCGGCCATCATCCGGCCAGAATCGGCACACGTCCAATCCACACGCTGTCGGGACCGTATCGTCCGAAGGATAGGGTGTTGGCGTGGATCGGATTGCGGATTGGTGGGACAGCTTCGAGCTGTGGATGGCGGGGCTCCCGTTCATCCCGCAGGTCGCGTTGGTCCTGATCGTCGTCGTTCCGCTGTGCCGCCTGGTGGCCATCGGTCTGGATCGCGCGTTGGCCGCCGTTCTCGCTCTGCCGCTCTTCGGCTGGTTGCGTAGGAATTCTCGAGAAGTAGAGGAAAGCTGATGCCCCGCTCACGGGTCACTCTCGCCCTGATAGCCCTGATTCTCCTCGTGATCGTCGCGTGGCTTCTCACCCGTTAGTTCTCCCGATTAGAGCGGGCGCCGGTGCTCTGCTAAAGTCCACCGCGTGTCCGAAGCAACAGCTCCCGTAATCCGCCACCAGTTGGCGTTGATTGCTGTCGGCATGCTCGACGTCGCTGACGTCGCCTGTTGTTGATTTCCTGAGTTCGACCTCTCCGGTGGTGCTGCGCACCCCACTCGAACTTCTCTGCGCGTAACTCGCGCCCCCGATTCAGGGCTCATCGCCCGTCGGCTCTCCATGTCTGAACATCCCGATGGAATCAGCCCCAGAGGTCTCGGACTTGTCGTTTGACCAACCCTCGTTTGTCAGTCCTTTCAGGAAGGTATCTGCAATGAAACGCCGTTCCCGCACACTTCTCACTGCTATCGCGACCATGGGGGCCGTGGTACTCACAGCGTGCAGTGGTGGCTCGAGCGACACCGTGGGTGGTGACAGCGCCGCCAGCGACGGTAGCGCCGGCACGATCAACCTGTTCGCCTACGCCGTGCCGAAGCCTGGCTTCGACAAGCTCACCGCAGCCTTCCAGGCGACCGACGAGGGCAAGAACGTCAACTTCAATCCTTCCTACGGCGCCTCGGGCGACCAGTCGCGCAAGGTGAAGGACGGTGCCGAGGCAGACTTCGTCAACTTCTCCGTCGAGCCCGACATCACCCGTCTGGTCGATGCCGGTCTGGTAGATCAGAACTGGAACCAGGACGCCTACAACGGAATTCCGTTCGGATCGGTAGTCACCATCGTGACGCGTCCGGGCAACCCGAAGGGCATCAAAGACTGGGACGACCTGCTTCAGCCCGGCCTCGAGGTCGTCACGCCGAACCCGTTCAGCTCCGGCTCGGCCAAATGGAACCTCTTGGCGCCGTACGCCGCGAAGAGCGACGGTGGCAAGAACCCGCAGGCGGGTCTCGACTACGTCACCGCCTTGGTCAACGACCACGTCAAGATCCAGCCCAAGTCGGGACGCGAGGCTTCGGAAGCCTTCCTGCAGGGTAGCGGTGACGTTCTGATCAGTTACGAGAACGAGGCACTGTTCATCGAAGGCAACGGCGACCCGGTCGAGCACGTCACCCCGCCCACGACCTTCAAGATCGAGAACCCCGTTGCCGTGATCTCGAACAGCAAGGTCCTCGACAAGGCGACCGCGTTCAAGGACTACCTGTACACGACCGAGGGTCAGACGCTCTGGGCCGAAGCAGGATTCCGTCCCGTGGATCCCGCCGTCGCTGCCAAGTTCACCGACAAGTTCCCCGAGCCGAACAAGCTGTGGACCATTGCAGACCTCGGCGGCTGGAAGGCCGTGGACAGTGCTCTGTTCACCAAGGACACCGGTTCGATCGCAGTGATCTACGACAACGCGACCAAGTAAGACTGACGTGACTGACACTATTGACCCCACCCCCGTGGCTCGTCGGCGAAAACTCGCGCGGGTCACGGGGAGTGTGGGGCCGCTCGGAATCGGAGTGGCCACTCTGTGGCTCTCCGTGATCGTTCTGCTTCCGCTCGCCGCGTTGACCGCCACCGCGTTCGACGAGGGGATCTCCGGATTCTGGGACGCCGTCACCGCACCCGTCGCCTTGGCGTCGTTGCGCGTGACGTTGTTGGTCTCGGTGATCGTGGCACTGATCAACGTCGTGATGGGCACGATCATCGCGTGGGTGCTGGTCCGGGACGACTTCCCGGGCAAGCGCATCGTCAACTCGATGATCGATCTGCCGTTCGCACTGCCGACAATCGTGGCATCGATCGTGCTGCTGTCCCTCTACGGCCCGCAGTCACCGATCGACATCCATCTCAATGCAACCCAGCCCGGACTGATCGTGGCATTGGCCTTCGTGACCTTGCCGTTCGTGGTCCGTTCCGTGCAGCCGGTGCTGATGGAGGTCGACCGCGAAGTCGAGGAAGCCGCTGCGTCGTTGGGAGCTTCCAACTGGACGATCTTTCGCTCGGTTGTTCTCCCGACGTTGGCGCCTGCCGTCATCTCCGGTGCGGGCCTCGCGTTCGCCAGAGCGATCGGTGAATACGGCTCGGTCGTTCTGATCGGCGGCAACATCCCACGCGTGACACAGATGACGTCGCAGTACATTCAGCAGCAGATCGAGATCGATCGTCCGACCAACGCCGCTGCCGTCTCGGTAGCGTTGCTGGCCATCGCATTCGTGACGCTGTTCGTCCTGCGAATCTTCGCATCGCGGGGACAGCGACGTGAGGAGAGTTCCCGATGAACGTGTCCAGAGGATCGAAGATCGGTCTGCGGACCATCGCTCTCGTCTACCTGTTCGTGTTGCTGGTCGTGCCGATCGGTGTGATCCTGACGCGAACGTTCGAGAACGGAATCGGCCCGTTTCTCGAATCGATCACGACACCGGCAGCGATCTCCGCGCTGAATCTTTCGCTGATCATCGTGGCGATCGTGGTCCCGATCAACGTCGTGTTCGGCGTCGTCACTGCTCTGGCACTCGTGCGTGGGCGTTTCCCGGGCCGCGGAGTTCTGCAGTCGGTGGTCGACCTGCCCTTCGCGGTCTCGCCCGTCGTCGTCGGTGTGTCGTTGATTCTTCTGTGGGGTGCCAACGGTTGGTTCGGCGGAATCGAATCGTTGGGGTTCAAGGTCATCTTCGGTTTGCCAGGCATGGTGATCGCGACGATTTTCGTGACGCTGCCCTTCGTCGTCCGGGAAGTCGAACCCGTACTTCACGAGATCGGCGACGAGCAGGAACAAGCAGCCGCGACGCTCGGTGCCTCGGGCTGGCAGACGTTCTGGCGGATCACCTTGCCCGCGATCCGTTGGGGCCTGACATACGGAATCGTGTTGACGGTGGCGCGTTCGCTCGGTGAATTCGGCGCAGTCATCATGGTCTCTTCCGGCTTCCCGGGGGTATCCCAGACACTGACGTTGCTGGTGCACTCGCGATACATCGACGACCACAACACCTTTGGTGCGTATTCGGCGGCAACGCTGCTAATGGGCATCGCCATCATTGTCCTGTTGCTGATGACGCTGCTGGACCGTAAG
The DNA here is from genome assembly GCF_027583855.1 of Rhodococcus sp. BH5. Classification (NCBI taxonomy): domain Bacteria; kingdom Bacillati; phylum Actinomycetota; class Actinomycetes; order Mycobacteriales; family Nocardiaceae; genus Rhodococcus; species Rhodococcus sp. BH5. Next base: position 134,356 of record NZ_JAJHVW010000005.1, read on the forward strand.
AGGAGCACCACATGATCACAGTGACCGGGGCCCGCAAGAACTACGGTGATTTCGCGGCGCTCGACGACGTGACGGTCAACATTCCCTCGGGTTCGTTGACGGCATTGCTCGGGCCCAGTGGCTCGGGAAAGTCGACGTTGCTGCGTTCGATCGCAGGGCTCGAAGAACTCGATTCGGGAACCATCACCATCGCAGGCAAGGACGTCACCGGCGTGTCGCCGCAGAAGCGTGACATCGGTTTCGTGTTCCAGCACTACGCGGCGTTCAAGCACATGACCGTGCGGGACAACGTGGCGTTCGGGCTCAAGATCCGCAAGCGCCCGAAGCCGGAGATCGAGAAGAAGGTCAACGAACTACTGGGGATCGTCGGTCTCGACGGCTTTCAGCATCGGTACCCCGCGCAGCTCTCCGGCGGTCAGCGTCAGCGCATGGCGTTGGCACGCGCTCTGGCTGTGGATCCGCAGGTGCTCCTGCTCGACGAGCCCTTCGGCGCGCTCGACGCGAAGGTGCGTGCCGACCTGCGCACGTGGTTGCGTCGCCTGCACGACGAGGTGCACGTCACCACCGTCCTGGTCACCCACGACCAGGAAGAGGCTCTCGACGTCGCCGACCGCATCGCGGTGCTGAACAAGGGGCGGATCGAGCAGATCGGTGAACCTGCCGACCTGTACGACCGCCCGTCCAACGACTTCGTGATGTCCTTCCTCGGATCCGTCGCGAAGCTCAACGGGCAGTTGGTCCGTCCGCATGACATCCGTCTCGGCCGGGATCCGAGCATGGCTCTCGCGCAGGAATCCGGAACGGCCGAGTCGCTCGGCGTCACACGCGCAACAGTCGAGCGCGTCGTGTATCTCGGCTTCGAGGTTCGAGTGGACCTGCGCAACGAGGCAACCGGCGAGCTCTTCTCGGCTCAGGTCACGCGCGGTGACAGTGCAGCGCTGCACCTCGAGGCGGGGGAGACGGTGTACGCGCGTGCTACCCGGGTGCCGGATCTGCCGGAGACCCCGGTGTCGACGCCGGTGCAGGAGCCGGTCACGGTGAGCGTGGTCGGCCAGGTATGACCCGCTCGCCCTGTTTGACCTGTTGTACCCCCACTCCTGTTTGAGCGAACGGCACTTTCGGCCTCCTGATGGCGCCGAAAGTGCCGTTCGCTCAGAGTTGGGGGCCGGGCAACAGCGAGACGAGTTCAGCCCTCTCGGCAGACGAGGACCGGGCACTGGGCGTGGTGGATGAGGCTCTGACTGGTCGATCCGACTATCGACGCCATGAACGGGCTGCGGCCGTGGCTACCGACGACTACGAGTTGCGCTTCCGCCGAGTGCTCGAGCAGTGCCTTCATCGGTCCGCTGCGCTGGACACTCCGGGTGACTTCGACATCGGGGTACTTCTCCGTCCAGCCGGCGAGGCACTCGGACAGCAGGGCGTGCTCATGCTGTTCGTACGGTCCCCAGTCGACGAAGCGCCTGGCTTCGGAATACCCGCCCAGCGAGGCGTGCTCGTTCCACGTGTGGACCGCAACCAAAGGTGCGCCGAGGAACGCGGCAAATTCGAAGGCATGCGCGACGGCGAGTTCGCTGAGCTTGCTCCCGTCGACGCCGACGACGATGGGCCTGGTGTCGGCCATCGCGTGATCACCCGTACCGCGGAATACGGCCACGGGACAGTGCGCGCGGTTGACCACCCGAATGGTGTCGGATCCGAGAAACACGGACTGCATTTCGCTGGTGCCGGCCTGACCCAGTGCAACGATGCGAGCCGACTTCGAGAGTTCGACGAGTGTGGTTGCGGGAGTACCGGTCACGAGGCCACGTTCGACGGTGACGTCGGTGTGATCATCGCGGATGGCGTCCTCGGCCTCGTCGAGCAGTTTTGCACCCTCGACGCGAAGGTGGTGGTCGAACATCTCTTCGTCGGTGACGTTGGTACCGCCACCGGACTCGGGTTGTCCTGGCAGCACGTGGGTCAGGCGAAGTGGTTCGTCGAATCTCTTTGCAGCCGAAGCTGCCCACCTCGCGGCGTTGACCGCGCTTGCCGAGCCGTCGATACCGGCCACGATTCCGTGTCGAACAGATGCACTGGTCATGGAAGTCTCCTCGCGTCGCCTCCTTACCAGTGTGTCCCTGCTCACCCCCGGTTCGCTACAAACCGGTCAGCTCCCGTGGTGCGAGAACGTCGGTGGGCACTGCCGCGCGAGATCGACGCGGGCGCAACGACAACAGAGCGGTGATGAATCCGTTACCGGACAGTGTCAGTTCCACGTTCTTCAACACGGTTCGGCGCATCAACGCAAGCAGGGCTGCGACGCCGGTGACGGCCATCCACATAGGCAGCGGGTACAGCGTCAGGCGTTCACCAAGGCCGAAAGTGAGGGTTCGTCCGAGAAGCAGTACGGCACCTACGATTCCGGTAGCCGCGCACAGCCCCGACCACACTGCGATCCATTTGCTGTGCTTCCAGAATTGAATTGCCATGAGGACGAGAACGGCATGACGTGCGACGAAGCCGGGAAGTACGGCGGTCCAATGAACGAAGGTCCCGTCGTTCGCCGGGAAGAGGCCGGTGGCCGCGGTGCTCAATGCAACGACGACGGCAAGACCGAGAATCCACTTCTTCGCACGACCGTCCGGAATGTACTTGTGCAGCAAGGCTGCACCGAGGATGGTGAGCGCACCGAGGATCATGAAGGCCGCGTTCATCACGTCGTGCATCGGCGAACACGAATCCACGCTGCATGTCGTCACGCCCAGCGAACTGATGGAGTCGCGCGCGAAGCTGTACGGCGTCTTCCATGCTCCGGCTGTGAAGATTTCGACAAGCAGGTAGAGCACCGACAGGACCCATGCGATGCCGGCTGTGCCGAGGCGAAGATTGTGAGTGATGGTGTTCCCTCTCGCGGCGCTCTGAGGGGATTGCACCCAAAGATCTGTTTCGCAGGCGAAGGAGGTACCTTCGCGAGCTGGACAGATCCAACACTACGGTAACAATCTGATAACGGCCTGTGAAACCGGATCAGGCGGAGCGGACCAGACGGTCGGGTAGTGCATCAGCGACTTGTCGGTAACGGTCGATCATCGTTTCGATCAGTAGAGAGTGCCCACCGATCGTGTCGGCGAAACGCGCGCGCGGACATGCAGTTGCTGCGGCAGCGCTGAGTCGATCGGTCAGTAGGCCGGGAGCCAAGAACCACGGCGCGACGACAACACGTTCGGCGCCGTCCTGCTCGAGTGCGGAGATCGCCTGGGTAACTGTCGGTTCCGCGGATGTTGCGAAACAGATTCGAACGCCCGACCAGTTGGTTCCGCCGAGGAGAGTGGACGCCAATTCTGCGGTCGCGGCATTGGCGCGCGCGTCGGACGAGCCGACTGCCGCAAGAGCGACACCGACCGACGGATCGTCCGGCCGGGCACCCGCTTCGAGAATTCGCTCGCGTACTGCCTCGATCAGCCGAGCATCGCGACCCAGTACGTCTGCTTGGAACACGGTCAACTGGGGGTGGCGTGTCGCGGCAGTGGCCAAGAGTCCGGGCAGATCTACCCGAGCGTGGAAGGCATTGCCCAGCAGCATCGGAACAACAACGGCGTGAGTGTGGCCGTCGTGTGCAACTCCGTCCAGGACCTGATCGATGGACGGTGCATTGAGGTCGAGAAACGCCAGCCGGACATCGAGGTCTGGCCGGACTTCACGAAGAGCTGCCACAGCAGCCGCGATCACCCGAGCAGAACGGGGGTCACGGCTGCCGTGCGCGACAGCGATGAGCGGAACCATCGACTTAGACGCGCTCGCCCAATTCGACAGCGGAAATGACGTCGCCCACCAGGCCGGCTGCGAGAGTGTTTCCACCAGCGGGATCGATCAGCAGGAAGCTGCCGGTGTGGCGGTTCACGGCGTAGTCGTCAGCCACGATCGGCTCGGCCACCCGGATGGAGATCTTGCCGATCTCGTTGAGCTCGAGAGTGTCCGGACCCTGATCCGTGGTGAGGTCCTGCTCGTTGAAGCGTTCCACCAAGCTGCCCACGATGGCCTGCGTCGTTCGCGTGCCGTGCTTGAGCAGCAGACGTGCACCGGGGCGCAGTGACTTCTCGGCCAGCCAGCAGACAGTGGCGTCGAATTCGCCGATCGGCTCGGGTGCGTCGGACGGCGATGCGATGGTGTCGCCGCGAGAGACGTCGACGTCGTCGGCCAGGATCAGCGTGACGCTGCGTCCGGCGTGGGCGACGTCCAGTTCGCCGTCGGCCGTGTCGATACGTGTGACGGTGGTGCGCGTACCCGAGGGCAGGATCACCACTTCGTCGCCGGGCACGACGGAACCGGCAGCGACCTGACCGGCGTAGCCGCGGTAGTCGAGGAACTCTGCGGTGCGGGGGCGGATCACGTACTGCACCGGGAAACGCAGACCGACGCGATGTGGCTCGGCGTCGACCGGAATCGACTCGAGGTGCTCGATCAGCGTGGGGCCGGTGTAGTACGGGGTCTTGTCGGAGCGGATGGCGACGTTGTCACCGTGCAGTGCCGACACCGGGATCTCGACGACGTCTTCGCTTGCCCAGCCCAGTGAGCTGGTGAGTTCGTTGAACTCGGCGGAGATCGAGGTGAAGACCTCTTCGGGGTTCTCGACGAGGTCGATCTTGTTCACGGCGAGAACGAGCTTCGGGACACCGAGCAACGCGAGAACCGCTGCGTGCCTGCGAGTCTGCGCGATGACGCCCTTGCGAGCATCGACCAGCAGGATCACGAGCTGAGCCGTCGAGGCACCGGAGACCGTGTTGCGGGTGTACTGCACGTGGCCCGGTGTATCGGCGAGCACGAAGGTGCGCTTGGGGGTCGCGAAGTAGCGGTACGCCACGTCGATGGTGATGCCCTGCTCACGCTCGGCGCGCAGTCCGTCCACCAGGAGCGACAGGTCAGGGGTGTCGAGACCGCGGTCCACCGACGCACGGGTCACGGCGTCGATCTGGTCGGCGAGAACGGATTTCGTGTCGTACAACAGGCGGCCCACGAGTGTGGACTTTCCGTCGTCGACGCTGCCGGCAGTTGCCAGTCTGAGCAGATCGCTCATCAGAAGTAGCCCTCTCGCTTGCGGTCTTCCATGGCCGCTTCGGAAACTCGGTCGTCGCCACGGGTCGCGCCGCGCTCGGTCAAACGTGATGCCGCAACCTCGGCGAGGATCGCTTCGTTGTCGGCCGCATCGGAGAGAACAGCACCGGTGGTCGAACCGTCGCCGACGGTGCGGTATCGCACCGAAAGGGTCTGCAGCTCTTCGCTGTCAGCCGGACCACCCCAGACTCCGGGGGTCATCCACATGCCGTCGCGCTGGTACACCGGACGCTGGTGGGCGTAGTAGATGCTGGCGAGTTCGACGTTGTCGCGGGCGATGTAGCGCCAGATGTCCAGCTCGGTGAAGTTGCTGAGCGGGAAGACGCGCACCTGCTCGCCGGGGGAGTGGCGACCGTTGTAGAGGTTCCACAGCTCCGGGCGCTGCTTCTTGGGATCCCACTGGCCGAAAGCGTTGCGCAGTGAGAAGATCCGCTCCTTGGCGCGGGCGCGCTCCTCGTCGCGGCGAGCGCCACCGAAGACGGCGTCGAAGCGGTTCTCGGAGATCGCGTCCAGCAACGGCACGGTCTGCAGAGGATTGCGGATACCGTCTGGACGCTCGGTGAGGCGGCCGTCCGCGATGTACTCCTCGACGCTGGCCACGTGCAGGCGCAGGTTGTACTTGGCCACCACGTGATCGCGGAAGTCGAGGACTTCCTGCAGGTTGTGGCCGGTGTCGACATGCAGCAGGGTGAACGGCAACGGCGCAGGCCAGAAGGCCTTGATCGCCAGGTGCAGCAGCACGGTGGAGTCCTTACCGCCCGAGAAGAGAATGACCGGGCGTTCGAATTCGCCGGCCACCTCTCGGAAGATGTGGATCGCTTCGGACTCGAGGGCGTCGAGAGTATCGAACTGTGTGCCGTCGAGCTGAGGCCGTGAAGGTGTCAAGTCAACTGTCATGATGCGTGCAACCCGCATTCTGTCTTGGAGGCACCGGCCCAACGACCGCTACGCGGATCGCTGCCGGGGGCTGGCTTGCTGGTGCAGGGTGCGCAGCCGATGGACGGATATCCCTCGTCGACAAGGGGATTGACGAGGATGGAATTGGTGTCGATGTAGTTCTGCATCTCCTCGTCCGACCAGGGAGCGATCGGGTTGATCTTCACGAGTCCGAAGGCTTCGTCGAAGGAGATCAGGGGAGCGTTGGCGCGGGTGGGCGCTTCGACGCGGCGGATGCCGGTCACCCACGCGCTGTACCCGGACAGTGTCTGCTTGAGCGGCGCGACTTTGCGTAGTGCGCAGCAGCGGTTGGGGTCACGGGCGAACAGATCCTTGCCCTCGGCGACATCCTGCTCGGCGACGCTTGCCAGCGCACGAGCGTTGATGACGTTGACGCCGTACACCTGCTCGACCGCGTCACGCGTGCCGATGGTTTCGGGGAAGTGGTAGCCGGTGTCGAGGAAGAGTACGTCGACGCCCGGATGAACTTGTGCGGCAAGGTGAACCAGCACTCCATCCTGCATGTTCGACGCCACGATGTACGAGTCACCGAACGTGTCCTCGGTCCACTGCAACAGTTCCTGCGCGCCGGCTCCGTCGAGTTCTACTGCACCGCGCTCGGCGATGGCCCGAAGCTCGTCGGCAGTTGCTCGCGAAATGTCCACTGTCATCGCAAATCTCCTTCGTCTGCGCGCACTGCCCATTCGGCGAACCGTTCACCTTCGTTGCGGTTCTTGACGAACTGACGTACGACGCGGTCGATGTAGTCACCCATCTCGACGCTGGTGACCTTGTGCTGGCGCAGCTTGCGTCCGAAGGCGCTGTCGAATCCGAGGCTGCCTCCCAGGTGAACCTGGAAACCCTCGACTTGATTCCCCTCACCGTCGTCGACGAGCTGGCCCTTGAAGCCGATGTCGGCGATCTGCGAGCGAGCGCAGGAGTTGGGGCAACCGTTGATGTTGATGGTGATCGGCACGTCGAGCTGGCTGTTGATGTCGGCGAGACGCTGTTCGAGTTCGGGCACGAGCACCTGCGAACGCTTGCGGGTCTCGGCGAACGAGAGCTTGCAGAACTCGATGCCGGAGCAGGCCATCAGGTTCTTGCGCCAGTGTGACGGTCGGGCGGGAAGGCCCAGCGCGTCGAGATCGGCGATGAGCGGCTCGAGCGTCTCGTCGGCGACGTCGAGGATGATCAGCTTCTGGTACGGAGTGAAGCGGATCCGGTCGCTGCCGGCCTTCTCCGCGGCGTCGGCGACCTGAGCCAGGATGTCTCCCGAGACGCGGCCGGCGATCGGAGCGAAACCGACTGCGTTGTGGCCGTTGCGGGTCTTCTGGATGCCGACGTGATCGATCGGGCGCTTGGGCTTCTCAGGCGCGGGGCCGTCGATGAGCGGGCGCTCGAGGTACTCGGTCTCGAGAACCTCGCGGAACTTCTCGATACCCCAGTCCTTGACGAGGAACTTGAGCCTGGCCTTCGCGCGCAGACGGCGGTAGCCGTAGTCACGGAAGATCGAGACGACACCCTCCCAGACATCGGGGACTTCGTCGAGCGGAATCCAGGCGCCGACGCGCTGCGCCAGCATCGGGTTGGTGGACAGTCCGCCGCCGACCCAGAGGTCGAGGCCCGGGCCGTGCTCGGGGTGGTTCACGCCGATGAAGGCGATGTCGTTGATCTCGTGAACGACGTCCTGCTGGCCGGAGATGGCGGTCTTGAACTTGCGCGGCAGGTTGGAGTACTTGGGGTCGCCGATGTAGCGGCGAACGATCTCGTCGATCGCCGGGGTGGGATCGAGGACCTCGTCGAGCGATTCGCCGGCCAGGGGAGAACCGAGGACGACGCGGGGGCAGTCACCGCACGCTTCGGTGGTCTTGAGTCCGACGGCTTCGAGGCGCTTCCAGATCTCCGGAACGTTCTCGACCTCGATCCAGTGGAACTGGACGTTTTCGCGGTCGGAGAGGTCGGCGGTGTTCCGGCCGAATTCCTTCGAGATGCCGGCGATGGTGCGCAGCTGCTCGACGTTGAGAGCGCCGGCGTCGCAACGCACGCGCATCATGAAGTACTTGGCCTCGAGCAGGTCGATGTTCTCGTCGCCGGTGAAGGTGCCGTCGTAGCCTTCTTCGCGCTGGGTGTAGAGACCCCACCAGCGGAAGCGGCCGCGAAGGTCGCCCTTGTCGATGCTGTCGAAGCCCTGCTTGGAGTAGATGTTCTCGATGCGGGCCCGAACGTTGAGCGGGTTGTCGTCCTTCTTGGCCTGCTCGTTGGCGTTGAGAGGCTCGCGGTAACCGAGGGCCCACTGACCTTCGGCGCGACGCTTGGCGGGACGCGCAGCGCGTGCAGGCCGGGCTTCGGCAGCTGCTGCCGAATCGGCGGGTGTGGCGGCGTCGGTGGTCGACGTCATCGATGAACTCCTGGATCTGGGCGGTTGATCGGCACGCGGCACGCACTATCGATGAACTGTGGCGGTGTCTGATCGGGACGCACCGGTCCGTGTCGGAAATCGAGGGGGCTGTCCTCGGTCTCGGAAAGCTCGCGGCCGGCAGGTGTGCTCACGAAAACGAGCAGCTGGAGAAGCTGCGTCCCTGAAAAGGCATGTCTCTGCAGAGAGTGTTTCGGTGAAGCAGATGGAGATGAGCGGGAAAGGCTGGAAGATCAGTGAAAGATCAACAGCTACACAGGTGCAGACACGACGAGCTGCACACACGCTTGAAGTCGACATGGCGACGCGCCACAAGTCGCACTCCGAGTCCGGTCATGCGGACCATTGTGCCACGTCAACTCGATAATTCCGACTCGGGCGCATATTTCCACGAAAAACGGGGGAAATATCGAGTTCAAGCCGTACGCCGACCTGCATCGCAGGCTGAATAGGTGTGCGTTCCGGATGCTGGGACACTGGAGGCGTGAATGCCACCAGCACGACTCCCACTCGACAGAGCGAGGCGACGCCCTTCGCCTTGCCCGCGCGATCGCTCGAGGGTGTCGGGAAACGGCCGTTCGGGATCTACATCCACGTCCCGTTCTGTGCCACCAGGTGTGGGTACTGCGATTTCAACACCTACACGGCCGGAGAGCTCGGAACTTCCGCCTCGCCGCAATCGTGGTTGGAAGGTCTGCGGCGCGAACTCGATCTCGCGGCCGAGATGACGGGCGCCCCGGCGGCGGAGACCGTGTTCGTGGGCGGTGGAACGCCGTCGCTGCTCGGTGGTGACGGATTGTCCGACGTGCTGTCGGCGGTGCGGAGCAGCTTCGGCCTGGCGTCCGGCGCCGAAGTGACCACGGAATCGAACCCCGAATCGACGTCGCCGGAGTTCTTCGGTGCTCTCCGCAGCGCTGGATTCACCCGGATTTCCCTCGGCATGCAGTCGGCCGCCCAGCACGTTCTGAAGATCCTCGACCGCACGCACACCCCCGGTCGCGCCGTCGCTGCCGCGAAAGAGGCTCGCGCAGCTGGTTTTTCGCACGTGAATCTCGATTTGATCTATGGAACCCCGGGGGAGCGCGATCAAGACCTGGACGCCTCACTCGATGCGGTCCTTTCCGCCGATGTCGATCACGTCTCGGCCTACGCGTTGATCGTCGAGGACGGCACCGCCATGGCTCGCAAGGTCAGGCGCGGCGAACTGCCCGCCCCGGACGACGACGTGCTGGCCTCGCGGTACGAACGAATCGATTCACGCCTGTCCGAGGCAGGCTTGCGGTGGTACGAGGTCTCCAACTGGGCAAAGGCGGAAACCGCGGACTCCGGCGACACCCGGTGCCGTCACAACCTCGGCTACTGGGACGGCGGTGACTGGTGGGGTGCCGGTCCGGGCGCGCACAGCCACGTCGGCGGAGTGCGGTGGTGGAACGTCAAGCACCCGGCGCGGTACGCGGAACAGTTGGCGCTCGGCGAACTTCCCGTCGGCGGCAGCGAAGAACTGACCGCCGAGGACGAACACATGGAGCGAGTCATGCTGACCGCACGGTTGCGTACGGGACTTCCGTTGTCGGAACTGTCTGCATCCGAACGTCTTTCGGCCGAACAGGTGGTAGTCGACGGGTTGGCCGTGATCGAGAACGATCACGTGGTTCTCACCGACCGTGGTCGCCTGCTCGCTGATGCGGTGATTCGCACGATCCTGACCTGACGCGCAACCATCCTTCGCCGCGTAATGTGGCCGTGGTGGCCATCATTCATCGTGCGCAGCTGAATCCGTCCAAGAACGACCTGCTCCGAGCGTGGGTGCCCAAGCAGCCGTGGCTCGGGTCGGTCGACTGTTCGACGCTCGAACGCGTCGACGCCTATCGTTTCGACGACCCGGACGGTGAGGTCGGAATCGAGACGCACCTGATGCGCTCTGCCGACGGTCGAATTCTTCAGGTCCCGCTCACTTATCGAGGTGCTCCGCTGGACGGGGCGGACGCCGCACTGATCGCGACCATGGATCATTCGGTACTGGGCGAGCGGTGGGTGTACGACGCATGCTGTGATCCGGTCTACGTCAGCGCGGTGGCGACCGCGATTCTGACCGGTGGGGCCGGAGTCGAACTGGTCTTCGCGGACACCGCCGATCGCATCCCCGTGACAGCTCACGTAGTTGGCAGCGGTACGGCCCGCGCTTCCGTACCGGCAGTCGAATCCGTGACCTGCTCGACAGTCGGCACCGACACGATCATCCGCGCGGGAGATCTGGAACTGACTGTGGCGAGAGTGATCGACGCAGATCGAGTCTCGGGCTCGGCGACGCTCACCGGAACCTGGCCGGGGCAAACGACACCTGCGTTGCTCGTGACTATCGCCTGAGCGTCAGCGGACTCCCTCGATGACACCGGGCATCGCGTCGAAGTCGAAGACACGCGCGTGCAGCACGACGCGGTTTCGCAGGGCCGAACGAACCGCTCGGTGCAGACCGTCCTCGAGGTAGAGAGTGCCGCGCCACTGCACTGCGTGCGGGAACAGATCGCCGTAGAAGGTCGAGTCCTCCGACAGCAGGCGATCGAGTTCGAGGACCTTCGTGGTGGTCACGATCTCGTCGAGTCGAACCTGACGTGGAGGGAACTTCGACCAGTCGCGTAGAGACAGTCCGTGATCGGGATACGGTTTGCCGTCCATCACGCCTTTGAAGATCATGTGCCGCCTTGTCCATGGTTGTGCGATCGACCTTTCGCCGATCTCACTCCACAGTAAGGGCAACAGCCGTCTCTGGCGCTCGGGCGATTAGACTGCCAGTGGAAACCGATGTGTAAATGTCGGTGTTCGTTCTTTTCAGGAAACGGAGGTGGCAACGATGTCGAGTACCGACGACAGGCGTTTCGAGGTCTTACGTGCAATCGTGGCCGATTACGTCTCCACCCAGGACCCGGTGGGATCCAAGGCACTGGTCGAGCGTCACAACCTCGGAGTGTCGAGCGCCACTGTGCGCAACGACATGGCATTCCTCGAGGCCGAGGGCTACATCGCCCAACCGCACACCAGTTCCGGCCGCGTCCCCACCGACAAGGGATACCGCGAATTCGTCGATCGCATCGCCGACGTCAAGCCCATGTCCGGGCCCGAGCGTCGAGCGATCCTCGAGTTCTTGGAGTCGGGTGTCGATCTCGACGACGTTCTGCGCCGCGGTGTGCGACTGCTCGCGCAACTGACCCGTCAGGTCGCGGTTGTCCAGTACCCGTCGCTGTCCGCGTCGTCGGTTCGCCACCTCGAGGTGGTCGCGTTGACGCCGGCGCGCCTGCTTCTCGTTCTCATCACCGATTCCGGCCGCGTCGATCAGCGAATCGTCGAACTCGGAGACGTCCTCGAAGACGAAGACCTTTCCCGGTTGCGTACGCTTCTCGGCGGAGCACTGGAAGGCAAGCGCCTGGCCGCCGCGTCGATTGCCGTAGCGGAACTGGCCGACGAGTCTCCGGCCGACCTTCGCGACGCCGTGATCCGCTCGGCAACGGTTCTGGTCGAGACCCTGGTCGAACATCCGGAAGATCGTCTCGTTCTGGGCGGAACCTCGAATCTCACGCGCAACGCCGCCGATTTCTCCGGTCTGGCCGGCTTCCCCGGTTCGCTGCGCGCTGTGCTCGAAGCACTGGAAGAGCAGGTAGTGGTCCTCAAACTGCTCGCTGCGACGCAGAACTCCGGCACGGTCACCGTTCAGATCGGTGAAGAGACGCAGGTCGAACAGATGCGCGGAACCTCTGTGATTTCGACTGGCTACGGCGCGGCCGGTACCGTTTTCGGTGGTGTCGGTGTGCTCGGACCCACTCGGATGGACTATCCGGGAACAATTGCATCGGTTGCCGCCGTTGCCAGATACATCGGCGAAGTTCTCTCCGAGCGATGACGGACGTCGACATTCGTCGGCACGCCTCCTCGCGAGGACTGAGGAAAACCTAGAAGTAAGAGAAGGACGAGAGACTCAACGTGGCACGGGATTACTACGGATTGCTCGGCGTCGACAAGAACGCGACAGACCAGGAGCTCAAGCGCGCTTACCGCAAGCTGGCACGCGAACTGCACCCGGACGTCAACCCTGACGAGGCGGCGCAGGCCAAGTTCAAGGAGATCTCGACGGCCTACGAGGTCCTGACCGACCCGGAGAAGCGTCGCATCGTCGATCTCGGCGGAGACCCGCTCGAGTCCGGTGGTGGCGGCGGTGGTGGCTTCGGCGGCGGATTCGGTGGCGGCGGCCTCGGCGACGTCTTCGAAGCATTCTTCGGCGGCGGTGGCGGCGCAGGTCGTGGGCCGCGCGGTCGCGTTCAGCCCGGAGCCGACTCGTTGCTTCGCACCAAGCTGACCCTCGCAGAATGTGCGACGGGAGTCAGCAAGCACGTGACCGTCGAGACGGCCATTCTGTGCGACAGCTGCACCGGAGCCGGAACCAACGGCGACTCCAAGCCTGTCCGCTGTGAGACCTGCAACGGTGCCGGCGAAGTTCAGTCCATCCAGCGCTCGTTCCTCGGTCAGGTCATGACCTCGCGTCCCTGCCCGACGTGCCGCGGTGCCGGTGAGACCATCCCGGATCCCTGCCACAAGTGTGGCGGCGACGGCCGAGTTCGGGCCAAGCGTGACATCACCGTGAAGGTTCCCGCGGGCGTCGCCGGTGGCATGCGCATCCGTTTGACCGCGCAGGGTGAAGTGGGCCCGGGCGGCGGACACCCCGGCGACCTCTACGTCGAGATCGTCGAGCAGCAGCACGATGTCTTCGTTCGAGACGGTGAAGACCTGCACTGCACGATCCGCGTTCCGATGGTCGACGCAGCGCTCGGTACGACTGTCACCGTCGACACCATCATCGACGGCCCCAAGGAAATCACCATCGAGCCAGGCACCCAGCCCGGACACGTTGCTGTTCTTCGCGGTCATGGCATGCCGAAACTGCGGTCGGGAGTGCGCGGCGACGTGCACGCTCACCTCGAGGTGGTCATCCCGAGCCGTCTCGATCACAAGCAGTCCAAGCTGCTCAAGGAATTCAAGCTGCTCCGCGATCGTGACGAGGCCGAGGTTGTCTCGACGGCCTCGCAGAACAGCGGTGGATTGTTCTCGCGTCTTCGCGAAGCATTCAGCGGCCGCTGACGGTGGCCGCAACGGTCTTCTTTCTCGACCCGGTTCCCGGCGTCGGTGAAATCGCAGTTCTGGACGGACAGGAGGGTCGCCACGCGGCCACTGTCCGCCGGATCGGCGTCGGTGAGCGATTGGTGTTGGCCGACGGCCGTGGCCGGGTGGCCGACGCCGAGGTGACGAGCGTCGGCAAGGACCGCCTGGAACTGTTGGTCAGTGACGTTCAGGTTCTCGAGCAGCCCAAGCCGTTGGTGACCCTCGTTCAGGCACTTCCCAAGGCCGAGCGTTCCGAGTTGGCCGTCGAACTGGCGACCGAGGCGGGGATCGACGCGGTGATCCCGTGGCAGTCCTTGCGTTGTGTCGCCAAGTGGGAGGGCCCCAAGCTCGCCAAGGGCGTCGCACGCTGGCGAAGTGCGGCAGTGTCTGCGGCAAAGCAGTCCAGACGCGCGTTCGTCCCGGAAATTGCGGAACTGCACAAGACGCCGGCGGTGATCGCGTTGGTTCGTGACGCCGTTGCCCGTGGCGCTGTGGTTGCGGTGCTTCACGAATCGGCGACGACGCCGTTGGCCGGTTTGCCGCTGGCGAGCGCGGACGAGGTATTTCTGGTTGTCGGTCCCGAAGGTGGGCTGGACGATTCGGAGATCAGCGCGTTGTCGGAGGCCGGGGCCACTCCGGTGCTTCTCGGCCCGACGGTCCTGCGTACGTCGACCGCCGGGGCTGTTGCTCTGGGCGCGATCGGAGTGCTGACCGATCGTTGGGGACCACGGCCACTGCACTGATCTTGTTGTGATCCCGAGCTGAATCGGATCCGGCGCTCAGCGAAGTGTCAGATTTGCGCACTATCGTAAAGACGTCGGGGGTCGCCTTCGGCGTGAGTTGGTTCGGGGATTTCAGGAGGCCAGATGTTGTCACGTGCGCATATGCGAATCGTTGGAGCGGTGTGTGCCGCGGCGGCGTTGATGCTCGTCGCGGGGTGCACGGTCTCCACCGGAGACAACACGGGTTCCTCCAGCAGCGCCGTCACCACTACCCCGACCAGCGAGGCGCTCGTCACCGTCACACCGGCGGACGGCGGAACTCCGGTGAGTCCACTCGACCCCATCGAGGTCCAGGTCGCGAAGGGAACACTGACGACCGTCGCGCTGACCAATCCCGAGGGTAAGGAAGTCGCCGGTATCACCACGCCGGACAAGACGTCCTGGAAACCGAGCGAACCACTCGGATACGGCAAGACTTACAAGCTGGTCGTCGACGCCGTCGACGCGAACGGTGTTGCCACGACCAAGAACACGACGCTGACCACCGTCGCGCCGAGTAACCAGACCCGGGCGTACATCAACACCACCGGTGGCGCCTCGATATCGGACGGTGGCACGTACGGTGTCGGCACCGTCGTCGCCGTTCATTTCGACGAGTTGATCGGTGACAAGGCCGCGGCCGAGAAGTCTCTGCTGGTCACAACCAATCCGCCCGTACAGGGATCGTGGTACTGGGTCGACGGTCAGAACGTTCACTGGCGACCGCAGAACTACTACGCACCAGGCACGACGGTCTCGGTGAACGCGAACATCTACGGCAAGCAGCTCGGCAACGGCCTGTACGGCCAGCAGGACGACACCGTGTCCTTCAAGATCGGCGACTCCCACGTCTCGGTCGCCGACGACAACACCAAGATGGTGACCGTCTACGAAAACGGTCAGGTGATCAAGGAAATGCCGACCTCGATGGGAATGGGCGGCACCGAGACGATCGGCGGCACGACGCTCTCGTTCTGGACCCAGCCCGGCACGTACACCGTGATGGACAAGGCAAATCCCGTCATCATGGATTCGTCGACCTACGGTCTGCCGATCAACTCGCGCCTGGGCTACAAGGAATCCATCAACTGGGCCACCCGCATCAGCACGGACGGTATCTATCTTCACGAGTTGGAGAGCACCGTCTGGGCGCAGGGAAACACCGACACCTCGCACGGTTGCCTCAATCTCAGTGCGGCCAATGCCAAATGGTTCTTCGATTTCTCGCAGCCGGGAGATGTCGTCGAGATCAAGAACACCGGCGGCGCTCCGCTGGAGGTGTGGCAGAACGGCGACTGGACCCTTTCCTGGGCAGACTGGGCCGCAGGCAGCGCCCTCGCCTGAGATAGATTTCCTCGGTGCCTCGATTCAAGATTCCGTACGGCCGACACGAGCAGCAGTTCGGGCATCTCTACGTTCCCGACGGAGTCGTTGACGGCCCGATCCCGGTCGTCATGCAGATCCACGGCGGCTTCTGGAGCGGGCAGTACGGATTGACTCTGGGCACCGCATTTGCCGTCGAACTCGCGCGGCACGGCGTCGCGGTGTGGAACATCGAATACCGCCGTCTCGGGGCGGGCGGTGGTTGGCCGGAGATGTCCGCCGACGTGAAAACGGCATACGACGAAATCCCCGGACTGGTTGCCGCGAAGTCCTCGGCCGAATTGGATCTGAATCAGATTCGCTTGCTCGGGCATTCGGCCGGAGGACATCTTGCAGTGTGGCTGGCGGGGGAGAAGGACACGTTCACCCGGCCTGAACGGGTCATCGCACAGGCGGCCGCACTCGATCTGGCGTCGGCAGGCGAGCGTGGACGACGGATCAGCTTCATCGAGGATCTGTTCGGCGTTCCGTTCGACGCGGACCCGGATCTGTATCGCAGTGCGTCGCCGCAGCATCGATTGCCGATCGGCGTCCCCGTTGTGTGCGTTACGGGTGCGGAGGACCTGCAGGTGCCGGCCAAGGTGAGCTCCCGGTACGCGAAAGCCGCGGAAGCGGCTGGTGATCCCGTGTCACTGCGTGTGATCGAGGGCGAAGGACACGACGCATTTCTCTCACCCTCGACCGAGTCGTGGCGGGTCTCCCGCGAGTTGGTTCTCGCCGAAGACCCGCTCGCTCCGAGCACGTCAGACTGACGCGGGGTCCACTTCCACAGGGGCCTTCTTGCCCGGCAGGATGAACGCCACGACAACTGCCCCCACGAACAGTGCAAGACCGCCCGCCCAACTGGCCGCCGAAATCGCGTCGGCGTAGGCACTGCCTGCGGCGTCGAGCAACGGCCCTGCCTGAGCTGCAGCCAACGGGTTGCCTGCCATCTCTTCGGCGACCAACGAAGCGCCGCCGACGGATTCGCCCGACACCTCCATCGCGTACGCAGCCTGTTGTGCAAGTTCGCCCGTCAACTGCGGAACCTGCATTCCATTGATGAATCCGGCAATCGAATCCTTGTAGCTCGCAGCGAGGATCGAGCCGAGGATCGCGATACCCAGCGAGCCGCCGAGTTCGATGGCGGTGTCGTTGAGGCCACCCGCAGCACCGAGATCGTCCTCGGAGAAGTTGTCCATGATGGCGTCGGTGGCCGGCGGTTCGCTGAGACCGATGCCCAGGCCGAGCAGGATCAGTGGGACTGCGAACATCCAGTAGCCCGAATCGCCGTCGACCTGCGTGAGAATCAGAACGCCGATCGCGGCGACCACCATGCCGCCGACGATGGACGCCCGGACGCCGATCAGCGGAGTGATCCGCCCACTGACAACGGCGCCGATCGAAACGGCAATTGCCAAGGGCAGCAAACGAACACCGGTTTCGAGTGCGCCGTAGCCGAGGATGAACTGGAACTGCTGTGAGATGAAGTAGATGGCGCCGAAGGCGGCCAGGAACAGCAGAAGTACGGCGAGCGTCGCGCCGCCGACCATGCGCTGGCCGAGCTTACGGACGTCGAGCAGTGGCTGCGGGTGACGCAGTTCCCAGAGGACGAACGAGACGAGGCCGATCGCAGCGAGTACGGCGGCACCGATGGGTCCGCCGGTCCACCCGAAGTGGAATCCGTTGATGATCGAGTACACGAGCGAGCCGATGGTGACCACCGAGAGTGCGCCGCCGATCCAGTCGATCCGGCCCAGGTGCTCGGCCTTGCTCGGCGGCACCAGAATTACGGCGGCGACGGCAGCGACTGCGGCGATCGGGACGTTGATCAGGAAAGTGATGCTCCAGGAATGACTGTCGAGAATCCATCCGGCCAACAGCGGACCGAGTGCAATCGCGAGACCCGATGTCGCCGCCCACGCCGCGATGGCGCGTGATCGCTCCGCTTTGGGAAAGGTAGCGACCAGAAGCGAAAGCGTCGCGGGCATGATGATCGCGGCGCCGACGCCCATGATCATTCGTGCCGCGATGACGGCGTTGGTGGTGTCCGCGATGCTGCCGAAGACGGCGCCGCCGGCGAACACGGCGAGTCCGGCGAGAAGTGCGCCGCGGCGACTGTACTTGTCACCGATCACGCCGAACAGCAGCATCAATGCGGCGTAGGGAACGGTGTAGCCGTCGATGACCCATTGAAGTTGCGTGCTGGTGAGGCCGAGGTCTCTGGTCATGTCCGGCGCCGCGACGATCAGCGCGGTATTCGCCATCACGACGATCAGCAGACTCAGGCACAACACCCCGAGCGCGGCCCACCGCCGTGAGTACGGCTGGTCCATCTCCGAGACAGGTTTGCTCATGAGTGTCGTCATGACGCGACTCCGTTCCTGATGATCGAAGACACTCCTCGATCTATTTGCACACTGATGTGTAAATTAATAACTTGCACACCGATGTGCAACTATGATTGACCTAGATCACAGTTGGGCAGTCGAAAGAGGTGGAACGCGCGTTGACGCATTCGGGCACAGTCGTTTCGGGAACTGCCGAATCGGGCGGACGGCAGCGTCGTAGTCAGGCCGCGGCCAATCGCAATCGCATCATCGAGGCGGCGATCACGGCGTTCGCTGCTGATCCGGATGCGAGCATGGACGACGTCGCAAAGGCCGCCGGTGTGGTCAGGCGAACCGTGTACGCGCATTTCGACAGCCGAGAGGCGCTGATCAACGGCATCGTGGACGAGGCGTCGACCGATCTCGTAGCTGCGCTGAGCCAAGCCGGCGAGCCGCCCGAGCGCCCGGATCTGGCGACTGCCGTACTGGCATTGCTGTCATGGCCGGTCGGTGATCGCTTCCGGATGCTGCTCAGCTTTGCTCGCAAAGAGTTGGGGGAGCAGCGGATTCTCGATCTGATGGAGCCCGCGCGCGCCGTGAGTATCAGCGTCGTCGAGCGCGGTCAGCGTGACGGAACCTTCTCGAAATACCTGCCGGCCGAGACTCTGGTAGCGATGACCGAGGCGATCACGATCACTTTGTTCGATCAGGCCAACAGTGGGCTCATCACGGACTCGGGCGAATCCTTTGCCGCCGTGTGCCTGGTCATCGCGGGTATCAGTCCGGACAGAAGCTCCGAGATCGTCGCCGAAGCGTCGGAGTGGATCCGCGAATCGCTGCCGTCCGGTCGCCGCGAGGATTAGGCCGGGACGATTAACAAGTGGGCCGTGTCCGACTCTGGCGCTAGACTTCGAAGTATCGAGGCTCACGAGTCGAGTGGGCTGATCGGACCAGAAAGCAGGCCATATTCACCACGTGAGTGAACACAGTGAACTCGACGGGAACCGTGTAACCACCATCACCGAGCGCGCTCTGCCCGCAGAGCGCACCGTCCGTTCGAGTATGGATCTGGCGCCGGAGACCGTGCGTCAAATCCTGGGGGCGACGGACGAGAATCTCACCGCGATCGAACGTGAGCTTCGTGCCGACATTCATGTACGTGGCGGAACCATCTCCTTGTCGGGGACGGCTGCAGACGTGGCGCTGGCAGAACGTGTGTTCAGTGAATTGGCGTCGTTGGCCGGTCGAGGGCAGCCCATTGCCCCGGACGCTGTTCGACGAACCATCGGCATGCTCACCAACGAGGTCGGCGAGTCTCCGGCCGAGGTGCTCTCCCTCGACATTCTTTCGCGTCGGGGCAAGACGATTCGGCCGAAGACCCTCAACCAGAAACGCTACGTCGACGCCATCGACGAGAACACCATCGTGTTCGGAGTCGGCCCGGCCGGTACCGGCAAGACCTACCTCGCCATGGCCAAGGCCGTTCAGGCGTTGCAGGCCAAGCGGGTCTCTCGGATCATCTTGACCAGGCCGGCAGTCGAGGCCGGGGAGCGACTGGGCTTTCTGCCCGGCACGCTGCACGAGAAGATCGATCCGTATCTCCGCCCGCTGCACGACGCATTGCACGACATGATGGATCCCGAGGCGATTCCGAAGTTGATGCAGGCCGGAGTCATCGAGGTCGCTCCGCTCGCCTACATGCGTGGCCGGACGCTCAACGACGCCTTCATCATCTTGGACGAAGCGCAGAACACCACGGCCGAGCAGATGAAGATGTTCCTGACCCGCCTCGGGTTCGGTTCCAAGATCGTGGTCACCGGAGACGTGACCCAGGTCGATCTGCCGGGCGGGGCCCGTTCGGGTCTGCGCGCGGCATCCGAAATCCTCACCGGGATCGACGATATTCATTTCGCCACTCTCGACAGCAGCGACGTCGTACGTCATCGGCTGGTCTCTCACATCGTCGACGCTTACGAGCGTCACGAATCGGATCGGTCCGGCGAGTTGGCGGTCGGAAACCGGGCGCAGCGCCGCGCTGCACATGCTCATTCACCGCGACGGTAGGCTGAGCGACGCATCAACCCCTACTTTTCCCAGGAAAGAGCGTCGCACATGAGCATCGAGGTCTCGAACGAATCGGGCATGGACATCTCCGAACCGGAGTTGATCAGCGTTGCCCGTTTCGTGATCGCTCGGATGGATGTCCATCCGGCGGCCGAGCTGTCGATGGTTCTCGTCGACTCCGCGACGATGGCGGATCTGCACGTTCGCTGGATGGACCTGCCGGGCCCGACCGACGTCATGTCGTTCCCGATGGACGAACTCGAGCCTGGTGGCCGTCCCGATTCCCCCGAGCCGGGGCCGTCGATGCTCGGCGACATCGTGCTGTGTCCGTCTTTTGCCGCGGATCAGGCTGACAAGGCCGGGCATTCACTGGCTCACGAACTTGCCCTCCTGACCGTCCACGGTGTGTTGCACCTCCTCGGCTACGACCATGCGGAGCCGGAGGAGGAGAAGGAGATGTTCGGCTTGCAGAACAACCTCCTCGAAGAGTGGTACGAAGACCTTCGCCGTATCGACCGCGAAGCAGCACTGGCCGAACGCGATCAGAAGCTGCTCGGTAAGACCGGTTTCGTCGACGGAGTGGACCGATAACAGTTATCCGGGGGTTCTGTAGTGAGTAGCGCCATAGCGCTCTTTGTTCTGGCGATTGCTCTTGTCCCGGTCGGTGGTGTGTTCGCGGCCGTCGACTCGGCGCTCAACACCATTTCGTCGGCGCGGATCGACGAGATGGCAAAGGAAGAGCGAGCCGGCGCCGCGCGAGTGCAACGCATCCTGACCGATCGTCCGCGATACGTGAATCTGATGGTCCTGCTTCGCATTTTGTGCGAGATCACGGCCACCGTCGTACTCGTGGGCGGCCTGATCGACGTCCTCTCGCTGGGCTGGGCACTGACCGTCACCGCGGTGATCATGGTTCTCGTCTCGTACGTGGTCATCGGCGTCGGACCGAGAACGCTTGGGCGCCAACATGCGTACTCCATCGCGATGGCCGCGTCGCTGCCACTGCTGTGGATCGGGGTTCTGCTCGGGCCGATCAGTCGCGTCCTGATCCTCGTGGGTAACGCATTGACCCCGGGTAAGGGCTTCCGCAACGGCCCGTTCGCGTCGGAAATCGAGTTGCGTGAACTCGTGGACATGGCGCAGGAACGTGGCGTCGTGGCCGACGAAGAACGCCGAATGATCCAGTCCGTCTTCGAACTGGGAGACACGTCGGCGCGCGAGGTGATGGTGCCCCGCACCGACATGGTGTGGATCGAGAACGACAAGAATGCCGGGCAGGCAACGTCGTTGGCCGTCCGCAGTGGTCACTCGCGCCTGCCGGTCATCGGGGAGAACGTCGACGACGTGCTCGGTGTCGTCTACCTCAAGGATCTGGTCAAGCAGACCTACCACCTGCCCGACGGCGGCCGGAACGTCAACGTCTGCGACGTCATGCGGCCCGCCGTCTTCGTTCCCGACTCGAAGCCGCTCGACAGCTTGCTGGCCGAGATGCAGCGCGACCGCAACCACATGGCGATACTCGTCGACGAGTACGGCGGAATCGCCGGGCTCGTCACGATCGAGGACGTCATCGAAGAGATCGTCGGTGAGATCGCCGACGAGTACGACGAGGACGAGACGCCGCCCATCGAGGATCTCGGTGACGGAATGTTCCGCGTATCCGCGAGACTTCCCATCGAAGACCTCGGTGAATTGTTCGATCTCGAACTCGAACTCGACGAGGTGGAGACCGTCGGCGGGCTGATCGGATACGTACTCGGCCGAGTGCCACTTCCCGGTTCCGAAGTGGAGTACGACGGTTTGATCCTGCGCGGCGAGGGAACCAATACGGGCCGAGGCCGGGTACGCATCAGCACGGTGTTCGTGCAGCGCATCCCGCCGTCCGAAGACGAAGAGACAGAAGACACCGATGACTGAGCGAGAGTTCAGCGAGGAGCAGTTATGAGCAAGAACGAATTCCGGTCAGGCTTCGTGTGTTTCGTGGGTCGACCCAATACGGGCAAGTCCACGCTGACCAACGCGTTGGTCGGCAGCAAGATCGCGATCACGTCCTCGCGCCCGCAGACGACGCGCCACACGATTCGCGGCATCGTTCACCGCGAGCATGCGCAGCTGATCCTGGTGGACACCCCTGGACTGCACAAGCCCCGCACTTTGCTCGGGCAGCGCCTCAATGACCTGGTTCGCGACACGTACTCCGAGGTCGACGTCATCTGCCTGTGCATCCCGGCCGACGAGGCCATCGGGCCCGGAGACCGCTGGATCGTGCAGCAGGTCCGTCAGATGGCGCCCAAGACCAAGCTTGTCGGCATCGTGACCAAGATCGACAAGGTCAGCCGCGACGCCGTCGGAAAGCAGTTGCTCGCGCTGTCCACCCTGCTCGGCCCCGAATCCGAGGTCGTTCCGGTGTCCGCGAAGTCGGGTGAACAGGTCGAGATCCTGGTCGACGTCCTCGCCGGTCTGATGGACGAGGGCCCGGCCTTCTACCCGGACGGGGAACTGACGGACGAGCCCGAAGAGGTGCTCATGGCCGAACTGATCCGTGAGGCTGCGCTCGAGGGGCTCGGCGAAGAATTGCCGCACTCCCTGGCTGTGGTGATCGAGGAGGTCATCCCGCGTGAGGGTCGCACCGAGAAGCAGGGCGAGATGCTCGACGTGCATGCACTGCTCTACGTCGAGCGGCCCAGTCAGAAGGGCATCGTCATCGGTAAGGGCGGAGCGCGTCTGCGGGAAGTCGGTACCAGTGCGCGCCTGCAGATCGAGAAGCTGCTCGGTGTGCGGATCTTCCTGGAGCTGCACGTCAAGGTCGCCAAGGACTGGCAGCGCGACCCGAAGCAGCTCGGCCGGCTGGGCTTCTAGGGCCGGAGGACCCTGAGGATCGCCGCGCCGATGTCCTGCTCGTCGACGCCGGTGGCCAGGCGTCGGAGTTGGAGGCCGGTGATGACGGCGACGAGCGTCGATGCAATCGACTCCGGATCAGGTACACCGAGTGCCGTCAGAATCGTGACGGTCAAATCGTCGTAGGCGGCGAAGCATTCGACGGCGACTTCGTGGAGTTCGTGGTCGCGCCCGGCGGCGATGTACATCTCGAACGGCGCGATCCGCTCGGCCGAGAACGAAAGATCTCGCGTCACCTTTTCGGCTATTGCCGCGGCGTCCTCGACGCTCAGACCTTTGTCGCGGTACTCCTCGGCCAAGGCGCGCAGGCGCGTCGTCTCGTCGGTCACGAAACGAGACAGAGCAGCGCGGAGCATGTCCGACTGGCTCGCGAAGTGATACGTGATCGATCCGAGTGAGACGCCGGCCTGCGCGGCGATGCGCCGGTTGCTCACACCCGGGATGCCGTCGGTACCGACGACGTGCAGAACGGCGTCGAGTATTCGCTCGCGGACGTCCCGGTTACTCATCGGGTCACCACCACGGCTCGGGGCGGATCTGATCCCAACGCAGGACCGATTCCAATTGTGAAGCGAGGGAGACCAACAGAGGTTCGGTGTTCTCGTTGCCCATCAACTGCGCACCGATGGGCAGGCCGGCCTTGCTGAATCCGGCCGGCACGTTGACCGAGGGCCAGCCGAGGACGTTCCACGGCCACGCGTACGGGCAGGCGCCGGTCATGACCTTGTCTGTGTCCCAGCCACCGATGCCGTCGATCGCGGTCGCCATGATCGGTGGAGTTGCCGTCGTGGGTGCCAGGACGACGTCGTAGGTGTCGAAGATCGCTCCGATCCGCTTTCGCATCCGTGGCTCGGCCGCGCGGGCCGCGCGCAGAGGTGCGCCGCGAAGTAGCTTGCCGTTCTGGGCATTTCCGCGTGTTCTGGCATCGACCAGTGTCGGGTCGGGAACGCGTCCGAGCCAGTCGTGGACCCCGACGAGTGAGCGGGGCAGAAAGTTCAGGCCGAAGATCAGGCCGTATGCGGGATCGTCGACGACGACGTGGTGTCCGAGCTCCCGCAGCGTGTCGGCGATCGAATGCACGGCCAGGCGCACTTCCGGGTCCAGCTTCACGGGAGTGGCGGTGAACGGATTGCGAAGGGAAAGCGCGATTTTCAGTTTTCCGGGGTCGCGTCCCACCGCGTCGCTGACGGTGACCGGTGTCGGCTTGTGGAGGTCGCCGTCATGGTTGCCGGCAGCGACGTCGAGCAGCAGTGCCGCGTCGGCGACGGTGCGCGCGAGCGGGCCGTTGACCGTCAGGCCGTAGAACGCTTCGGCGTCGGGCCAGGTGGAGATGCGCCCGCGCTGCGGTTTGATTCCGACGAGGTTGGTCCAGGCCGCAGGGATTCGGATGGAACCGGCACCGTCGGAACCGATTCCGGCGCTGACCAATCCGGCGGCGACGGCCGCGGCGGTGCCGCCCGACGATCCGCCTGGAGTGTGGTGACGCGACCACGGATTGCGCGTGTAACCGAAGGCTGAACCGCTCGTAAGGGGCCACTGGCCCAATTCCGGGCTGTTGGTCTTGCCCACGATCACTGCGCCGGCGTCGCGGAGGCGTCGAACCATCTCCGAGTCCTCGGTCTTGGCCGGGAAATCGCCAGGGCAACCGAAGGCGGTGGGTTCGCCGGTGATGTCGACGTCGTCCTTCACTGCGATCGGCACGCCGAGAAGAGGTAGGCGCTCGCCGAGTGCGAGACGCCTGTCGGCCTCGGCAGCTTCCTCGAGTGCCTTCTCGCGCCGCACGATCTTGAACGCATTGAGGTGAGGCTGAGTGGCCTCGATCCGGCTCAGCGTTGCCTCCGTGGCCGCGACGGACGAGGTGGCGCCCGAGGCCAGACTCGCAACCTGGTCGACAAGACCGGGGGCGAGATCGTGGTCGGTTCGAGAAGTCATCAGGTTCCCTTCGCAAAACTGTTCGTTCGAACGAACAGTAACTTGTTTCAGTATTAGTGAACTTCGGTTTCGCGTCAAGATCGCGTCAAGACGCCAGGTCAGTGCGTAAGCGGATCGTCAGAGACGCGGAATCGGCCTTTCCGGAGGTCGAAGCTGAGAGAGCGCATCCGGTCGAGGGCGACCGCGCGTCATGGCTGCGATGCACAGCAGCACGGCAAAAGATTTCGAAGAGGGAAGCTCATGGCCGATCTGGCCTACGTTGCTCTGATTCTCGGCGGTTTTCTCGTGTGCGCGCTGGTACTGCGCGCCCTACAGGCGAGCGCTCCCAAATGACGGTTGCCGGTGTGGTCAGCGTGGTTCTGATCGCCGTCGCCGCGGCATTGGTCATTTACCTGCTCGTTGCACTCGTAGATCCTGAGAGGTTCTGATGTCGCCCGCTCTTGCAGCCGGCCTGCAGATCGCTTTTGTCCTCGTCGTTCTGGCAATCGCCTACGTTCCGGTGGGCGACTACATGGCGCGTGTTTACTCGTCGACGCGAGATCTTCGGGTCGAGAGTGTGATCTACCGCGTCGGTCGGATCGACTCGAGGGCCGAGCAGACGTGGTACGGCTACGCCGCAAGCGTTCTCGGATTCTCGCTGGCCAGCGCATTGTTCCTGTACTTCCTGCAACGGATTCAGGGAGTACTGCCGCTGAGTGACGGTCTGTCCGGGGTCAGTCCTGCCGTAGCGTTCAACACCGCGATTTCGTTTGTGGCGAACACCAACTGGCAGTCGTACACGCCGGAAACGACGATGAGCAACTTCGTTCAGCCCGTCGGTCTGGCGGTGCAGAACTTCGTCTCGGCAGCGGTCGGCATGGCGGTGGCCATCGCATTGGTTCGCGGCTTCATTCGGGTGGCCAGGGGCGGCGAGATCGGCAACTTCTGGGTCGATCTGACGCGTGGTTCTCTGCGCATCCTCCTCCCGTTCTCCTTCGTGATCGCCCTGATCCTGTTGAGCCAGGGAGTGATCCAGTCGTTCCACAGCGGTTTCGCCTCCACCGGCCTCGACGGCAATGCGGTCACCAATGCACTGGCCCCCGTCGCGTCCCAGGAAGCGATCAAGGAACTCGGCACCAACGGTGGCGGGATCTTGGCTGCCAACTCGGCGCACCCGTTCGAGAACCCCACCCCGTTGAGCAATGTCGTCGAGATCCTGGCGATCCTGTTGATTCCGGTCTGCCTCACCCGAACGTTCGGAACTCTCGTCGGGGATCGTAGGCAAGGCCTCACCCTGCTGGCAGTGATGGGAATCCTGTGGAGCGGGCTGCTCGCAGTCACGCTCGCTGCCGAATCCGGCGCACGCGGTGTTGCCGCCACAGCAGCTGGTTCGATGATGGAGGGCAAGGAAGTTCGCTTCGGAATCCCCGGATCGGCGTTGTTCGCGGTGGCGACCACGGGAACGTCGACGGGCGCGGTGAACTCGGCCCACGACAGCATGTCACCCCTCGGCGGCGGCGCGGTCCTGCTCAACATGTTGCTCGGCGAAATTGCGCCAGGTGGAGTCGGAACCGGCCTCTACGGGATTCTTGTGCTGGCATTGATCGCAGTGTTCGTCGGCGGACTGCTGGTCGGTCGCACGCCCGAATATCTCGGCAAGAAGTTGGGTCGACGCGAGATCACCCTTGCGGCGCTGTCGATTCTGGTCATGCCCGCGCTGGTCTTGATCGGTACCGCCATCACCGTCATCCTCGGTTCGACCACCGGTTATCAAGGCAATGGGGGAGATCCGGGCACGCCGGGATCGATCCACGGGTTCAGTGAGGTGCTTTACGCCTTCGCCTCCGCCTCCAACAACAACGGCAGCGCCTTCGGCGGTCTGACGGTCACCAGCGACTGGTTCCAGTCGTCTCTCGGAATCTGCATGCTTCTCGGCCGATTCCTGCCGATCATCTTCGTTCTCGCTTTGGCCGGTGCTCTTGCCTCGCAGAAGAAGGTGGCGCCGACGGCCGGCACCCTCCCGACGTCCGGACCGATGTTCACCGGTTTGTTGACCGGCACCGTCGTTCTTGTTGCTGCACTTACATTCTTCCCGGCCCTCGCGCTGGGCCCGCTAGCGGAGGCTCTTCAATGACCGTGCGTATCAGTGAGAAACCCGTGGTAGCGCAAGACGCTGCCGACAAGGTTGATCCAGGCCAGTCCCGTCAAGTACACGCTGGCGTTTTCAACCCGCGGCAGATGATCACCGCGTTGCCGGGGGCCGTGCGCAAACTCGACCCACGCCACCTCGCCCGCAACCCGGTCATGTTCGTGGTGTTCGTCGGTTCCGTCATCACCACTGTCATGGCGATCGCCGATCCCTCGGTGTTCTCCTGGGTGATCACCCTGTGGCTCTGGTTCACGGTGATCTTCGCGAACCTCGCCGAATCCGTGGCCGAAGGGCGCGGCAAGGCGCAGGCGGCGAGCCTGCGAAAGGTGAAGCAGGACACCACAGCACATCGGATCACGATGAGCGGTGCGATCGAATCGGTTTCCGGCACCGAACTGGTGGTCGGCGATCGGGTGATAGTGGTTGCCGGCGAGGTCATCCCCGGCGACGGCGACGTGGTCGAAGGTATTGCCTCCGTAGACGAATCGGCGATCACCGGTGAATCCGCGCCGGTGGTCCGTGAATCCGGTGGTGACCGGTGCGCCGTCACCGGTGGTACGACGGTTCTCTCGGACCGCATCGTCGTGGAAATCACCGCAGCACCGGGCAGTTCGTTCGTGGACCGGATGATCGCGCTCGTCGAGGGTGCTTCACGTCAGAAGACACCCAACGAGATTGCGCTCAACATCCTGCTCGCGTCGTTGACCGTCATCTTCCTCCTCGCCGTCGTAGCCATCGGCCCGATGGGCTTGTACGCGGGGCACGAGCAGGATCCGATCAAGCTGATCGCACTTCTCGTCTGCCTGATCCCGACGACCATCGGAGCGCTGCTCTCGGCGATCGGTATCGCGGGCATGGACCGCCTCGTCCAGCGCAACGTTCTCGCGATGTCGGGGCGCGCGGTGGAAGCTGCGGGCGACATCGACACCCTGTTGATGGACAAGACCGGAACCATCACTTTCGGTAACCGCCGGGCCACCGCACTCCATCCGGCGCCCGGTGTATCCGCCGACGATCTTGCTGCGGCAGCTCGCTTGTCGAGCCTGGCCGACGGAACTCCCGAGGGACGGAGCATCGTCGAGCTGTGCGCAGCGGATTTCGGTCTCGCTGCCGAGCCGACGTTGGACGAAGAACGCGCCGAGTTCGTTCCGTTCACGGCACAAACCCGGATGAGCGGACTCGACCACTCCGGACGCCAAATCCGAAAGGGTGCAGCAGATGCGGTGATGAACTGGGTCGTCAGTGGCGGTGGACACGCGGAGAGCGCGGTGACCGACACCGTGAACGACATCGCCCAAGCGGGCGGAACGCCGCTGGTAGTTGCCGTCAAGCATGGTGAGAGTACCTCGATCCTCGGCGTGATCGCGTTGTCCGACGTCGTAAAGCCGGGAATGGCTGACAGGTTCGCCGAACTCCGGGCGATGGGTATTCGCACGATCATGATCACCGGCGACAATCCGTTGACCGCGAAGGCGATTGCCGACGAGGCGGGCGTCGACGACTTCATGGCGGAGGCCACCCCGGAAGACAAACTGGCCCTGATCCGGAAGGAACAGGAAGGCGGACGTCTCGTCGCGATGACCGGTGACGGGACCAATGATGCTCCCGCCCTTGCCCAGGCCGATGTCGGGGTCGCGATGAACACGGGAACCTCGGCAGCCAAAGAGGCCGGGAACATGGTCGATCTCGACTCCGATCCCACCAAGCTGATCGAGGTGGTGGAAATCGGCAAGCAATTGCTGATCACCCGCGGCGCGTTGACCACATTCTCGTTGGCGAACGACCTGGCGAAGTATTTCGCAATCCTGCCGGCCTTGTTCAGCGGCATCTACCCGCAGCTGGACGCGTTGAACATCATGCGTCTCGCCACCCCCGAATCGGCGATCGTCTCGGCCGTGATCTTCAACGCCTTGGTGATCATCGGTTTGATTCCGTTGGCACTCAAGGGCGTTCGATACCGACCGTCGACGGCATCGCAGTTGCTCGGACGTAACCTGCTCGTCTACGGTCTCGGCGGTGTGATCACACCGTTCGTCGGTATCTGGTTGATCGATCTCGTCGTACGTTTGATTCCTGGAATTGGGTGACCTGACATGCGTTTCACTATCGGTTTTGCCAAACAGGTGTGGGCGGGTTTGCTCGTATTGCTCGCGCTCACCGTCGTTCTCGGTGTGGTCTATCCCGCCGCGGTGTGGGGTGTCAGCCGGATCAGCTCCGGATCTGCCGAAGGCTCACCGGTCACCGATGCCGCCGGTTGCGTGGTCGGCAGTGCCTGGGTGGGTGTCGATCTGCAGGTCGCCGAAGGGCAGCAGGACCCGTTCTTCCACAATCGTGTTGTCGGATCCGTTTCGGACGAGGATCCGTTTGCCACCGGTGATCCCGCTGCGGCACTGCCGTCCAACCAGGGGCCGAGCAGCGAGATTCTGGCCGGATTCGTCATCGAGCGCCGGGCAGCCATCGCGGCACGTGAGGGTGTCGACCCTGCATCGGTTCCCGTCGACGCAGTCACCGGTTCGGGCTCGGGTATCGATCCCCACATCAGTCCGGCGTACGCCGAACTGCAGGTCGCGAGGGTGGCGGCGAACAACGGCATCTCGGAAGACCAGGTGCGGGACTTGGTGGCCGAGCACACCGACGGTCGGCAACTCGGATTTCTCGGAGCCGAGCGAGTCAACGTCCTGGAATTGAACCTGGCACTCGGATTGACGGCACCTACGTGTGCTGCACCGACGACTGGTGGATGATTGTCACGTGAGTTCTTCGGAGAAGGTCGGTCAATCTTTCGGTAGGGCACGCAAACGTGGTGAATTGCGTATCTACCTCGGCGCTGCGCCTGGCGTCGGAAAGACCTTCGCGATGCTCGGTGAGGCTCATCGGCGTCGAGATCGTGGCTGTGACGTGGTCGCGGCCGTCGTGGAGACACACGGCCGCGCCCGCACCGCGGCGCAGATCGGAGACCTCGAAACAGTGCCGCCCAAGCTGGTGGATTATCGCGGAACACGGATGCCGGAACTGGACGTCGAGGCCGTGTTGGCTCGGCGTCCGGCCCTTGTCCTGGTGGACGAGTTGGCACATACCAACACGCCAGGGAGCAAGAATCACAAGCGCTGGCAGGACGTACAGGAACTGCTCGAAGCCGGGATCGACGTTCTGTCCACGGTCAACGTGCAACACCTCGAAAGCCTCAACGACGTTGTCGCGCACATCACCGGCGTGGTTCAGCAGGAGACGGTTCCGGACGCGGTAGTGCGTAGTGCGGCGCAGGTCGAGCTGGTCGACATCACCCCGGAGGCGCTGCGCCGCAGACTTTCTCACGGAAACGTGTATTCACCGGAACGGGTCGATGCGGCCTTGGGCAATTACTTCAGACGCGGAAACCTCACGGCGCTACGCGAACTGGCACTGCTGTGGGTGGCCGATCAGGTGGACGCCGCACTGGCGAAATACCGGGCCGAGAACAAGATCACCGATACCTGGGAGGCGCGCGAGCGTGTCGTCGTTGCCGTGACCGGGGGACCGGAGTCGGAAACCCTGGTACGACGCGCATCTCGAATCGCGTCGAAGTCGAGCGCCGAGCTGATGGTGGTCCACGTCGTACGCGGTGACGGACTCACCGGTGTCTCGGCCCCCGAGATGGGGAAGGTGCGCGCGTTGGCTGTCGGAGTCGGCGCCACGCTTCACACTGTTGTCGGTGACGACGTACCGTCGACGCTCCTCGAGTTCGCGCGTGAGGAGAACGCCACACAGTTGGTGCTGGGAACGTCGCGGCGTTCCCGCCTGGCTCGCATCCTCGACGAGGGGATCGGCGCTGCGGTGGTTCAGCAGTCCGGTGGTATCGACGTTCACATGGTCACGCACGAGGAAGCGACGGCGCGACGACGCATTTCGGTGCTGGGGCGCTCGGAGCGCCGGGTCCTGTCGTGGATTGCGGCGATCGTCGTGCCTTCGCTCGCGGCCGCGATCATGGGTCTCGTCGACCGAATCTCCGGGGTCAACGGCGAGAACGCGCTGTTCTTCGTCGTGGTCGTTCTGGTTGCCCTCCTCGGCGGCGTCGGCCCGGCGATATTGTCGGCCCTGATCTCGGGACTGCTGCTCAATTACTTCTTCACCGATCCGCGGTACAGCTTCACCATCGCCGAACCTGACAACTTCATCACCACTGTCGTGCTGTTGATCGTGGCTGTGGCAGTTGCAGTTCTGGTCGACGCCGCAGCAAAGCGCGCCCGCGAGGCGAAGCGCGCATCCGAGGAAGCCGAACTGCTCACACTGTTCGCGGGATCAGTTCTCCGCGGAGCGGATCTGTCGACACTTCTGGCGAAGGCACTCGAAATCTATCGCCAGCGAGGGGTTTCCGTCATTCATCACGACGACGGAGTCATCGCCGCCGTGGGTACGCAGCCGCCGACCACGGACGACGAAGCGGATACGGTCTGTGAGGTCAACGACGGGGAATACGCGCTGTTGTTGGCTGGGCCCGACCTGAGTGCGCGGGATCGACGAGTGTTGACGGTGGTCGCTCACCAAGCAGTTGGGATGATCCGCCAGGAGAAACTGACAGTCGAGGCGAGCAAGGCTGCCGCGCTCACCGAGGCTGATCAACTGCGGCGAGCCCTGCTGTCAGCGGTAAGCCATGACCTGCGAACGCCTCTCGCCGGAGTGAAGGCGGCGGTGTCCAGTCTGCGCAGCGACGACATCGAGTTCTCGCCCGAAGACACCGCTGAATTGTTGGCAACCATCGAGGAGTCGGCGGATCAGTTGACGGCACTGGTCGGGAACTTGCTCGACTCGTCCCGCCTTGCCGCCGGGGTGGTGAAACCCACGCTCCGGCCGGTGTATCTGGACGAGGTGGTTCACCGCGCGTTGCTGGGCCTCGGCATCGGTGGACGCTCGGATTCGCGGGCTCGAAGTGTAGTCGTCGACGTGGGTACCGTTGCAGTGCAAGCAGATCAAGGTCTGCTCGAGCGGGTGATTGCGAACATCGTCGACAACGCTCTGCGCTACGGGGGAGAAACCCCGGTGCGCGTCGGGGCGGCGCAACTCGGTGATCGTGTGGTGATCAGTGTTGCCGATACGGGCCCAGGTGTTCCGCGAGGTGAGGCCGAAACGATGTTCCAGCCGTTCCAACGGATGGGAGATCGCGACAACACCGGCGGAGTGGGCCTCGGACTTTCCGTGGTGCGCGGGTTTGTCGATGCGATGGGCGGAACGGTCAGCGCCACAGACACACCTGGTGGGGGATTGACGATGATCGTGGAGTTGGCTGCGGCCGGTACGAATGGGAATGGATCATGAGTCGAATCCTGGTAGTGGACGACGAACCGCAGATTCTGCGAGCTCTGCGTATCAATCTTTCGGTGCGCGGGTACGAGGTGGTGACCGCGTCGACGGGCGCCGGTGCCTTGCGGGCTGCTGCCGAGCGTCCACCGGACGTCGTGGTACTCGATCTCGGACTGCCCGACATGGACGGCACCGAAGTGCTTGCCGGCCTGCGTGGCTGGTGCACGGCGCCGGTCATCGTGCTGTCGGCGCGCACGGATTCCGCGGACAAGGTCGAGGCTCTCGACGCCGGTGCGGACGACTACGTCACCAAGCCCTTCGGGATGGACGAGTTTCTGGCCCGCGTGCGCGCTGCGGCGAGGCGGGGAACCTCCGCGGCGGACACTTCGGAACCGTCGGTCGAGACCGCGTCCTTCACGGTGGACTTGGCTGCGAAAACAGTGAGTCGGCGCGGTGAACAGGTGCACCTGACTCCGACCGAGTGGGGCATGCTCGAGATGCTTGTGCGCAACCGCGGAAAGCTGGTCGGGCAGAAGGAGTTGCTTCGGGAAGTGTGGGGACCGGCGTACGACACCGAGACCCACTATCTGCGTGTCTACCTGGCTCAACTTCGTCGGAAGCTCGAGGATGACCCGGCGAACCCCAAGCATCTGATCACCGAGGCAGGAATGGGTTATCGATTCGTGGTGTGAGAAGCCAGGTCAGAGCACAACTACCAATTTGCCACGTGCCGTACCGGCTTCCATCTTGGCATGTGCTCGCGCGATGTCCTCGAACGCGAACACCTCGTCGATCGGTACCACCGCCTCGCCTGATGCCACAGCGGAGAGGAAGTCTTGCAGTACGCCGGCAGGCAGGTCGGACGCGTCCCCACCGTACGAGGTCAATCGCACTCCGCGTGGAATGTAGTCGATCGGATAAAAGTCTTTGACTGTCCACTCGTTGGACAGCATTCCCGTGAAACATACGGTGCCGTGAACGCGGGTCGCGCGCAACGTGTCGGGAAGTGTTGGTGTTCCGACCAATTCGAGGGCCAGATCAACACCGCCCGGGAGGATGTCTCGAACCTGGCCGGCCACAGCACCGTCGTCGACGATAACGTGGTCAACCCCGATCGCGGTCAACGACGACGCTTTGTTCGCATCTCGGGTGGTCGCAAGGACAGTGAGCCCCCACTGCTTCGCCAGGACTGCGGTTGCCATGCCGACCGAGGAGGTTCCTCCCCGGATCAACAGGGATTGACCGGATTTCGCGTCCAGTCCTACCGTCAGCGAGCCGTAGGACGTCTGCAGCATCTCGGGAACAGCTCCCACTGTCGACCAGTCCAGTTCGCTCGAGAAGGGAACGACCTGACTGACGGGAACGCACGTGTACTCGGCATAACCGCCGTCGAACGTCCTCCCCATCCCACCCATCATGGCGGCGACTTGCCGGCCTTCGGTGAGCTCCCCGCCGGGGCAGTTCACCACTTCGCCGACGGCCTCGATGCCCAGCACCCTCGGGAATGTCACGCCTTCGGCGAGGCCGAGGCGGGTGTGAAGTTCGGATCGATTGAGGCCGAAAGCCTTCACCCGGACCAGTACCCAGCCCGCAATCGGCACGGGTATCGGAATCACTTTGATAGTCAATGCTTCTGGCGGGCCGGGGGCGTCGAGTACGATTGCGCGCATTGTGCCGGTCATGCTTTTTCCTTCGTGGTCGGTGTCAGGTTTCGATTGGCTTCACGCAGCGTGGCCAGTGTGGCGCCGAATCGATCGAGAGCGTCGGGCGTCAGCACGGAACCGAGACGGCGCTCCAATTCGTCGTCGAACGTTGCCTTCGCCCGCCGCAACAGCTCATTGCCCTCGGGAGTCAACTCGATGAGTGAGGATCGTTTGTCGGTGGGATTGGATTTTCGACGGCAGTGTCCAGGCGCTTCGATTCGATCCACCAGCTTGCTCGTGCCACCGACGGTGATCGCGAGGGCCTCGGCGATGTCGAAGACCCGACAGGAGCCGAGCCTGTCGATGATCTGCATCGGCTCGAATCGACTCAGTGGCAGGTCGTGCTCGATTCGGAGTCGCTGGTCGACGGCCGTCCACAGTTCGGTTTCGAAGCGGACGAGGTTGTCGAAGTGCCTGCTCAGGGCTGATCTGGTCAAGAGCAGACTCCGAACCGATATGCATTCCGTGGAATCATTCTTTCACCGTACGCCCGATTCGTGATCAATTCCATGGAATCTATTTGCGGTCTTTCATTGTGTCGGTGGCGCATGGGAACATATGTTCGTGTCGCATGAACCGCTGGATCAAGAAACGCCAGGTAATCACCCTGGCGGTGCTCGTTCCGGCGGTAATCATTCTGGCGATAGTCGGTCCACAGGTGACGCAACAATCCTGCATGCGGACCTCGATTCGTTCTACGCATCAGTCGAGCAACGCGACGACCCGACTCTGGCCGGCAGGCCGGTCATCGTCGGTGGTGGGGTGGTCTTGGCGGCAAGCTACGAGGCCAAGGAGTTCGGGGTTCGCACAGCCATGAGCGGTGGTCAAGCCCGATCACTGTGTCCTCAGGCGATAGTCGTCCCTCCGCGAATGTCGGCGTACTCGCAGGCGAGCAAAGACGTGTTCGACGTCTTTCACGACACGTCGCCGCTGGTCGAAGGAATCTCCATAGACGAGGCCTTTCTCGAGGTCGGCGGGCTCGCCAAGATCGTGGGAAACCCGCTGCAGATCGGAGCCAACCTCAGACGCGATGTGGCCGAGCAGGTCGGACTACCGATCACGGTCGGAATCGCACGCACCAAGTTCCTGGCCAAGGTCGCCAGTGCATTCGCGAAACCCGACGGATTGCTGCGAGTGCCGCCGGAGGGCGAGACCGAGTTCCTGCATCCCTTGCCGGTCGAGAAGCTGTGGGGCGTCGGCAAGATCACGGCCCAGAAGCTGCGAAACTTCGACATCGTGACGGTGGGTGACATCGCTCGGCACGACGAATCCTCGATCGTCTCGATTCTCGGGGGCGGCGCCGGTCGCCATCTCTACGCACTCTCACACAATCGAGATCCGCGCCCCGTCCGCGCCTATCGTGGCCGCAGTTCGATGGGTGCTCAGCATGCGCTGGGTCGCGGATCCCATCCCCGCGCAGAACTCGATGCGTCGTTGATGTCTCTTGTCGACCGTGTCAGTCGACGCATGCGTTCGGCGCAGCGGACGGGGCGCACGGTCACGCTCCGGCTCCGCTTCGCGGATTTCACGCGGGCAACTCGATCTCACACGCTGCGCCGGTCCACCGCCGACACAGCGGAATTGCTGAACGCCTCGATGGTGCTGCTGGACGAAGCGATACCGATGATCGCGGACAAGGGCATCACGTTGATCGGTGTCGCTGTCTCCAACCTGGATAGGGACGGCGCCGAACAACTCGAATTGCCCTTCGACGGTCCAGGATTCGCGGGTCCGGACACTGCCGCCCTCGACTCGGCAATGGACAGTGTCCGGAAGAAGTTCGGCTCCGCGGCCCTCACGAGGGGAGTGCTCCTGGGACGCGATCCGGACCTGTCGGTGCCGCTACTGCCGGACTAGGTGAGGTTTTCTCGCAGAGTCGCTCCCTCGTATTCGCGACGGAACAACCCACGCGCCTGCAGCACCGGAATCACGTGATCGACAAAATCTTCCAGACCCTGCGGATAGGTCGGCGGCATCAGATTGAAACCGTCGGCACCGCGGCCGTTCAACCAGGATCCCATCTCGTCGGCAATCGACTCCGGTGTTCCGATCATCGTTGCGTGACCACCACCCGCAGCGAGCGTCCCGAGGAGCTCCCGCACAGTCGGTGCGTCCTTCTTGACGATCCGCAAAATAGTGGCGTAGCGTCCCTGCGGCCCGGTGAACGCTTCGAGTGGAGGCAACGGGGGCACGGGCCCGTCGAGATCCCAGTTCTCGCAATCCTGTCCGGTGAACAACGAGAGTTGGCGTATCGACTGTTCGGTGGGCAGCAGGAGATCGAGTTCGGCCTTCTTCGCCCTGGCCTCGGCGACGGTGCTGCCGACGTAGGTGACCAGTCCCGGCATCACGGCGACAGAGTTCGAATCCCGGCCGGCTCGCTCGATTCTCGATTTCACGTCCGCGTAGTAGGCCTGTGCGCTGGGTAAGTCGTAGGCAACCGAATAGATTGCCTCGGCGCGACGCGCCGCCAGATCGCGGCCCTGCTCGGACGCCCCGGCCTGGAACAACACCGGCCGGCCTTGCGGGGAGCGCGGAACCGTCAACGGCCCGTCCACCCGAAAATGTTTGCCGTCGTGATCGATTCGAGAAATCCTGTTTGCGTCGGCAAAACGCCCCGACCGGTCGAGAATCAGCGCGTCTTCCGACCATGAATCCCACAATGCGAGGGCCACTTCGACAAATTCGTCGGCTCGTTCGTATCGGGATGCGTGATCGGGCATCGCCTCGAGTCCGTGGTTGCGCGCCTCCTGGTCGAACATCGAGGTCACGACGTTCCAGCCGGCCCGTCCGCCGCTGATGTGGTCGAGCGAGGCCAACAGTCGCGCCGCGTGAAACGGCGTGTAGAAAGTGGTGGAAATGGTGGTCACCAGGCCGATGTCCGCTGTCGCTCGTGCCATGGCAGTCAATGCGGTGATCGGCTCGAGAAACCACGACGCACCCGACTCGGGTTCGCGAACACTGTGACCGTCAGCGAAGAAGACGGCGTCCAGCTTGCCGCGTTCGGCGATCTGGGCGAGCGACTCGTAATACGTTATGTCGCCGAGACTTTCGACCGGTGAGTCGCGATGACGCCATGCCGCACTGTGATGTCCGCAACCGAGCAGGAACGCACCTATCCGCAGCTGTGCGCCCATCAGTTCTTGACGAGTCCGCCGTCGACAACCAGGTTCTGGCCGGTCACGGCCCGCGACCATGGGGAGGCGAAAAAGAGTGCAGCGTCGGCAAATTCGTCCGGCGTGGTGACTCGGCGCAGGGGAGTGCTTGCCGCGATCATGTCGAACACGGCTTCCGGTGTTGCGGCGCTCGCATCGGTGGTGCGGAGCAAGCCGCCCGAGACCATGTTGACTGTGATCCCGTCCGGACCGAGGTCGGCGGACAGCGTCCGTGTCAGTGCCAACAGTGCGGCCTTGGCAGCGGTGTAGTCGTGGTACGGAACTACCGGATTCTGGACCAGATTGGTTCCGACAGTGATGATTCGGCCGAAGCCGAGTTCGCGCATGCCTGGTAGCGCTGCCTGGGTGGTATTGAGTGTTCCGGCAACAGCTCCGCGTAGTTGAGAGTCGAAGTCGGCCCAGGTGATCGTGTCCGCGTTCGGCCGTGCATCGCCGTTGAACGAGAAGTCGACCAGTGCATTGTCGACCACGGTCGAGATCGGTGCGTCGAATCTCTCGCGTGCAGCGGAGAACAACTGGTCGACGGAACTGCGGTCCGTCACGTCCGCCTGGACTGCGAAGGTGCGATCCTCACCCAGTTCGGCGACCAGGGCCTCGGCGGCATCGCGGCTCTTGTTGTAGTTCACGATTACGCGGGCGCCCGAGCGGGAGAATGCTCGGCTCAGTGCGGCGCCTAGCCCGCGGGCGCCACCGGTGATCAGAACGATCTGCTCGTCGAGGTTCAATGCGCGCTGAAATTGCTGTTCGGTCACGTCGACATCCCTCCGCCAGTGCTAACTGGTCAGGTTCATCGGGTCTGATCTCAGCCGACTTTTTCGGCACCCCGTGTCACCGTCCATCAGACCACGTGAGGTGAATCGTCCTGAACGCCGGGTGCGTTGTAACGGCCGGCGCGATGAGTTTTCGATCGCGCGGGAGTCGTAATTGCAAGCGAAGTGGCAACCGGACGCTCGCCTTCGCCCCAGGAGATTCCGATGACCACCCAGCCCGTCCACACTGTTTCCGGTAACGCCACGACGACGACACCTTCGGCCACGGCTCGCAAGCTCGGATACGTCCTGAGTGGGCTGTTCGTCGTTTTCATGCTCTTCGACGGCATCATCCACATTCTCAACCTTCAGACAGTCAAGGATGCGTCGGCTGAACTTGGGTTGCCGGACTCGCTGGCATTGACGGCTGGGGTGGTGCAACTGATCTGCCTTGCGCTGTACGTGATTCCGCGAACGTCGATACTCGGCGCGATTCTGCTCACCGGTTACCTGGGGGGAGCGGTGTTGACCAACCTTCGAGCTGAACAGCCTCTGCTGAGCACGACCCTGTTTGCCGTCTACACCGGAATCGTCATGTGGGCGGGACTGTATCTCCGGGACGAGAAGGTTCGCGAGATCATCCCGCTGCGTCGGGCCTGAAATAGGCCCCCCGAGGGGGTTGCGTGGGACGCGGTGTCCCATTATGTTTGACCTCATTCAAGTCCGTCGACTGCAATCGACGGACTGGCCGTGAGGAGACACCGATGGCTCGGTCAGCGTCGATCGAAGTGGAAAAGCCGTACCACCAGGTACTGCAGACTTTGTCCGAGGGCTCAGTTGCCCGCAGTTTCGATCCCTA
The DNA here is from genome assembly GCF_027583855.1 of Rhodococcus sp. BH5. Taxonomy (NCBI): domain Bacteria; kingdom Bacillati; phylum Actinomycetota; class Actinomycetes; order Mycobacteriales; family Nocardiaceae; genus Rhodococcus; species Rhodococcus sp. BH5. Next base: position 173,186 of record NZ_JAJHVW010000005.1, read on the forward strand.
TCTCGACATCGACTGGGATTCACCAGAGTTCGCGATCGATCCGCATGATCCGAGATGGGTGCTCTCGTCCGTGTCGGACCCCCTCGGGGCGACGCAGTGGTACCAGGATCAGTCGTTGGAGCGTCGAATCGCCATGGGAATGTGGCGTCAGGCGAACGTGACCAAGGTGGGTTCGGCCTTCGAGAGCATCTTGATCCGGGGAATGCTGCAATACATCATGGCGCTACCCAACCAGTCGCCTGAGTTCCGGTACTGCCTGCACGAGATGACCGAAGAGTGCAATCACATCAAGATGTTCCAGGAACTCGTCAATCGCATGGACATCGACGTGCCGGGTATGCGTCCGATGTTCCGGCGACTGTCGCCGATCATCGGAGTGCTGGGAGCAAAGTTCCCGGTCATCTTCTTCATCGGCATTCTGGCTGGTGAAGAACCGATCGACCACTTCCAGAAGGATCTCATCCGTGAGGGTAAGGACACGCCGCCGGCGATGCTCCGCACCATGGAGATCCACATCGCCGAAGAAGCGAGACACATCTCGTTTGCTCACGAGTTCCTGCGCAATCACGTCCCCAGACTCAGTCGTACGAGTCGAGCCATCACATCGGTCGCCTTCCCCGGCGCGATGCGTTGGCTTGCGGGTGAAATCATGTCACCGCCAAAGGAATTCGCCGAAGAATTCGGAATCCCGGACGAGGTGATGAAGAGCGCCTTCTGGGGGAGCCCGCATTCACGCCGCATCCTGGGTAACTACTTCGGCGAAATGCGAGCCCTGGCAGACGAACTCGGATTGATGAATCCGGTGTCGAAGCGTGCGTGGCGAAAGCTGCGCATCGACGGCGACTACGCCCGCTACCGCGGCGAGCCGAAGCGTTCCGACAAGACCCGGATCTAGTCCGGCCGCGAAGTTCCTCCGTCGGAGGACACCAGCTCGGCTATGAGCGTGGACAATTCGACATGGGGATCGATCTGTAGTCCGCTCGAGCGGGCAACGCCGTCGAACATGTACCAGGTGTATTTCGCGAGGTCGGCGACGATCTCTTCGCGGCTCGGTTTCGGATCGGTGCTTCGGACCCAGTGGGTGAGCGTGCCCTCGACCATTGTCACCACTGCGAACGGTAGTGAATCGAAGGGTGAGGAGTCGATCCCCACGGATCGACCGACTTCGGTGATAGTGGTGCGGGCGGAGTCGGCGATTGTGGCCTTCAGACTGCTGATCGCGTCGATGCTCTCGTCGTCGTAGTCGGTGGGGCCGGTACCCATGAACTCGTGAATCCGCGGATGCTCGGTGATCCACTCGGCGACGGCGCTGATGGTTCGGGTCAGGATCTGGTCGAGAGTGCCTACCGAAATGCTCATCGAAGCATCCAGGGCCGCCGCAAATTGGCCGAGCACAAACGCTCGCACTCGTCGATCGAGGTCGTCTCGGCCGCTGAATTGGCGGTACACCACCGACTTGGCGAGGCCGGCACGATCGGCGATCTGCTGGACGGACACCTCGGCACCTGCCGCACGCTCTTCGATCAGTTCGACCGCCGAGGTGAGTATCCGTTTCTGACGCTCGGAGTTGTGTCGCTCCCACCGCGCTTCGCGACCGGTCAACTCTGCAGTGACAGGTTGCACAATTGCGTCGCTCGGCATCGCGCCAGTCTATCCGGACGGACCTGCCGTGTTTCCGACTTGTCATCGGGCGCGGCATCGGGATCGGTCGTCGGTACAACGTGGGACACTGGTCGAGTGAGGTTGTATCGAGACACGGCGGTGGTGCTGCGCCTGCACAAACTGGGCGAAGCCGACCACATCGTCACGTTGCTCACCCGTCAGTTCGGGTTGGTACGTGCCGTGGCCAAAGGTGTCCGCCGAACCACCTCCAAATTCGGTGCCAGACTCGAACCGTTTGCTCACATCGACGTGCAACTACTTCCGGGCAAGAATCTCGACATCATCACTCAGGTGCAGACGGTCGACGCATTCGCCACCGACATCGTCGACGACTACAGCCGGTACACCACGGCCTGCGCCGTACTCGAAACTGCCGAGCGGTTGGCCGGCGAGGAACGCGCGCCGGCCCCGCAGCTTCAGCGATTGACGGTGGGAGCACTGCGTGCGATCGCCGAGCAGGCACGACCGGTCGAGTTCGTGCTCGACGCGTTCTTGTTGAGAGCCATGGGCTATGCGGGTTGGGCGCCTGCCCTCGAAGAGTGCGCCCGCTGCAGTGCTCCTGGACCGCACCGGGCCTTTCATGTCGCCGCAGGCGGAGCCGTGTGTACCTATTGCCGCCCGGCGGGTGCTGCGACGCCGTCGCCCGGAGTGCTCGACTTGATGGAAGCCCTGCTCCGAGGGGAGTGGGAGGGTACCGATTCGGCGCCCGCGACGCTGCGGACGCAAGCCAGCGGACTGGTCGCGGCACACCTGCAGTGGCATCTCGAGCGCCAATTGCGGACGTTGCCGCTGATCGAGCGTTCGAGGCCGCATGCAGCCGTCGAGGTCGACTTGCCCGTGAGGCAGGATGGAACACGTGATTCGACGACGCGAACCGCGAACTCCGCTTGATTCTGCTGCTGACCGGGTGATCCGACCACCGGACCCACATCCGTCCGGGGCGACCCCGCCGATCCTGCAGACCGAACTGATCCCGCGCCACGTCGCTTTGGTGATGGACGGCAACGGACGATGGGCGCAGGAGCGCGGTCTGCCCCGAACCGCCGGGCACGAACGCGGCGAAGCTGTCCTGATGGACACCGTCTGCGGGTGCATCGAGATGGGTGTCGAGTGGCTCTCCGCTTACGCCTTCTCCACCGAGAACTGGAAGCGCAGTCCCGACGAGGTTCGATTCCTGATGGGCTTCAACCGTGATGTCATCCGCCGTCGACGCGACGAGATGAACGAAATGGGTGTGCGTGTTCGCTGGGCCGGTCGTAAGCCACGCCTGTGGGCCAGCGTGATCAAGGAACTCGAGATCGCCGAAGAGCTGACCAAGAACAACACCGTCATGAACTTGACCATGTGTGTGAACTACGGCGGCCGGGCCGAAATTGCCGATGCGGTAAAGGAAATCGCGAAGCGTGTCGCGGCCGGTGAGATCAATCCGGACAAGATCACCGAGGCGACGGTTGCCAAGTACCTCGACGAACCCGACATGCCGGACGTCGATCTCTTCCTGCGTCCGTCGGGGGAACAGCGGACGTCCAATTTCTTGATCTGGCAATCCGCCTACGCCGAAATGGTGTACCAGGAGAAGCTGTTTCCCGATTTCGACCGCCGCGACCTTTGGGCCGCCTGCGTCGAGTACGCCTCACGCGACCGTAGATTCGGTGGCGTCAAATGACAGGGGAGAACATGACCGACACCACCGACGAAGCAGCCCGCCTACAAGAACGCGCGGCCGCCTCGCTGGCGCATTTCGTGACGGTTGATGTTGCCGCCGACGGATCACTGGGTTTCCAATACTCCGGCGCGCTGTGTTCCATCCAGGCGATGAATCTGTCCGAGGGTCTGGACGTGCTGTCCATGACGTGCGTTCTCGCATGGGACCGACCGGTGAGCGCGGCACTGCATCGCAAGGTGGCCGAGCGGAATCGCACCATCCAATTCGGCTCCATCGCGGTGTTCGGCCACGGCAGTCTGGCGGACGTCATCCTGCGTTACACGTTCCCTGCCGCCGGACTGGACGACGAGGCACTGACCACGATGTTGCTACTGGCGCTCACCGGTGCCGATACCGCCCGGCAGGGTTTGATTCCCTGACGCTCTCAGGCGGCGGCGCAGTCGCGGCAGGTGCCGAAGATCTCGACGGTGTGACTCACTTCGGTGAAACCGTTGTCCTCGGCGATGGTCTGTGACCACTGCTCGACCGTCGGGCCCTCGACCTCGACGGTGAATCCGCAGTTGCGGCACACCAGGTGATGGTGGTGCCCGGAGGAGCAGCGTCGGTAGACGGACTCACCTGTGTCGGTGCGTAGGACGTCGATGGTTCCGGCGTCGGAGAGTGCCTGCAGCGTGCGGTAGACGGTGGTCAGGCCGATGCCTTCACCTCGCTTGCGCAGTTCGTCGTGCAATTCCTGTGCCGACTTGAATTCGTCGATGTCGTCGAGCAGGGCGGAGATGGCGCTGCGCTGTTTCGTGGAACGAACGCCGACTGTGGCCGGTCCACGTTTCGAGGTCGTACTGCCCGGGGTGTTCATGCGGTGGAATCTCATCCTTCTTCGGCGTGGGCGACAGCGTCGACGACGATGTGTGCGAGGTGATCGTCGACGAGTCGATAGAGAACTTCTCGTCCGTTGCGCTCGCCGCGGACGACGCCCGCTGCTTTGAGTACGCGCAGATGCTGGCTGATGAGTGGCTGAGTGACACCGAGAGCTCCGACGAGTTCGTGAACGCAACGCTCCGACTCGTGCAACTGAAGCACGATCGCGATCCGAACGGGTGCAGCGAGCGCCCGCAGAATTTCGCCGGCGGCCGCCAGGGTTTCCTTGGGCGGCACGGGCGCGGGCGGTGCGGCTTCGAACGGGTCGTGCGTGTGTCCGAGGTCGGAATGATCATGGCTTTTGTGGAGATCGCCGGTATCCGCAATGCTCACAGCGAGGCTCCTTCGAGGGGTAGATCATGATGTCCGGGCATAGCCATCTCACCACATTATTGCAAATCACTTTCATTTTGATATGCACAAGTATGCATGTCAACCTTGGACGGAAGTGCGTGGCAGCCGCCAGATAGGCTGATGGTGCGAAAAGCGCACGAAAATCATGCATCTATTACCCAGATGGAGAGCAATCGAGTGGCACCCAAGTCCAAGATCGAAGCCGTTGTCAATCTCGCCAAGCGGCGAGGCCTGGTCTACCCGTGCGGTGAGATCTACGGCGGTACCAAGTCCGCATGGGACTACGGCCCATTGGGTGTCGAGCTCAAGGAGAACATCAAGCGCCAGTGGTGGCGCAACATGGTCACCAGCCGCGAGGACGTCGTCGGCCTCGACTCGTCGGTGATCCTGCCCCGCGAGGTGTGGGTCGCGTCCGGTCACGTCGGTGTCTTCAACGACCCGCTCGTCGAGTGCCTCAACTGTCACAAGCGTCACCGTCAGGATCACCTGCAGGAGGCGTACGCGGAGAAGAAGAAGCTCGACAACCCGGACGACGTCTCGATGGATGTCATCGGTTGCCCCGACTGCGGCACCGTCGGCCAGTGGACCGAGCCGCGCGACTTCAACATGATGCTCAAGACGTACCTCGGCCCCGTCGAGAGCGAAGAGGGTATGCACTACCTTCGCCCCGAGACCGCTCAGGGCATCTTCGTGAACTTCGCCAACGTGCTGACCACCTCGCGTAAGAAGCCGCCGTTCGGCATCGGCCAGATCGGCAAGAGCTTCCGCAACGAGATCACCCCCGGCAACTTCATCTTCCGCACCCGCGAGTTCGAGCAGATGGAGATGGAATTCTTCGTCAAGCCGGGCGAGGACGAGCAGTGGCATCAGTACTGGATCGACTACCGCCTTGACTGGTACACCGGCCTCGGTATCAACAAGGACAACCTGCGTCTGTACGAGCATGCGCCGGAAAAGCTTTCGCACTACTCGAAGGGCACGACCGACATCGAGTACCGCTTCCACTTCCAGGGCAGCGAATGGGGCGAGCTCGAAGGTATCGCGAACCGTACCGACTTCGATCTCTCGACGCACTCCAAGCACTCGGGCACCGAGCTGAACTACTACGACCAGACGACGGGTGAGCGGTACACGCCGTACGTCATCGAGCCGGCGGCCGGTCTCACGCGTTCGCTGATGGCCTTCCTGGTCGACGCCTACACCGAGGACGAGGCGCCCAACTCCAAGGGCGGCGTCGACAAGCGCACAGTGCTCCGCCTGGATCGTCGACTCGCTCCCGTCAAGGCTGCCGTTCTGCCGCTCTCGCGTAACGCGGACCTGACGCCGAAGGCCAAAGATCTTGCAGCGCAGCTGCGTCAGAATTGGAACGTCGAGTTCGACGACGCCGGCGCCATCGGTCGTCGTTACCGTCGCCAGGACGAGATCGGCACACCGTTCTGCATCACGGTCGACTTCGACACTCTCGAAGACCAGGCTGTGACGGTGCGTGAGCGTGACTCCATGGCGCAGGAACGCGTCGCCCTCGATCAGGTGGAAAGCTACCTGGCCGCACGGCTGATCGGCTCCTGATTCTCGTTCGAAGCTGACGGGCGGTCCTTCTCAATCGAGAAGGACCGCCCGTTTTCTCTTTCCCCGATGGTCCTTCAGGCGCAGGATCGAAGTTATGAGAAAACTCAGCGTGACCAACAGCGTGACTCTCGACGGTGTCATGCAGGCACCTGGTGGGCCGGACGAGGACCGTCGTGGCGGATTCGAGCACGGTGGGTGGGCAGCACCCTTCAACGATTCCGTCATGGCGCAGAAGATGGGGGAGGGGATGGCGAAGAAATCGGCGTTGCTGTTCGGACGCAAAACCTACGAAAACTTCGCCTCGTACTGGCCGTTTCAGACCGACAATCCGTTTACCGAGGTGCTCGACAACACGCAGAAGTACGTAGCGTCAAGGACTTTGGGTGAACCGCTGCCGTGGAAGAACTCGACCTTGTTGAAAGGTGATGCCGCCGACGCGGTCGCCACGCTCAAGGAAAGTGAGGGCCCGGATCTGGTGATTCTGGGCAGCGGCGACTTGATCACGTCCTTGGCCGCGCGACGTCTCGTCGACACCTACACTCTGCTGATACATCCGCTGGTTCTCGGAACCGGGCGCAGATTGTTCCCCGACGGAGCTGCGCTCGCTCAGTTCACCCTCACCGACAGCGTCCCTACGACAACAGGCGTCATCATCGCGACGTATCAGTTGAGCTGAACGCAGTTGAGCTGAACACAGTCGAGCTGAGTACATCAGGGAACTCGCCGAAATGCCGGATCTGCCAGCGCTGAGTTCTGACTGCTTGCGCGCTGGTCGGCGTAACCCAGGGCGCATAGACCCGGACAGCGCGCTTACCGCCGGAGAAGTTCGTCGAGACGATGTCGTGTTCGACGAGGGTTTCGACGGGAAAGACGAAGTGCCCCGAACGCTCTTCGTCGTATACCTTCACCACGAACAGCATCACGCGGTCGCCGATGTCGAAGGGGCGGATGGGCCCGGCTTCGGAACGGCGCCACAGTGTGACGAACTGACCGAGCTTGGTCGGCGTCGTCTTGGCGGTTCGATAGACGGTCGGAAGGCCGTTGACGGTCAACGTGTGAGCGCCGTACTCAGCACCCTCGGACTCGGGAATCGGTGTGGACCAGGTAAATCCGTCGGCGTTCATCGGCACCGATGATGCCACGAACCACCGACAGCCTTCGTGACGAACGCTGTCGGTGGTAGTCCCGATTCAGGCCGAAGGCACCTTGTCGAGGAACCCGAGGACAAGCGTCACCCGGCCGTCGTCGTCGCGTTCGAGTACGTCGAATCCGTCGATCAGTGACTCGGCCCCCGACGGGCCGAGAGCCCAACCGAATCGAGCCTGTCGGTGATGCGCGTCCACCGGTCCGACGAGGGTGAAGTGCATGCCCGGAAATTGTTGCTGCACAGCGTTGATCATCGCGTCGATCTGATCGTGTCCGGTGACGTCCGCGAGCGGATCGGTGTAGCGACCGCCGGGTGCGAACAATTGCTCGACCCGTGCTTTACGGGCGGTGGTTTCGGTTTCGTTCCACATGTCGATGTAGGCGTCGGCGATTGCGTCGAAGTCGCTCATGGTCGCTCCCTTGATCAGTTTCCGGTGGTGAATGTCCGGCGGCCTCGCCGGCTGAGACCACTGTTCCTCCGAAACTGCTTCGGGTCGATTACCTCTGAGGTCATGGCCTCGGCTACCTCGGGTCGCTAACTTGAAAGAATGACCTTCGAGACGATGGACGTGGGCTCCGAACTCAAGCGGTGGCGGGAGCGGCGAAGGCTCACTCAGTTGGGTCTCTCGGCCGCGGCAGGAGTGTCGACCAGGCATCTGAGCTTCATCGAAACCGGCCGCTCCAAACCAAGCCGGGACATGATCCTTCACCTGTCCGAATGTCTGGATGTTCCTCTACGACAACAGAACACGCTTCTGCTGGCAAGTGGCCACGCGCCGGAGTACTCGCAGAAGTCGTTGGCAGAAGCGCCGATGTCAGCGGTGAGTGAGGCTATCGATCGCATCATCGACGCGCATGACCCGTATCCGGCCGTGGTGGTCGATCAGCAGTGGGAGATGGTCGCCGGGAACCAGGCCGTGGGAATTTTGACCGCGGGCGCCGCTGATTTCCTCCTGGAACCACCGGTGAACGTATTGCGTCTGAGCTTGCATCCCGAGGGCATGGCGCCGCGGATCGTGAACCTCGCGCAGTGGCGGGCCCACCTGCTCACAAGGCTGGCTCGGGAAGTGGAGGTCAGTGCGGATGCGCAGCTGTCGTCGTTGCTCGACGAGCTGCGCGCCTATCCGAGCGGCGGAGACTGGCACGACGACCGCGCGAATTCCCTGCTGGTTCCGTTGCGTGTACGCGTCGGCGATACCGAACTGGCGATGTTCAGCACCACCACCGTGTTCGGTACGCCGCGCGACGTCACGCTCGCAGAGATTGCGATCGAATCGTTCTACCCGTCGGACACGCAGACGGCCGACTACTTTCGATCGGCCGCCGAGGTCACAGGGACTTCTTGCCGAACTTGAGCTTCCACGGCACCAGAGCAGACTCCAACTGAACCGAGAGACTCATCTTGGAGACGCCTTCGGTGCGCTCCTCGAAGCGGATGGGCGTTTCGGCGATCTTCATGCCGCGCTGAACAACTCGGTAGTTCATCTCGACCTGGAACGCGTAGCCGTTGCTCTGCACCGATTCGACGTCGATGTCGCGCAAGGTCTTTGCATGCCAAGCCTTGAAGCCGGCGGTCGCATCCTTGACGTGCAGTCGCAGAATGGCGTTGACGTAGAAGTTCGCCCAGGCGGACAAAGCCTTGCGGTGCCACGGCCAGTCGCCGGCGACTGCGCCGCCTTCGACGTAGCGGGAGCCGAGAACGACTGCCGCATCGGTAGTGGTGAGGATCTCGATCATGGCGGGGATCGCTTCGGACGGGTGCGAGAGATCTGCGTCCATCTGAATGACGATGTCTGCGTTCTCTGCCAGAGCCCGGCTCATGCCCGCGACGTAAGCACGGCCGAGACCGTCCTTGACCGTGCGGTGAAGCACTCCGACCGGGATGGGACCATCGATACCCAACTTGTCCGCAACCTCGCCCGTTCCGTCGGGGGAGTTGTCATCCACCACGAGGACGTGCAGGTTCGGGATCTTCAACGCGGCGAGGCGATCGACGAGCTTTGGCAGGTTCTCACGCTCGTTGTATGTAGGTACAACGACGGTTATCTGCGGGGCGACGCTTTCCATAACACCTTCGTATGATCTGTGATCCCGACTTGCCGGATGAAGCGTACGACGAGTGCGGTCGTGAACAAAGTAGGGATTTTACTACCTCGACGGGATCCGTCAGAACCGGCCGCCGCCGCCTCGACTGGTTCGGCCGCCGCCCCCGCCGCCGAAACCCCCGCCGCCGCCACCGCGACCGGAGCGTCCGCTGCTGCTCGGTCCGCCGTACGAGCGGGGCCCGCCGCCACCTCGCAGAATGCTGTTGATCAGGATGCCGCCGAGGATCGCTCCCGTCGCATCGCCGCCGCCACCGCGGGGTCGTTGGTTTGCTTCCCAGGTGTTGACGTCGTTCTGCGCGGCGCGAAGTGAGTGCGTCGCCAAGGTGGTCGCGGCCTGGGCGTGTTGCAGTGCCTTCGACGGATCCGAGGCCTGCAATTGCTGGGCCGCCTGCAGGTGCCGCTGAGCCTCGGCGTAGCGAGTGCGCGCCTCCGCCCCGATCGCGCCGCGCCTGGTTCCGAGGAAGTCGCCTGCAGCGGTCACCTGAGCCTGTGCGGCCAGAATGTCCTGGGCGAGGCGCTGCTGTGCACGTTCGAGCTGCTGCTTCTGCTCCTGAGCGTCGGCAAGAAGCGCGTCGAGTTGGGCGTCGGCTGCGACGATCTGGTTGAAGGCTGTCAGCGGATCGCTGTCCTTCGACGTCTGAGCATTCGCCAACGCTGCCTGGGCTGCGGCCTTCGCGTCCGCCAACTTCTGCCCGCCTTGCGCCAGGTAAGCGTCCGCAGCGGTGATGCCCTGCTGGACGTCGTCCATCGCGGACGGAAGTGTCGCGATGGCGTTTCGGATGTCGTCGGCGGCGTGATCGACGCCGTCGAGTAGCTTGCGTGCCTGATCGAGGGCGGCTTCGGCGGTGCGAATCGCAGTGACGGCAGCGCCTTGCTTACCGGCCGGCAGCGCGGTGGCATCGCGGCCTTCCTCGATCGACTTCTCGGCGAGCGTCAGGCGTTCACTGGCCATCGTGACGTTGTTCACGACAGATGCCAGCGTCGGCGCGGGGAATTGATCCTTCAATTTGGTCAGAATCGCCTCGGATTCGGGCAAGCGCACGCTGAGAGAAACAACACTCTGCGTCAACGCATCGAGGCGGGCGGGGGCGTTGATGAGAAGGTCGCGGAGTCCGTCGAATTCCTCGACGCGAGCTTCGAGTTCTTGGTCGGCTCGACCGCACGAGGAAATGATGTCGATCAGCATCTGTCGGCGTTGATCGGGAGTTTCCGGGATGGCGTCGTCGAGTCGCTGCCTGATCGCGAAGGCTTCGGCGAGGGTGGCCTTGGCCTTGTCGAATGCTGCCGAGAAGGGTGCGACGGCGGAATCTCCGAACTCGCTGCGGGCCAGATCGAGCTCCTCCTGGCTGCCGGCGATCGCGTTGTCCGTCTCGACGAGGATCTCCTTCGCGCGTTCGTCGAGCGTCGGCAGCGGGAGTGCGTTGAGGCTGGCGATGTCGTCGGGGGAGATGTTCTTCGCGGCTTCGACGCTTGCCTTGTTCTTGTCGTTCTTGCGCTTACGTGAGTACAGGACCACACCGCCCGTCCCGACCACCACAGCGCCGCCCGCGATGAGGAGTGTTCCGACTCCCATTCCGCCGCTCGTGTTGTTCGCGTCGCCGAGTGCGCCGGCCGCGGCAATTGCCGCGCCGGTCCAATCATCCTCGGCAAGAGCCGGTTCCACCGCGTCGGTATTGATCGATTCGATGTCGGAATCCGTGATGTTGCTCAGCTCAGCGGGCACATCGAGGTAGTAAGCACGCTCCGCCGTGGCAACTGCAAGCAGGACGGACTTGGTACTCAGCGTCGACTTCGTGGCTGTCTGCTGTGCCCACGCCTGGCCACCCAGGTTGTTGAAATCGGGGACGAACGCGACCCACAGATCGATCTGGTGGTCTTCGCCGAGTTGATCGATCGCGGCTTGTATATCGCTGCGTTGCCCGGAATCGAGGACCCCGGAGGTGTCGGTGATGTGATTCGGCAACACCATCGGGGCGTCCGCCGAGGCGAGCGCAGGACTGAAGACGAGCGCCAGCAAAGCGAAAATCGCAGCGACGGCGGCGGCGCTTCCCCGACGCCGAACGGGTCGGGTGGTTGTCCGACTCTGCTCTACCGAGGACAACTGCGCGAAGTGTGGTGCGAGGGCCATGACGCAAATCTATCCGTTGTGGCGCGTCGGCATCGGAGGTGATCGCTGCGAACTGGCAGAATTGCGGGAGTGAAACCTGCTTTCGGTAACCGCCCCCACGACCCATCACCCTCGCGGGCGGGCGGCTTCGGGGCAGGATTGGCTCGCTGGACGCGCCGTCTGATCGCCGGTGCGGTGTTGATGGCCGTGGTTCTGGTCGGGGGTACTGCGTTCCGGGTGTGGCAGGTGGCGCGCATCGACGACACGCGGCCGGCCGACGCGATAGTCGTTCTGGGCGCGGCTCAGTATTCCGGCACTCCGTCGTCCGTCTTCGAGGCCCGACTCGAGCAGGCGTACAAGCTGTACAAGCGCGGAGTGGCTCCGCAGATCATCACTGTCGGCGGTAAACAAGAAGGCGACGAGTACACCGAAGCGGCGTCGGGAAAGATGTATCTGACCGATCGCGGAATTCCTTCGAGTGCGATCACCGCGGTGGAGACCGGTTCGGACACACTGCTCAGCATCGACGCAGTCAGTGCCGAGATGTCTTCGCAGGGAATCAATTCCGCCGTCCTGGTCAGTGACCCGTGGCACTCCTTGCGAACGCGGACGATGGCCCGCGACACAGGACTCCAGGCGTGGACCGCACCTACTCGTCAGGGCCCGGCTGTCTTCACCCGCGAATCCCAGTTGCACGGAATCGCTCGCGAAACCGGCGCGCTGCTCTGGTATCAGCTCACGCACTTCTCGGCAGACTTCCCCTACACGGCAGGGCAATAGAGACCATGACAGCTCACACCACCTACGGAGGCGGCACCTACTCCGAACACGACCTCGAACGTCGTGTCGTCGAGGCGCCGAAGCGAGCGGGGTTGCCGGGTTCGCAGATCGCAGCGGCGCAGCATCGTTCGGACTTCTCGCGAGATCGGGCGCGTGTCCAACACTCCGCGGCTTTGCGGCGCTTGGCCGACAAGACCCAGGTTGTCGGCCCGCGCGACGGTGACACACCTCGCACGCGGTTGACGCACTCGATGGAGGTCGCACAGATCGGGCGAGGGATCGCCGACGGACTCGGTTGCGATCCGGACCTGGTGGACCTCGCCGGTCTCGCGCACGACATCGGGCACCCACCGTACGGTCACAACGGCGAGAAGGCCCTCGACGAAGTCGCCAAGGACTGCGGAGGTTTCGAGGGCAATGCGCAGAATCTGCGGATCTTGACCAGCCTCGAACCCAAGATCCTGCGCCCCGACGGTCTGAGCGCAGGCCTCAATCTCACCAGGGCGTCACTCGACGCAGCCATCAAGTATCCCTGGACCCGCCCTGAGCCCGGCGCGAAGTTCGGGGCATACGACGACGACGCAGAGGTGCTCGCCTGGGTTCGCGAGGGAGCGCCCGAGCGTCGGCAATGCCTGGAAGCTCAGGTCATGGACTGGGCCGATGACATCGCCTATTCCGTGCACGACGTGGAGGACGGGGTGATCGCAGGCCGCATCGACCTTCGCTCGCTTGCCGATCCGTCCGAGCAGCGCGCACTGGCAGAACTGGGGGCCTCCGAGTTTCGCGGATTGGTAGTCGACGATCTGATCGAAGCCGCCCAACGGCTGTCCGAACTCCCCGTCGTACGCGGGGTCGGAAGTTTCGACGGAACACTCGGAAGTTCCGTCGCGTTGAAGAATCTGACGAGTGAATTGGTGGGACGCTTCGCCACCGCGGCGATCGCCAGCACCCGGCTGACACACGGTGACCGACCCCTCTCGCGCTATCAAGCCGACCTCGACATACCCGAGGCCGTCGCATCCGAGGTGGCATTGCTCAAGACCGTGGCGCTGTACTACGTGATGTCCGACGCCGGACACAAAGCGCGTCAGGATCGGCAGCGTGATCGTGTTCATCGCGTCGCGGAATGGCTGCTGGCAACTGCGCCGGCCGGGCTCGATCCGATCCTGCTGCCCGCGTGGGAACGCGCCGCAGACGGCGGTGCTCGGGTCCGGGTGGTGGTGGATCAGATCGCGTCGTACACGGAGAGTCGGCTCGAACGGGTGGACAAAGCGAGCCTGGGCGCGCAGGCCAGCTGGGGCTGAGCCACTTACGCCCTCAGCAAGTCATCCGCGTCGACGGGTCGGTAGTGGTATCGAGCCACTTGCCGTAAGCGTCGCCACCTGCTGCGCGAACGTCCTTGCAGATCTTCGACTCGGTGTTCCCGGATTCGCGATACACCGTGTAGATCGCCGTCCCCGAATCGGAGACTTGACGCAGTGACGGGCAGGACTGGTCTGTGCGTAGGTATTTCGAGCCGGGGAACGCGTCGAGGTAGTTCTGGATCTCGCTGGCGTACGTTGCCGGATCGGTGGCATTGGCCAACACCACGATTCCGGTTCCTTTGCATGAGGGGACGGTGATCGGCTTGCTCACCCCGAGATCGCCGTTCTTCGTGGCGGGGTTCGGCGCCCGCGTGGTGGTGGTTGCCTGCTGTCCGGCGGTGGGTAGCGGCTCGAGCTTCGGCGTTCTGACCGGATCCTGAATGGGTGCCAGTGCCGACGTGGCGGTGGAAGCTGCTACAGCGGTTGGTGATTCGGGGCCCGAATTCCCCAGCGTCACCCAGGCCGCCGTGCCTCCTGCGGCCAGAACGAGTGCAACTCCAGCCGCACCGATCGCGATCGGTGCTCGGTTTCGCTTGGTCTTTGTCACGATGTGCGTGTAGTTCCCGTGAGCGGGATTCGCCGTGGTGTAGGTGGGCTGCCCGACGATCGTGGGTTGCAATCCGCCGGCGGCACCGGGGGTGTGGGTCGTCGAGAGGGCCTGCCGCGCTTGGAGTGCGAGCGCTCCCGTAGTCGGATAGCGGTGTGCGGGATCCTTTGCCATGCCGCGAGCCACGGTGGCGTCAAGGCCTTGCGGGAGCGACGGAACCGCCAGTGTGGGGCGTGGCGGCGGAGCGTTCAGGTGCGAATTGACCAGATGCTCGATGCTTGTGGTGTTGAAAGGTGTTGTTCCGGTGAGTGATTGGTAGAGGACACAAGCCAGGGAATAGACATCCGCTGCGGCCGTCGGCGTTTCGATTCCGAACCGCTCCGGCGCCATGTATGCATACGAACCGACTGCGCTTCCCTCGGTGGTGATCTTCGTGTCCGTCTGTGAGTATGCGATTCCGAAGTCGACGAGGTAGGCGAAGCCGTTGTTCGTGAGAATGATGTTGTCTGGTTTGACGTCACGATGGATGAGCCCGCGGGCATGGGCGGCGTCCAACGCCGACGCGATTTGCGAGACGATGTCGACGGCTCGTACGGGCGTGAGTCGGCCGAATTCGGTCAACTCGGCTCGCAATGTGTGGCCTTCGACCAAACGCATGTCGATGAAGAGGACTCCGTCGATTTCGCCCCAGTCATGCACCGGGATCACGTGCGGTTCGTTCAGGGCGGCGGTGGCGCGAGATTCTCGGCGGAAACGAGCTTGGAATGACGGGTCGGCCGCAAGCTCTCGATGGAGCAACTTGAGTGCGACCAGGCGATCCTTCGAGGTGTCGTACGCCTCGTACACTTCACCCATTCCGCCTCGGCCGAGGAGGCTACGCAACTCGTACACGCCGAATCGGGTTCCTGATCGCCCTTCGTGCGCGCTCGAGGCGTTTTCAGTCATCGTCGGTCCCATCGCTGCGGTGCAGAGTCGGCCATCAACATATCGTTGTCAGGAGGTGCCGGGGGACCGCCTAGACTGATGTACGTGGCGGGCCGAATTTCTGACAGAGACATCGCGGCCATTCGCGAACGCACTCGCATCGAGGACATCGTCGGTGAATACGTTTCACTCAAGCGTGCCGGTGGCGATTCGATCAAAGGTCTGTGTCCCTTTCACGACGAGAAGTCGCCGTCGTTCCACGTGCGACCCAATCACGGCCTCTACCACTGCTTCGGCTGCGGTGAGGGTGGTGACGTGTACTCGTTCCTGCAGAAGATGGATCACATCAGCTTCGTAGAGGCCGTCGAGCAGTTGGCGGATCGACTCAGCTACACGATTTCGTACGAGGGCGGCGGACCGTCCGTTCAGCGCGATCGCGGCACCCGTGCACGCTTGATCGCAGCAAACGCGGCGGCTCAGGAGTTCTACGCCGCTCGTCTGCGCGAACCCGATGCCCAGGCGGCTCGCGACTACCTCACCGAGAGAAACTTCGACGGTGCAGCGGCCCTGCAGTTCGGGTGTGGATACGCGCCAGAAGGTTGGGACACTCTCACAAAACACTTGATGTCCAAAGGTTTCGAGTTCAAAGAACTAGAAGCAGCCGGGCTGTCCAAAGAAGGCCGGCGAGGTCCGATCGACCGGTTCCATCGCCGACTTCTGTGGCCGATCCGCAGCGTCGCCGGTGACGTCATCGGCTTCGGTGCCCGCAAGCTCTTCGACGACGACACCATGCCGGGTAAGTACGTCAACACGCCGGAAACGATTCTCTACAAGAAGTCTCAGGTCCTGTTCGGCTTGGACCTCGCCAAGCGCGACATCGCCAAGGGACACCAGGCGGTAGTCGTCGAGGGTTACACCGACGTCATGGCGATGCATTTGGCCGGCGTCAAGACCGCCGTCGCTTCGTGCGGGACCGCCTTCGGTGAGGAGCACCTTGCGATGCTCCGTCGACTCCTGATGGACGACAGCTACTTTCGCGGTGAAATCATCTACACCTTCGACGGTGATGCCGCGGGGCAGGCCGCTGCGATGAAGGCGTTCGAGGGTGATCAAAAGATGGCCGGGCAGACGTTCGTCGCCGTCGCGCCCGACGGAATGGACCCGTGCGATCTGCGTCTGAAGTCTGGTGACGCCGCCGTTCGCGACCTCGTGGCACGGCGCACTCCGATGTTCGAGTTCGTGGTGAAGTCCATCCTCACCGAACACGATCTGGAGACCGCTGAAGGTCGTGTCGAGGCACTGCGTCGTACCGTGCCCGTCGTTGCGCAGATCAAGGAATCAACTCTGCGCGACAGCTACGCGAATCTGTTGTGCGGATGGGTCGGTTGGGACGATCTTCCGTCGGTTCGACGACGCGTGCGTGACGAAGCTCGCAAACGGGCGTCGACGCGCGGATCGTCACCGGCGCCCAAGCGTCGTCAGGTTGTCGACCAACCTGCTGCCGATGCGCTTGCGCTGCCGATCGGAATCTCCAGGCCCCGGCCCAACGATCCCGCGCTCTCGACGCAGCGAGCTGTCCTCAAGGCCGCATTGCAGCACCCTGGCATCGCCGGCAGTGTCTTCGACTCGTTGCCGCCCGAGACGTTCACCCACCCCGCCTACGTTGTCATCAGACAGGCAATGGCTGACGCCGGTGGAACGAGCAAGGGACTCGGCGGCGCCGAGTGGATCGAAGTCGTCACCAAGGGCGTCGAAGACATGACGGTGGCCTCGGTTGTATCTGAGCTGGCCGTCGAACCGATGCCGTGTGACGAAGACACGGTTCCGCGCTACATCAACGGAGTGCTCGCACGACTGCAGGAAGCGTGGGTGGGCGAGCAGGTTGCCGACCTCAAATCCAAGCTTCAGCGCGTTTCACCTGCTGCAGCCCCCGAGGAGTACAACTCACTGTTCGGCGACCTCGTGGCGCTGGAGCAGTATCGCCGACAGCTGCGTGAGCAGGCTGTCGGCGACCAAAGCGTCTGACCTAACGGTTTTTCTTCAACTGGTCGTGGGGGACCAGAATCGTAGTCTCCTCGTTGATCGGCTTCATCGGCTCGAGCTTGGGCTGAGTACTCAGTGAGTCGGCCAGCTTCTGCCGTGACGCGTCCAACACCTTCTTGGTGGCCGGACTGGTGGCCACCGCCTTCGCGGCCCGGCTGATCTGCTCGTATCGTGCGCGGCCCGCTTTGGTTCCCAGGACGTACCCAGCTGCAACACCGATCAACAAACGCATCATTCCTGCTTCCCTCCAGCACCGATCGTCCTGACTCCATCCTGCCTGATGACTCGCTGGGCAGGCGATTTGGTACTTCGGTGAAGGATTCGCTACAGTTTCTCAGGCAACGCCGGAACGGGCGAAGCGAGCAAGACAATCCCCTGTAGCTCAATTGGCAGAGCTTCCGACTGTTAATCGGACGGTTGCTGGTTCGAGTCCAGCCGGGGGAGCAGCGAAGTCCCTCACCTGAGAAATCGGGTGGGGGGCTTTCTTGTTTTGATCTGACCTAGTGCGCTCGCAGCAGACCCACCGATCGAAGTGCCGATTCGACGTCTGCCGCCTTGTTTGCTTGTTCGCCGCGAATTCCCAGCCGTCGAGCGCTGAGGACGTTCACCGGGTTGTCGTCGACGAAGAAGGTCTGCTGTGGACGCGCATCGAGCAACTCCAGCGCAGCCAGGAAGGCCGCAGGTTCGGGTTTGGTAGCTCCGAGCATGCAGGAGAAAACATGCTCGTCGATTGCCGATGGAGTTACGACACTCTCGATGGCGGCCAAGAGAACAGGTCCGTTGTCGGAGAGTGTGGCGACCACGACCCCCTCGCTTCGAAGCGCGATTGCGAGATCGATGACCGCGCGGTCCGGGATGAAGGCCTTGGCCCAGGCTCGGCGTAGCTCGTCGCGGTCACCAGGAAACCCGAGTCGTCGAAAGCGTTCCAGGATCGCGGTTTCGGAGTGAATGCCGAGATCGCATTCCTGGTCGAACCCGGACGCGAACACGAGGGCATGAATCTCGTCTTCCGTGACGCCGATTGCCGCAGCCAGTTCTGCGGCGCGACGGTCAGGCTCGAATCGACACAGCACACCGCCCAGGTCGAACAACACGAGTTCAGGTGGTCCGCTGTCGTTCGCCATGTCGGAGAGGATAGGCGGCATCAGCATCAGTGAACGCGAAGCGAAGATGATGGCGGCGGAGATGCGAAAAGCCCGACGCAAGTGTCTGCGTCGGGCCTTCGGTGGAACCGTCGAACTGTTTGACCGGTGCGCCTACTTCGCTGCGCGATCCGAAGGCTCGAACAGCCGGATGATGTGGCTGGGGTTGATGTAGTAGACACCATTCGGAGAATTGAGAACGAGAGTGTCTTCGGTGAAATCGGTGACGGTGCCGTTCAGTTTCGCGCCGTCGGACATGATGATCCGGATCGTGGCCTTCGAGTTCTTGAATTCGGTCAGTGCAAGCTTCATGTGGTGATCCTGTTCCGTGGGGTGTGCACTCCCACGGTATCGGCTCATCGCGCCTGTGCCGACCAACCTTGGAAGACTCGACTCGAAAGAGTGCAACGCGTCACCGCCTGCCCGATTGTGATCCGCGTCGGATGTGCCGGTAACATTCGGATTCGCCGCGATGCATCGCATCCGGATGGGGCGGTAGCTCAGTCGGTTAGAGCCGTGGACTCATAATCCATTGGTCGCGGGTTCGAGCCCCGCCCGCCCCACATTCAGTTGCCGTGAGCCCGCGGGTCAGCCCCAATGACTTTTGTCGAAGATCATGCTCCAGACGATCGCCAAGGCGACAAGTGCACAGAGTGCAATCACCAAGACATTCGCCCACACATTGTTGGGATTGAATCGCCTGGCAATGCGCCTGCGGTTGCGTCTGAGTCGAGCGTTCGTGGTCACACAAGGAATCGTCGCATCATGATCGTCGATCGCAGATGAGGTGAAAGTCTCGGATCCAGATGACCAATTTCCCGACAGTGTCGAATGTGCAACGCTTCTGGGCGTGACCGAGCAGACAGCTGGCAAGAAACCATTTTCGCCTGGTGTTAGTGCAGGCAGTCGAGCCGACCCCCGCGGCTCGACTGCCCCCAACACGCGACGTGGGGTCCGAATGGCGGCGCCGAATTGGCGATTGGGGCGCCCGTCTGCGAACCAAATGTCAGCGAAAGTAGAAGTTCTCGGAATTTCATTGGGAGACAGTAGGTTTCTTTGATCCCCAGGTTGAGGGAGCCTGGGGATCGCCTACCTGTGATTGGGGCACTCCCGAACTGTGACGGAAAGGTCCGCTCCCGGATATTAGATTTTCGGTGCGTCCGAACTGGCCGGAGATACTTGACGTGGAGTTTCCGGCGCCGACGTTCTACCGATATCGGGCCTTCTGCCCAGGGCTCGCTCGGTGACCCATACGGCAGGTGCCGACAGGAACGGCAGATACACGAAGATATAGCTGTCGAACTCGATGCCCAACGCGAGATAAACCCCAAGGTGAAACCCGAGTAAGACGACGATCCCGATTCTGAACAAGACAGGGAAGAGCACGGCAACGATCAACCAGCCTTCAGCAAAGACAGTGGCGTAGTCGAGTGCCTTCCATAGCCACTCCGAATGGATATCGAATAGTTCGTGGGTCAGCGGACCGAGCTTGGTGGGGTCAGCGACGTCTCGCGCAACGTAGCCCCGGGTTGCCTGCAATTCGGGTTTCAGCCAGCCCGACGCAGCTTTGGGTAGTGCCGCTGTAAACAGGGCGTAGGCGACCGTCACTGCCCAGATGAGCATGGGCAGTCCGCGGGTTTGAAGTGCTTTGCGTTGTGTGCGTGAACGTCGTGCGTCGAGGGACCATGCGGCGCCCCATCCAGCGGCTGCCATGGCCACCGGCAAGATTTCGAAAAGAATGAAGTGGTCGACCTTGCCGAAGGAATTGACCAACCCGCTGCCGGTCATGAGCGTGAGGGTCATTGCGATGGACGCGACCGTCGTTCGATATCCGACCAAGATGGCGATCGCCAGGATGAATCGGGCGACTTCGAGTCCGACGAGGAAGTTCTCGGAGGGTGGTGACGACAGCAGGGAGAACGGACCGGATTGCGGATGAAACAGAATCGAGGGAACCTCGCCCGCCCACGTGTAGTCGATGGGAAACGCGATCACATATAGCGCGAAGAGGATTCGAATGACAGCGAGGAACCTCGCATCCCCGCGGTACGCCTCGCACAACTGATCGATGTGGTCGCGCAGGAACAACAGAGTTCCCGCACGGGCACTCATAGATCAACCCTTGTCGTTTCGCACGGGTCAGTTGACGCATCGGTTCCGTCGGTGATGTCGATAATTGTTTTGCGCCAGCAGAACTCGATACTGTCCGGGATGGCACCACTTCCGACTTCGACGCTGCGGTTTCGGAGCCATTCGACCAATTCAGGGTCCGCGGTTCGGGTGTTGCGGTCGCCTGCCCCGCTGGGGCGGAACGCATAATCGAGTGATGCTCTCGCGGATGAGTAGCGAATATCGCCGGCGAGATCCACTGGGTTGGGACTGATCGTGGATCCGTCGGTGTAATGGAGAGTGATATCCAAGCCACTCCCACTGAACTCGCCGTCTGCATTGGGCACGCCACCGAAGCTGGGCATGCGAATTGTCGGGTACGGCTCAGGGCGGACACCGAACGAGTAGGCGCCTTGCACGAGGAGTACGACTGCGAGTGCTGCGATCGCGATCAGTCGCCGATTGCTGCGCTTTGCTTCTGTTTCCGGCATGTCGACGTTCTTCCTGGCACCTGGTGCCGGTTTCTTCGAATGAGAAAAATAGAGGGGATTGCCGAGCGAGGGGACTGGGTGTTGTCGCGCGTCCGTGCAGATGTGCCGAAAGTAGTTGAAGTGTCGACGAAATATAGCTGCGCGATTGCCGCTTGTCGCAGTGTTGATTTGAAAATGGACTTTGGTCCGTCGAATGGGGGACAGTGTGCCCTGAATGCTTTGCCGCGCCTTAACTTCCAGCAAGCTTCGCCCCAGTCTGCTGTGAGAGCGGGATTTCACTCCTTCGTTGATGGCCGATTCAAGCGGAACGACAGATGCTTGACACTCGCTCAGAGGCAACATGATTCGACCCCGTATGTTTACGGGGTGACCAAACCCAACAAGCGAACTGTCGCCGTCATCGGTGCCATGGTTTTCACCGTCGTAGCGGTGATCTTAGGATTTGCGTACGAGCAATCCCGAGACAGTCGGGCAACTGCCTCTGTATCGCAGCCTGACAATTCGGCGCCGGCGCTGAATGCCCCTGCCGACGACTTCGACACCGTCGCAATTTTGGGGGACTCGTACTCGATTCCGAACACGACGGGAGATCATTGGCCGGCGCTGCTCGCCTTCGATCGTCGCTGGTACCTGGCAGATTTTGCGAGCGGTGGCACCGGCTACGTCCAGGGAAACGAGGAAAAAGGCAAGATACCGTTCGGTGCGAAAATTGATCAGGTCGTTGCGGTGAATCCCGAGGTCGTCATCATCGCCGGCGGTCGGAACGATGTTTCGTACCCGCTCGAGGTGCGAGATGCGACTCGGGAGTTGTATGCGCAGCTACGAGATCGGCTTCCTCACGCCAAGGTTGTCGTCATCGGCCCCATCATGGACAACCGGCCTCCATCCGAGACCGCTGTCAATGTCAACGATCGAATCCGTTCCGCCGCTGAGCAGTACAAGCTGCCTTTCATTGATGCGCTCGCCGAGAACTGGCTGTCGGACCCGACGTTACTCAAGGAAGACGGCATGCATCCCACGCCGGCAGGTCAAAGGCTCATGTTCGAGAAGATCAGCGAGCACCTTCACTCGCTCGGTCTCTAGCTCTGAAGGAAAGCGAAGTGGACCCCGCAGGCGCGGGGTCCTCTTTTTCGTGAAAAGTATTGTCGGACTTAGGTCATCAGTAGCGAGGACTTTGGGCGCAGTCCTGGCTGGCCGGCTGCCTCACACGGTGATGGAGAAGTTCGGGTAAGAAAGCTCTCGTGGACTGTGTCGCCGCCCCTATCCGCGTTGCGGCTTTCGTGCATCGCAGTTCACCGCAGGTGATGCACGCGCGGCGATACCTACGCCGGGAGCTCGTCGGCGGAATGTCGTTCTTGTCCCTTGCCGGTGGCTCGACCATCACTGCAGCCTGAACGGAGATGGCAGGGACGGCGTAGATCATGTCGACAAGTTGGCCACCCCTGATGTTCTGCGCTACCCGTGATCAAACCGGGCAATCGGAACAAAGTGCTTGTCGAAGAGTTACAGTTGATGTTAATATGTAACGATAGGTCGCAAATGAACAGCGGCTTCGAGGTCGCGCTACCGGAAGCCGATGGGCGCCGGGGGAGATTCGTCTGCTGTCGATGGACGCGACGCCGTTGGGCCGCACGGATAAAGGCTCTGCGAATTGCGCCGGGTCGCACCCCTGATCAACCTGACAGACCAACGTAACGGAGAACATACTGTGACAATCAAGAACTCGATCGGGCCTGGTGTCGAAGCCGATCATGGAAACAGGCTGTTCGGCAACACTATTCGATCAGCTGAAGGTGAGGAACTGGTCCAGCGGCTGAATGCCATGTTCGAGCGAGCGAACAGCGCAGGTCAGGTGGTGAATCAACGAGAACTCTCGACCGTGCTTTCTGTGCGGAGATCCGAGGGTTCGCCGGGCGACCGGTCGATTCCGGCGCCTGACAGGCTGATGCATGCGATCGAGGGACTCTCGTACGAATCCCTTTCCCTGTTGATTTGTGCGGCCGAGCATTTACTGCGTTCGGAAGGGGTACATGTCGACTCGACGCCCTTCACGTGAGGGGCGACGAGACCCGTCGAGGAAATCGAAGTGATCGGTCCGTCGCCGACGAACGAGTATTTTGTCACGAACGGAATGACGTAGTTACGTCGTCGTTTGTAATTCTGTTGTGCGACCGGCGAATCAGGCCTCCGGCGTTGCTCAGTCGCACGATCCCGATTCCGCTGCTTCGAAGGCTTCTTGGTGCGCTCACGCGCCTCAGCGTCGAATCCTCTCCAGTCGTCGTGCGGTCCGCTCATGTCATCGCGGATTCGATCGATCGGCGACGTGGAATCAGTCGGAGTATGTCCAGTTCTTCGGCCGATCCGAGTATCGACCGGCAAATCTTGTCGACGGAGTCAGATGCCGGATACCGGCACCGAAATACGGATCAACATTCACCTCGGGAAGCCGCATGAAGTGAATTGACTATCGCAGTCTGCTGTTGTGGTGTGAACGCTGCCCAGGCGCTGGCGGAACCCACGAGTTCAGGGACATCGTTCCATCCAGGGCTCTGTAGCCGGGCCAACGCCGCCTCGACCGTCCCGAAAACTTCGAGGTACGCATGTGCGTCGTCGCATGTGAAGGCGAGTTCGTGGGGTTCCGCGTCGCCCACGTCCCCGCCACACGAAGTAAGCATCAGCACGAATGGAGTCGCAATAGCGATCATGATTCGCTTCATCGGCCAATCGAAGCAGACTGACCCCGCCCTGGCGGACTATTCTCGATCCATGCCGATCACCCCGGATACAAAGAACTGGACCTGGGTCCTCGAACGCCCATGCGCCGAGTGCGGGTTTGATTCGTCCGCTGTGGCGTTCGCGGATGTTCCAGATCTTGTGCGTAGCAATGCCGTCTCGTGGGCCGAGGTACTGGAGCGCGAGAATGTGACGGAGCGGCCGGACAGCGAAACATGGTCAGCGCTGGAGTATTCCGCCCACGTACGCGACGTGTTCCGGATCTTCAAGGTGCGGTTGGAACAGATGCTCGAATTCGACGATCCGCGATTCGAGAACTGGGATCAGGACGCAACAGCCGAGGCCGAGCGGTACAACGACCAAGATCCGGCAAAGGTGGCATCGGAATTGTCCGACGCCGCGGCGGAGGTCGCGAATGCCTTCGAAACCGTGCCAGAGGGTAGCCGCCAACGACGGGGTCTCCGCAGTGACGGATCGGCGTTCACCGTCGAATCGTTGGCGGCCTACTTCATTCACGATCCGATCCATCACCTGCACGACGTCTCGGTGTAGTCAGAGCCCGCGCACCTCCTCGAGGGTTCTTCTGGCTCCGACGGAGTGCAATGAGTCGAGGGTCTTTCGGAAGCTAGCGACAAATCGGCGATCGTCCACGAGATCGCCGAACACTTGGCGGTACCCGATGAAGGCCAACGGGTCGCTCGACTGTTTCTGGGCGAGCGGCACCAGAGTGTCCGACAGCTGATCGACGACGGTGATGGGATCTCCGTTCTCGTCTGTGCCCTCGGCGTAGCGGGCCCAGCTAGCGACAATTGCGGTGGACAGGTTGATCGACCCACCGGTGTCGAGTTGGTTCCGGATGACGGGCAACAGCCACTTGGGAATTCGATCGGACGACTCGGCACACAGACGTGCAATCGTGTCGCGGATCTGGGGGTTCGAGAATCTTTCGATGAGGGTCTTCTTGTACTGATCGAGGTCGACGCCGGGTACCGGGTCAAGGGTCGGCGTCGCTTCGAGATTCATGTAGTCGAGCAGGAACCCCGACAAGAGTTCGTCCTGGCATGCCTCGTGGACCAGGCGGTATCCGGCAAGGTAGCCGAAGTACGCGATGCCTTGATGGCCGGCATTGAGAAGGCGCAGTTTCATCAGTTCGTACGGGCGAACATCCGGCACGAGATTGACGCCGGCATTCTCCAGAGGTGGCCTGCCTGAGGTGAACTCGTCCTCGAGGAACCACGCGGTGAACGGCTCAGCCGCGACCGGCCACTGATCTTCCACGCCAAACGTCTCGGCGATCTCGGTGGTCACCTCGGCTGTCGTGACGGGTGTGATCCGGTCGACCATGGAGTTGGGGAAGGCGCCGTTCTCGTCGATCCACTCCGCAAGTTCGGGATCCTTCAGGGCGGCGAACGCTCCGACTGCCGTCCTGGCGACCGATCCGTTGCCTTCGATGTTGTCGCAACTCATGATCGTGAACGGGGCGAGGCCCCGGTCGCGACGGAGTGCGAGTGCCGCACAAATCAGACCGAAGGTGGTGTGGGGGAGTGTTCCCGGCTCGAGATCGTGCATTACAGCGGGATCGGACGCGTCGAACTCACCCGTAGTGTGCGAGATGTTGTATCCGCCCTCGGTGATGGTGAGAGATACGATTCTCGTCGATTCGGATGCCATCTTTTCGATCACCGCCTCCGGATCCTCCGGAGCGAACAGGTACTCGACGATCGACCCGATGACCCGGGCCTCGAGGGTTCCGTCAGAATGCTTGAGCGCCAGCGTGTAGAGGCAGTCCTGCGCGCGGAGAGCGTCTTTCATCCGCTTGTCCGACGGCATCACTCCCACTCCGCAGATTCCCCAGTCGAAGCCCTCACCGCGTCGCAGGAGATCATCGATGTACATGGCCTGGTGTGCACGGTGAAAGCCTCCGACACCGAAATGCACTATGCCAGTAGTGACTTTGCTCCGGTCGTAGTTCGGCACTTCGAGTGCAGCATCGAAGTCGAACAGGGTCTTCGTATTGAGTTCCATGAAAGTACTAGTCTCCTTCGGCGACGATGACTACGGCTTTGATGCTGCCGAGAATGCAATCGGCCACCAGGGCCTCTTGCGACTGTTCGAGTGAAAAGCGTGCTGTGACCATCGAGTCCAGATCGACGCGCCCGGCAGCGACCAATGCGGCGGCGATCGGCCACGTGTTGGCGTACCGGAACACTCCGGTCAGCATCAGTTCGCGATTCTGAATGATCGGGACCGGCAACGGTATCTCGTCGGCACCCATTCCGACCAGAACGACGGTCCCAGCGGGCCGAACTGCGTGAATCCCGTCGATCACCGCGGCCGTGGCACCCGAGGCGTCGATGAATGCGTCGACGGCCAGCGAGCGTACGTCGCTCTCACGTGGATCAACGACGGTTGTTGCGCCGAATTTCAGTGCCACATCACGTCGGGCCGCATCGATGTCCGAGACGATGACTTCCGTCGCGCCGAATGCCTTGGCCACCTGCGTCGTCACGATTCCTACCGGGCCGGCGCCGGCGATCAACACCCGAGAGCCGGCAGTGATCCCCGCCTTCTGGGCTGAGGCGATCCCTACGGAGAGTGGCTCGAACAGCGCAGCTGCCTCGTAGGACACGGAATCTGCGATGGGATGGGCGAAGTCGGCACCGATCGTGACGTAGTCGGTCAGCGCACCGTCGATCGGCGGCGTCGCGAAGAACTCCATATGAGGGCAGAGGTTGTATCTGCCTGCCTTGGATTCGGGACTTGTCGGATCGGGCTTCTGAGGCTCGATGGAGACACGCTGCCCGATGCGTGTTGGGTCGACGCCGTCACCGACCGCGGCGATGCGTCCCGATGCTTCGTGTCCGAGAACGAGCGGTGAGTTGACTACGTAAGGGCCGATGCGACCTTCGTGAAAGTAGTGCGCGTCCGACCCGCACACGCCCACGGCATGGATGCGAACGAGGACCTCACCCGCCTTCGGGGACGGTCGTGGTCTCTCGACCATCTGCATCTTTCCGGTCTCGACGAGGACATTTGCCCGAATTGTCGCAGGTAGATCGACGGATTCTCCGGAAACTGTTGTGTGGGTCACAACGTAGATGTTAGCTTAATGAGCATAAGAACATCTAGTGAGCATTTGCTCACGATCGAGAAACTTTGAACCTGATGCACAAGGAGACCGTGTGAACCAGTCGGCTCAGCCCACAGGACTCAAGTCGTCGAAGTTGCCCGCTTCCGAGGATGTGCGGCTCGCCTTGCGGGCGGCGACGATGTATCACCTCGAAGGCGCCACTCAGGCGGAGATTGCAGCGAAATTGGGCGTCTCGCGGCCGACAGCCGGGCGACTGTTGGCCAGGGCGCGGACGCAAGGTTTGGTCAGGGTCGAGATTTTGGTACCGCCGGAGCTCGAAGGTTCGGTGAACACGGAGTTGGAATCGAAGCTGGAGAAGCACTTCGGGTTGGCCGAAGTGTTGATCGTCCCCGAAGCGATTTCGGATGCGGACGACCCGGACTTCGACGCACTCGGTCGACGAGCAGCGGAAGTTCTGGTTCGTCGTCTGCAGCCTTCGAGCGTTCTCGGGTTTACCTGGGGTCCGGAAACCGTTGCGGTAGCAGGATCTTTGCCGGACAAGACCGCGAAGTGCTCGGCTGTGGTACAACTTGACGGCTCCATGACGGTGACCGACTACCAAACCGGTGTCGACTTCACCATCGGCCGATGTGCACAACAGTTGCAGGCCAATCCTATTCGTCTCAACGCTCCGCTGTATGCCGACCCGGCGACCGTGGAGTCGATGCGAAACGACTCGGTGATCTCGAAGGCGCTGCAAGCCGGAACTGATTCCGACATCATGGTTTTCGGAGTCGGTGCCGTCTCGACCGCGACGACCTTGTTTGCCGGTAGCTTCGTCGACTCGACCATGCTGGACGAGTTGGAAAGTCGAGGCGCTGTCGGTGAAATCGGCGGCCGTTTCTACTCGGTCGACGGCAATCCAGTGGAGGGGCCACTACCTGAGCGAACGGTCTCCGTATCGCTCGACGCAGTGAAATCCTGCGATCAGACGATTCTGATTTCGGGAGGAACACACAAACGCCAGGCCGTTCTGGGCGCATTGCGCGGAGGTTTGGCAAACGTACTCGTCACCGACGTCGAGTGCGCCCAGTGGCTGCTCGAAGGCTAGCGATCTCACGAGTTTCGCGGTCCGAGCGCGCGACTGACACGCAAGTGTGAAGGAAGGTAATCCGTGAAAACAGGAAGACGAGTGTGGGGCGCTGCCGCGGCGGCGCTCTGCCTCCTGGTGTCGGGATGTGCGGGCGCTGGTGCGCTCGGTGGTTCCGGCGAACGAACAGTCACCATCGCGATGGTGTCGAACTCGCAGATGCAGGACGCCATCAAACTGGCGCCGGCTTTCGAAGCCGAGAACCCTGGCATCGACCTCAAATTCGTCAGCCTTTCCGAGAACCAGGCGCGCGCCAAGATCACGGCGTCGACGGCAACCGGCGGCGGTGAGTTCGACGTCGTGATGATCAGCAACTACGAGACACCTCAGTGGGCCGCCAACGGTTGGCTCACGAACCTGTCCGACTATGCAGACACGACGCCCGGTTACGACGAGGACGACTTCGTACCGTCGATCAAGACTTCTCTGTCGTACGAGGACAGTATGTACGCGGTCCCCTTCTACGGGGAGTCGTCGTTCCTGATGTACCGCAAGGATCTGTTCGATCAGGCGGGGATTACAGTTCCCGAAGACCCGACGTGGCAAGAAGTTGCAGGTTGGGCAGCACAGTTCGACAACCCGGACGCCAAGATGGCGGGAATCTGCTTGCGCGGAAAGCCTGGCTGGGGTGAGGTACTCGCACCGCTGAACACCGTGATCAACACCTTCGGTGGACGCTGGTACGACGAGAATTGGAATGCGCAGCTGACCAGTCCGCAGGTCGAGGATGCGGTTCAGTTCTACGTGGACACGGTCAAGGAGCACGGTCAGCCGGGTCCTGCCACAAGCGGATTCGGTGAATGTGCAACACAATTCGCGCAAGGCAACACGGCGATGTGGTACGACGCGACGTCGGCTGTGTCGGTTCTCGAGGACCCTGCGTCGTCGAAGGTAGTCGGCAACATCGGATATGCGAAGGCCCCGAAGGTCGAGAAGTCCGATCCTGGTTGGCTCTACACGTGGGCGCTCGGAATCCCGGAGTCGGCAAAGAACAAAGATGACGCCTGGAAGTTCATTTCCTGGATGACGAACAAGGACTACATCCAGAAGGTCGGAACCGAACTCGGCTGGTCGAGAGTTCCTCCGGGAAGTCGCCTATCGACCTACGAGATTCCGGAATATCAAGAGGCCGCACAGGCATTCGGTCCGATCACCCTCGAATCGATCAACAATGCAGATCCGAAAAACCCGACAGTGCAACCGGTTCCGTACACCGGCGTCCAGTTCCTCACCATCCCTGAGTTTCAGGACCTGGGCACTCGCGTCAGCCAGCAGATCAGTGCGGCCATCGCGGGTCAGAAGAGCGTGAAAGAAGCACTCGAACAATCCCAGCAGTATGCCGAGGTGGTCGGCAAGACCTATCAGGAGAACCGATGACTACGGTTGCCGAGCCCAGAACTACGGTGGACGACGCGCCACCGGTCCGGGTCGAAAAGAAGATCTCCCGCGCCGAGGGTTGGCGTCGTAGAGGTCCCCTGTTGCCGGCGTTGATCTTCTCGATCGTCGTCACCCAGATTCCGTTTCTGTTCACCCTCTACTACTCGACGCAGTCGTGGAACCTAGTCCGGCCGGGATCGCGGCACTTCAACGGGTTCGACAACTACATAGAGGTTTTCAAGGACAGTCAGTTTCGGGAAGTCGCGGTCAACACGGTCATCATGATCGTGGGAACCGTCATCGTTTCCGTGATCCTCGGACTCGCGCTGGCGCTGCTACTCGACCGCGCATTCCTCGGTCGGGGGATCGTGCGGACACTGCTGATCACGCCGTTTCTCATCACTCCCGTCGCCGGCGCATTGCTGTGGAAGACAACAATGTTCGACCCGGTGTTCGGTATCGTGAACTTTGTCCTCCAGCCTTTCGGCGTCGGCCAGGTCGACTGGGTCAGTAAGTTTCCGCTCGCCGCCGTCATGATCAATCTGATCTGGCAGTGGACGCCCTTCATGATGCTGCTCATTCTGGCCGGTTTGCAGTCCATGCCCCGAGACATTCTCGAAGCCGCACGAGTGGACGGAGCCAAGCCGTTTGCGATGTTCCGCGAACTGACGTTGCCGCACCTGCGCCGCTTCATCGAACTCGGTGCAGTTCTGGGTGCGATCTACCTCGTGAACACCTTTGACGCGGTGTACATGATGACCTCGGGTGGGCCCGGCGTGGCCAGCTCGAACCTGCCGTTCTACATCTACCAGCGCGCGTTCCTCGGCTTCGACGTAGGTCAAGCTGCGGCGATGGGTGTCGTGACAGTGATCGCGACGATCATCGTGTCGACACTTGCGCTCCGATTGATCTTCAAGAGCTTCACCGGCAACGAGGAGGCGGCGTGATGACTGCCGTAGAGACGACAAGCGCGACGACCGACAAACCCGTCGTCAAGAAAAAGAAGAGCAGTAAGTTCAGTCCGTGGTCGGTCGTGGCGTGGATCGCCGCTCTCGGATTCTTCTTCCCGGTCTTCTGGATGGTCCTGACCGCGTTCAAGACCGAGGCAGACGCCTACACGGATCCGCCGAAGCTGTTCTTCACTCCCACCCTCGAACAGTTCCGTGCCGTCCTCGACTCCGGTCTCGGCACGACGCTGGCAAACTCCGCATTTGCGACGGCCATGTCGACGATTCTTGTTCTGCTACTGGGTGTTCCGGCTGCGTTTGCATTGTCGCTTCGCCCGGTAGCCAAGACTCAGGACGTTCTGTTCTTTTTCATCAGTACCAAGATGCTCCCAGTCGTCGCTGCAATCGTGCCGCTGTATGTGATCGTCAACGACATCGGATTGCTCGACAACATCTGGGCGCTGGTCATCTTGTACACATCGATGAATCTGCCGATCGCAGTGTGGATGATGCGTTCGTTCTTTCTCGAAGTCCCCGGCGAACTTCTCGAAGCTGCCAGCATGGACGGCGCGAGTTTGTGGACCTCGGTTCGCGAGGTGATCCTCCCGCTGATCTCGCCCGGAATTGCTGCGACTGCGCTGATCTGCGTGATCTTCTCGTGGAACGAATTCTTCTTCGCCGTCAACCTGACAGCTGTTCAAGCACAGACGATTCCGGTCTTCCTGGTCGGGTTCATCACCGGCGAGGGCCTGTACTGGGCTCGGCTCTCCGCGGCAGCGACCATGGCGGCATTGCCCGTCATCCTGGCCGGGTGGTTCGCCCAGAACAAACTGGTGCGCGGCCTGTCCTTCGGTGCAATCAAATAATTCTCCTCACCCTCTCAGGAGTTCGTCATGGCTGAAATCTCGTACCAGAAAGCGTCTTGCATCTACGAAGGTGCCGGGACCCTCGCTGTCGATTCACTCGATCTCGACATCAACGACGGGGAGTTCATCGTGCTCGTCGGTCCGTCAGGTTCCGGAAAGTCCACGGCCCTGCGCATGTTGGCAGGGCTCGAGGACATCGATTCCGGCGCGATCACCATCAACGGCAAGGACATGACCGATGTCCCGTCCAAGGATCGCGACATCGCAATGGTCTTCCAGAATTACGCGCTGTACCCCAACAAAACCGTCGGGGAAAATATGGGGTTCGCGTTGAAGATGCGCGGTGTGCCCGTCGAGGAGCGTAAGAAGAAAGTGGCCGAAGCGGCCAAACTGCTTGACCTGACTGACTATCTCGACCGCAAGCCGGCCAAGCTTTCCGGTGGTCAACGGCAGCGAGTTGCCATGGGCCGAGCTATCGTTCGTGAACCGCAAGTGTTCTGCATGGACGAGCCGCTCTCCAACCTCGACGCAAAGCTACGCGTCCAGACCCGCACGCAGATCGCGGCGTTGCAGCGTCGTCTCGGAACCACCACCGTCTACGTCACGCACGATCAGGTGGAAGCGATGACGATGGGTGATCGAGTGGCAGTGCTCAAGGGCGGCAAGTTGCAACAATTCGCCTCTCCGACCGAACTTTACGATCGGCCGGCCAATGCGTTTGTTGCCGGCTTCATCGGATCTCCAGGTATGAACTTGGTAACGGCGCCGGTCAGTTCGGGTGGGGTGCGTTTCGGTGACGTCGAGGTTCCGCTGGACCGCGAGCAGATGGCGGCAATCGCCGCGGCCGGTCTGGCTTCGGTCACAGTAGGAATTCGACCCGAGCAATTCCAGGTGGTTGCCGCTGGAGACGGAATCGCAGCTCAGATCGACCTGGTGGAGGAACTGGGCAACGAGTCGTACATCTACGCGCATGTGCCCGGTACCGAAGCCGACCCGATCTCGCTCGTTGCCCGCACCGGCGGGCGATCGAAGCTGCAGTACGGCCAGACGCTGGGCTTCGAGCGGGTGGACGGCCTCGTTCACCTCTTCGACCCGGCTACGGGCGAGCGTGTGGGTAGCTGAATCCCATCACATCCATCTTCGACTGGTGAGAAGGTTAGGGTCTACCGATGAGTGATACACGCGAACGATCCGTCGTGGTGTGTGGTGAGGGACTGGTTGATCTGGTTCCGGTGGGGGAGAACTTCTCACCCAAGTTGGGCGGTGGACCGTTCAACGTTGCGATTGCACTGGGTCGACTCGGATCCGACGTGGGATTCGTCTCTCGCTTGTCCACAGACGCTTTCGGAGATCGGATGATCGACTCGCTGGCCGCGTCCAATGTCGACACAACTGGGGTCGAACGTGGGCCCGAGCCGACAACTCTGGCCGTCGTGAACCTTGCAGCGGACGGAGGTGCGCGGTATTCCTTCTACCTCGAGGGAACGGCGGATCGACAGTTCGCGCTGCCGAAACTTCCCTCTGCCCGGGCATTCTCGTTCGGAACGCTGTCGCTGGTGCTCGAGCCCGGGGCCTCTGCCTACGAAGCTTTGCTGCACGAAGCACACGCCCGCGGTCGACTCACCATGGTCGACCCCAACATTCGTCCGGCGGTGATCTCCGACCCGGACGCGTATCGACGACGGTTTCGTTCGTGGTTGCCCGCCATCGATATTCTCAAAGTGAGCGACGACGACGCGAAGTGGTTGGGTTCGGTCGACGGCGCCGAGTGGCTCCACGAAGGCGTCGGCGCCGTCCTGCTCACCCGTGGTGGTGACGGGTTGCGGTTGATCACCGAGGAACTCGATGTTTCGGTGCCGGCGCCCGCGGTCGACGTCGCGGACACGATCGGTGCGGGCGATACCGTTCACGGAGCCCTGTTGGCCTACCTTGATCGTCACGACGCACTCGACGTCGCTGTTGTGCGTGCGTTCACCGAGGCAGATTGGTCGGCCGCGTTGACCTTTGCCGCACGCGCGGCAGCCGTCACCGTGTCACGTCCCGGGGCGGATCCGCCGTGGTCAAGGGAGTTGGGCCTGCCCGTCTAGCACTGGGGACCACCGCCCTACTGCGAGCGCAGTACGTCGAACTGCCTACCTGTGCACGATGTGCGACGGGGTCGTGTATCGGCACAGTGACACGCATGTCGATATTCCTGTACAAACTCTCGCGACTCGCGTTTCGGCGCCGTTGGGCAATGGTGGGCTTCTGGGTCGTCCTGCTGGTGGCGGGCGGAGTAGGCGCAGCAACGCTGTCCGGTCCGACCGTCAATACGTTGTCGATTCCGGGCACCGAATCACAAGCGGCGCAAGATCTTCTGGCTGAAAGATTTCCGCAATCGTCCACCGACGGAGCCAGTGCTCGCATCGTCTTCGAATCTCCGGCGGGCACGACGCTCACCGATCCGGCGATTCGACAATCCGTCAGTGACTTGGTCTCTGCGCTCGGGAAGGATCCTGAGATTGCAGCGGTATCGGATCCGTATGCCTCCGGCGGAGTGTCGCCGACTGGGACGATCGGATACATGCAGGTCTCCTATACCGCCGACTCGATGGACTTACCGGACAGTTCGAAAGAACTGCTCGAGTCCGCCGTCCACGACGCCGCGGATTCAGGGCTGGCAGTCGATGTTGCCGGCAACGTGCTGATGGAAAGCAGCGCCGAATCGATGGGAGAGGTGATCGGAGTCGCGATCGCCGCGGTGGTGCTGACCGTCACCTTCGGTTCCTTGGTTGCGGCGGGGCTTCCCTTGATCAGCGCGTTGATCGGCATCGGCATCGCGATCTGCACGATCACAATCGCAACTGGTTTCATCGAATTAGGTTCGAGCACAACCGTCCTGGCAATGATGCTGGGGCTCGCCGTGGCGATCGACTATTCGCTCTTCATCGTCTCGCGCTACCGCTCCGAACTACGTGACGGACATGATCCAGAAATTGCTGCGGGCCGCGCAGCGGGGACTGCGGGTTCGGCCGTAGTGTTCGCGGGGTTGACGGTGCTCATCGCATTGGCAGGACTGTTCGTCGTGAACATCCCGTTCCTGACGAGCATGGGTCTGGCTGCAGCATTCGCAGTTGCTGTTGCAGTGGTGATTTCACTGACGCTGCTGCCCGCCACACTCGGATTTGCAGGGTCGCGCGTCATGAGTCGGTCTGATCGTCGACTGCTGGCGTCCGGCGGTGAACTGACACACCGGAAACAGTCGGAGGGGGCGGGCTCGCGATGGGCCAAGTTCGTGATCCGGCGTCGAGTTCCGGTTTTGCTCGCGTCAGTCCTCGGGCTGGGATTGCTGGCGATCCCCACATTCGGAATCAACCTGAGTTTGGCGCGCCCACCAGTGCCCGACACAACTGCCGCCAGGGCTACCGACCGACTATCCGAGGGGTTCGGTGCCGGGTTCAGCGGTCCGCTCATGGTGGTCGTCGACGTTGCCGACGCCGCAGATCCGGCAGCGGCATTGAGCGGCGCCCAGGAAAAGCTCGGTGCTCTGCCCGACGTAGCGGCAGTGACGCCGCCAGCACTCAATCAGGCCGGCGATACAGCAGTCATCACGGTGGTTCCCTCGAGTGGCCCGGAAACCGAGGCAACAAAGGCGCTCGTCGCAGATATACGTGAGGTCGCCGGATCACTGACCGACGAGACCGGAGCCACGATGTCGGTCACCGGTCAGACAGCGTTGACGATCGACGTTTCGGATCGCCTGGCCGACGCCCTGGTTCCCTACCTCGCATTGGTCGTCGGCCTCGCCTTCATCCTCCTGATGTTGGTGTTCCGCTCGATCTTGGTACCACTCAAGGCAACTCTCGGATTTCTGCTCTCGATCGGTGCGACGTTCGGTGTGCTGGTCGCGATCTTCCAGTGGGGTTGGTTCGCCGGCATTCTCGGAATCGAAGGTCAAACCGGATCAGTTGTGGCGATGTTGCCCATCTTCATGATTGGCATCGTCTTCGGGTTGGCGATGGACTACCAGGTGTTCCTGGTGACCAGAATGCGTGAAGCGTTCGTCCACGGTGACGGACCGGATGAAGCAGTCGTGAAGGGCTTCGACCAGGGCGCGCGAGTGGTCACGGCCGCGGCGCTGATCATGATCGCCGTTTTCGCGGGCTTCATCTTCGGCGGCGACGCCTTCATCATGCAGATCGGACTCGGACTCTCGTTCGCGGTTCTGTTCGACGCCTTCGTGATTCGTATGACCGTCGTACCGGCCGTCATGTCCCTGTTGGGCTCGAGGGCATGGTGGTTCCCCTCATGGCTGGACCGGTTGGTCCCGAACGTCGATGTCGAGGGGGAGCAGTTGACTGCGCTGCTCGCAGATTCGAAGGAATCCAGTGAACCCACGAGCGACAAGTTGTCGGTGTGACCCGGATACGGTAGATCGATGACTTCGACATCGACGTGGGGTCGATGGTGTGCGGAACACCCGCGCACCATCGACCTGGCACTGGCGATTCTCGTGCTCCTTGCCACGTGGACGGCGCACCGCATCGCGCTCGACGGCAATGACACCCGCGAGGTCACGGTTGTGGGAGTGCTTGTAACAGCGATCGCAGCGGCAACCATCGTGTTCCGAAGGCGCTATCCGTTCTCGGCACTGGCGGTGGCAGTACTCCTCGGCGTATTGATGATTGCACTGTCAGCGCCGCCGAATGCCGGCACAGGTTCCGCAGCGATGGTGTGCCTCTACTACGTTGCCAGCACGAGTGACCGCCGGAGGACCTTCTTCGCAGCGGCGAGCACAGTCAGCTCGCTGATGCTCGTCACGATCTTCCTGGGAGTGGGGAACAATCTCCTGCAGGAGGCACTGGGGTTGTTGGCTTGGTTGCTGATGGCAAGTTTTGCCGGCGCCGAGGTCCGTTCTCGCCGAGCCTATCTGGAGTCCGTCGAGGCGCGCGCGGTGCAAGCGGAAAGAATGCGCGAGGACGAGGCCCGACACCGCGTCGTCGAAGAAAGGATGCGGATTGCGCGAGACCTGCACGACGTTGTCGCGCACCACATTGCCTTGGTCAACCTGCAAGTCGGGGTCGCGTCGCACTTGATCGGGAAAGACCCGGAGAAGGCGACGACTGCACTACGCGGAGTGGAGGAAACGTCCAAGGCGGCACTCGATGAAATTCGGGCCACGGTCGGAGTTCTCCGTGATGCTCAGGACGGTGATCGCTCGATGAAGCCGGCTCCGGGGCTTTCGGATCTACCGGCACTGGTGGATCAATTCGTCAGTGCAGGAATGGAAATCGATGTGCGCGCTGTGGGTTCGCTGCGCCCACTCGGGCCCGCAGTAGATCTCACAGCGTACCGAATTATCCAGGAGGCACTCGTGAATGCGAGCAAGCATGCGCTGCCAGGAGCCGTCACCGTGTCGTTGTCATACGAAGCCGAGGTTCTGATGCTGTCGGTCGAAAACGCCGGAACGGCAGTGCCTTCGACGTCACCACCCGGGTACGGACTGCTGGGAATGAAGGAGAGGGCACAGGCGATGGGAGGCGAGGTCTCAGCAGGATTCCGCGCCGACGGGGGATTTCGTGTGGACGCCCAACTACCGCTTGTCTCGGTGTCCAGGGGTTCGGAGCGTGAGGAGTCGTGAGTATTCGGGTGGTAGTGGCAGACGATCAGGCGCTCTTCCGTCAAACGCTTGCGCTGCTGATCGGTTCGGAAGAGGACATGGAGGTGGTCGCCGAGGCGGCAGACGGAGAGCAGGCATTCCAGGCGGCGCTCGAGCATCGACCCGACGTTGTATTGATGGACATTCGAATGCCAGGCACCAGCGGAGTCGAAGCGACCGCCATGATTGCCGATCATCCGGATTTGACCGACGTGCACGTGTTGATTCTTACCACCTTCGAAGTGGATGAGCATGTGGCACAGGCGATCCGGGCGGGAGCCAGCGGCTTCATCGGCAAAGGAATCCGAGCCGAGGATCTACTCGATGCTGTTCGGACGGTCGCAGGTGGGAACTCTTTGCTGTCGCCGATTGCGACCAGCGCGTTGATTTCTCGGTTCCTTTCCACTCCGTCGCGGGCCGACTCGACTTCTGGGATTTTCGGTCAGTTGACCCCACGCGAACTCGAAGTGGTAACCCTCGTTGCCCTCGGGATGTCCAACGACGAAATCGCTGCGGAATTGGTGATCAGCGCGGTCACGGCAAAAACGCACGTGAACCGGGCGATGACAAAACTGGATGTCCGCGACCGCGCGCAACTGGTGGTTCTCGCCTATCAATGCGGTGTGGTGATTCCGGGACGCTCGGTGGATTGACTCGAGAAACTCTTGACTCGAACGGGTGTTCGAGTATTGTTTGGGGAGGGGATCGGGGGATTCAATGAGTGTCTTGTTGTCGGATGTGGTGTCTGGTTCTGCGGTGGGGTTGCGCGGACGGTTGTGGCAGTTGACTGCTGCTGAGTTGCGTGAGGCTGCTGTCGACGCGAGTGTGGAGATTCTGCGCCTCGAGGCGGTTCGAGTGGCCGTGGTGGACGAGTTGTCGTTGCGCCCGGATGATCAGGTGATTGCCAGCCGCGGTGTGGGTGCGTGGTTGGCGGCCAACACGATGCTGCAGGTTCGGGACGGGAAGAAGATCGCCGCCCTGGGTGCAGCTTTGCGGCCGTTTCCGGCGGTGGCGGCTCGGTTCGATGGCGGGGACTGCTCCTTCGAGCACGCCGTGTTGATCGTGGCGTTCTGCGAGTCACCGCCGAAAGGCATGCCGGAGGAGGCACTCCCGAAGTGTATCGATTTGTTGTTGGCTGCTGCGTCGGGTGTGGAGGCGACGACGACGAAGGTGCGGAACGTGATCGCGACGTTGGAGAGGTTGTTCGAATCGGATGAGATCCCGCCCGCCGAGGACATCGACCGGAACGAGCTCCGCATCGCCTCGACATTGAACGGTCGAGTGGTGGTGCGTGGTGATTTCGACGCCCTCACCGGAGAAATGCTGCTCTCGGCCCTGTCGAATCTGACGATGCCCACCCCAGCACCGGATGGGACGCCGGATGCCCGGTCGGCGGCGAAACGCACCGCGGACGGGTTCACCGAACTGATCCGCCGCTATCTGGACTGCGCCAAGACCGGTACCGATGGTGGTCAGCGTCCGCACGTGAACGTGCACATCAACGCTCGGGATCTGGCGGAGCATCGGGACTGCGCCGCCGCACCCGCTGCTTCTGATGACGGAATGGCTGTGTCGGATCTCGATGTCGGGCACATGCCCTGGCTCGGGCCACTGTCCGTGTCGCAGACCAGGCTCCTCGGGTGTGACTGCTTCCTCTCCACCGTCCTGCTCGACGATCACGGCGCGCCGCTCGATGCGAAACCAGGGAAGAGGTTGGTCACCGCCGAACAACGCGTCGCCCTCATCGCCCGAGACAAAGGCTGCGCCTTCCCGGGCTGCACATGCGTGCCCGCCTGGACTGATGCGCACCATATCCGGCACTGGGCGAACGGCGGCCCGACGGTGATGAACAACCTGGTCCTGCTGTGCCGTTCACATCACCGGCTGATGCACCGCAAATCCGAGTTCGTCGGCAAATGGGAAATTCGGATCGGTGTCGACAACAAACCGTGGTTCATCCCGCCACCCTCGATCGACCCCGGACAGCAACCCAGGCCGGCGAACACCACCTTCAAAACCTGAGGACGAACCTCAGATGCACCAGAACATGCCCAGGTCTGTTTCAGACCCGCTGCTCTGTGTCCGACCGATTGGTGGGAGGTGGAGTCGAATGGTTGCGTGCTTTCGGGGCGGCTCTACTTTCGGGTGCCCGTGTGGCCTGTCCCACTCAGTGGGTCATTATTCCGTCGTTGCCGCGCCGGTTGTGCCAGGTCATTTGGACGTCTGACCTGCAGTGCAAAATCTTTCGTTAGAACACGTTCCAATTTCGCAGATTTGTGGCTATGGTCACAGAGATAGATGCGGGTGTGCGAATGAAAGGGTGAAGTGACGTGAAGACCAAGGGTGCAATCCTGTGGGGCCTCAATGAAAAGTGGTCCGTCGAGGAGATCGAGATCGGTGAGCCGGTAGCCGGCGAAGTTCAGATTCGCATGGAAGCGGCCGGAATGTGCCACTCCGATCACCACATCGTCACCGGCGCGACCCCGATGCCGTCGTTCCCCGTCATGGGTGGGCACGAGGGTTCGGGCGTCATCACCAAGCTCGGCCCGGAGGTCAAGGGTCTGGAGGTCGGCGACCACGTCGTTCTGTCCTTCATTCCGGCTTGTGGAACCTGTCCGGCGTGCTCGGCCGGCCATCAGAACCTGTGTGACCTCGGGATGGGCCTCCTCAGCGGCCAGGCCATCAGTGACGGTACCTACCGAATCCAGGCTCGCGGCGAAAACGTGATCCCGATGTGCCTGCTAGGGACGTTCTCGCCCTACATGGTCGTGAACCAGTCGTCAGTGGTGAAGATCGACAAGGATATTCCGTTCGAGGTTGCCGCACTCGTCGGTTGCGGCGTCCCGACCGGTTGGGGATCGGCAACCCACATCGCCGATGTGAAGCCCGGCGAAGACGTTGTGATCATGGGTGTCGGCGGCGTCGGTATCAGTGCGCTACAGGGTGCAGTTGCATCGGGCGCCCGGTACATCTTTGCCATCGACCCCGTGCCGTGGAAGCGTGAGCAGGCTCTGAAGTTCGGCGCAACGCACGCTTTCGAAAGCGCTGCCGCTGCCATTCAGCCGATCATCGACGCTACGTATGGCCGCATGGCACAGAAGACGATCATCACCGTCGGCGAAATGAAGGGTGAGTACGTCGAAGAAGCGATGATTCTGACGGCAAAGGCCGGCCGTTGTGTCGTCACCGCAATGGGGCACCTGACGGACATGGATGTGAAGCTGAACATGTTCCTGATGGCGATGCTTCAGAAGGACCTTCAGGGCAACATTTTCGGCGGTGGCAACGCTCGCCAGGACGTGCCGAACCTCCTCGCGATGTACAAGGCAGGCAAGCTGAACCTCGACGACATGGTGACTCGGACCTACACGCTCGAAGGCGTGAACGACGGCTACCAGGACATGTTGGATGGCAAGAACATCCGCGGCGTCATCCGCTACACCGAAGCTGACTGGTGATCGGAAGCACAACCCTTGTGCCAGTAGTCTGATCGGGTGCCCAGTACTCACAGTCTCGACGTAATCCAGCAGTGGCCGGTCGACAATGCGGCAGCGGTCGTCCTCTCCGGAAAGAATCCCGGTGAGGGCGACCGCATTCGTGGTTTCAGTGGCGACCAGGCGCATGTTTTCCCCCTGGCTTCGGTGACAAAACTGTTGTGCGCCTACGCGATTCTCGTGGCAGTGGAGGAGGGGGCGGTCGAGTTGGATGGGCCGGCCGGGCCTGAGGGGTCGACCGTTCGTCATCTCCTCGCACATGCTTCGGGATTGGCATTCGCCGAACGTGTTGTTCAGGCTCCGGTGGCGTCGAAGCGGATCTACTCGAGTGCGGGGTTCGAGGTGCTTGCCGAGTTGGTTTCCCGGGAGACCGAGATCGAATTTGCCGACTATCTGGCCGAGGCGGTGTTCGCGCCGTTGGCGATGACCAGCGCGGCTCTTGTCGGTCCGGCCGGTCACGGTGCGCAGGCATCGGCAGACGACTTGGCCAAGTTCGCGGCTGAACTGCTCTCGCCGACTCTGGTCTCGGCGCAGACGTTCGCAGAGGCGACAACTGTGCAGTTCCCGGGGCTCAACGGAATTCTTCCGGGTTACGGCTCTCAGCGCCCCAACGACTGGGGGCTCGGATTCGAAATTCGGGGCGACAAGCGTCCGCATTGGACGGGTCTCGAGAACTCGGCCGCTACCTTCGGTCATTTCGGCCAGTCCGGGACGTTCCTGTGGGTCGATCCCACGATCGATACTGCGTGCGTCGTGCTTACCGATCGCGATTTCGGTGATTGGGCCAAGCCTTTGTGGACCGAATTGTCGGATGGCGTGGTCGGTGAAGTTTCGCGGTAGAGCACAAATTTCTCTCCTTCCACTGGCGCAACACGGGTAACACAAGGCACACTGTTCAATCGAGCGTGCTGCACGAACTCGACAGAGGTCGTTGGGGAAGACGTCCCTCGTCGAAGCAGGAGGCTCGAGTGCGCGAAATGAATCAATTCGCGGACGTGACGACTGGTGTGGTTTACATCCACTCGTCGCCCGCGGCGCTGTGCCCGCACGTGGATTGGGCTTTGTCCGCCACGTTGGACAGCCCTGCCAAGCTCAGATGGACCTCACAGCCTGCCTACGACGGGCTTCTGCGTGCGACGACGGACTGGACGGGTCCCGTCGGAACCTGTGCCCGCCTGGTCGACTCGCTACGCGCGTGGCCGATGTTGCGGTTCGAGGTCACCGAGGACCCGAGTCACGGCGTCGACGGCGAACGGTACAGCCATGTGCCCGGTCTGGGCCTGTGGCGCGGATCCACCAGTGCGAACGGTGATGTCGTCGTAGGGGAGATGAAACTGCGGTCCATCATGAATTCCGGTGGAGACATCGCCGCGGAAATCGATCGGGCGATAGGTACACCGTGGGACGAGGAACTCGAACCCTTCCGGAGTTCAGGCGAAGGTGCCGAAGTGACATGGCTGCGAAGGCGTGTCAGCTGACCGAGGTCCATCCTGAACCCGGAGTGCTCTCGCGGCTTGAACGACAAAGACTCGAATGACAAAGGTGGGCCCCGCCGTATCGGCGAGGCCCACCTTGCTGTCCAGGGTTGTCAGAGCGGAATGTTCTTGTGCCGCGCGCGGACAGATGGTGCAGACGCGAGGGCAGCGGTCACGATGCTGCGAGTCTTCGCCGGGTCGATTTCCTCGTCGACGACGCCGATTTCGACCGCGCGGTCGACGCCGCCCGCGATTGCCTCGTGCTCGGCAGCGAGTCGGTCGTGCAATGCTTCACGCTCGTCGTCCGGTGCAGCTGCGAGGGCCCGCTTGTGCAGGATGCCGACAGCAGCCTTCGCACCCATCACGGCTACTTCGGAGTTGGGCCAAGCGAATACGGCCGTGGCTCCCAGTGCTCGCGAGTTCATCGCGATGTAGGCGCCGCCGTAGATCTTTCGAGTGACGACGGTGACGCGGGGGACCGTTGCCTCGGCGAAGGCGTGAAGTAACTTCGCTCCGCGTCGGACAACGCCTTCCCACTCCATCGAGACGCCCGGCAAATACCCGGGAACATCGACGACGACCACGAGCGGCACGCCGAATGCGTTGCACAGTCGCACGAATCGAGCGGCCTTCTCTGCACTTTCGGAGTTCAGGCACCCCCCGAGTCGCAGTGGGTTGTTCGCAATGACGCCAACGGTGCGTCCGGCCATCCGGCCGAAACCGGTGACGATGCTCCGAGCGTAATTGCCTTGCAGTTCTTCGAAACTCGACTCGCCTTCGACGTTGTCGAGCATTTCGTGAACGATCGGACGAACGTCGTACGCGCGTTTCGCGGAGGCAGGCATCATGGCGCGCAGATCGCTGTCGCCGAGTTCCGCTGCCCGCTGATCGAATTCGCCCTGCTCGCACATCATCGAGACCAGGCGGCGCGCGCGGTGCAATGCGTCGGCCTCGTCGTGTGCGGCGATGTGCGCGACACCCGACTTCTTGGTGTGTGTGTCCGGACCGCCGAGTGACACCATGTCGACCTGTTCGCCGGTGACACTACGAACTACGTCTGGCCCGGTGACGAACACTCGGCCTTCCGGCGCCATGATCACGACATCGGTGAGGGCTGGACCATACGCGGCTCCGCCAGCGGCAAAGCCGAGCACGACGGAAATTTGAGGTATGAGACCCGACGCGCGGACCATGGCCTCGAAGACCAGTCCGACGGCGTGGAGCGCCTCGACGCCTTCAGCCAGACGCGCGCCACCGGAGTGCCAGAGGCCCACGATGGGGGACTCTTCCTCGATAGCGGTATCGATGGCTTTGACGAGGTGTTTGCAACCGTCGACGCCCATGGCGCCACCCATGACAGTGGCGTCGGAGCAGTATGCGATGGTGCGGACGCCGTCGATGTTTCCGGACGCGGCGAGCACACCGGACTTGTCACGGGCGTGGAGCGGCACTGTTGTGCCGGGGTCGAACAGATTTTCCAGGCGCGCAAGAGGATCGCGCGGGTCTGTCGATGATTCGGACTTTGTCACGGGGGCCAGGATGGTCATCGCGTCCTCCTTCAGTACGAGCCTTGGGTGGAACGAAAGGTCGGTGTTGTCCGCGGGTGACGTTGTGTTGCAACGACACCCGCGGACAGGTGCAAACCGCGGTTCGGGCTAGGCCCGACCGAAGGCGAGCGCGACATTGTGCCCACCGAAACCGAACGAGTTGTTCAGTGCGAAATCGAAAGAGCCGGTTCGGGGTTCACCCTTGACGACATCGAGATCGATTTCTGGATCCTGGCTGTCAACATTGAGCGTGGGCGGGATGATCCCGTCACGCACTGCCAGAACCGTGAGGACTGATTCGAGGGCGCCGACAGCGCCGATCGAGTGTCCCAGCGCGGATTTCGGGCCGTACACCGCAGCGTGATTGCCGACCGCTGCGTTGATTGCCTTTGCCTCTGCGATGTCACCGATCGGCGTCGCAGTGGCGTGGGCGTTGATGTGCTTGATGTCGGACTTCGTCAGTCCGGCCATCTCGATTGCTCGGGTCATGGCTCGCGCCGCGCCCAGGCCTTCCGGATGCGGTGCCACGATGTGGTACCCGTCCGAAGTGATTCCGGAACCAAGCAGGCGGGCGTGAATCGTTGCCCCGCGTGCCTTGGCGTGCTCCTCGGTTTCGAGGATCATCAAGGCGCCGGCTTCGCCGAAGACAAATCCGTCGCGGTCCTTGTCGAAAGGACGTGAAGCTGCGGCCGGATTGTCGTTGTTGGTGCTCATCGCACGCATCATGGCGAAGCTCGCGATCGGAACGGCGTCGATGAAGCTCTCGACTCCACCAGCCACAACCATGTCCGCGTCACCCATGACAAGCATGCGGTGAGCGTGAGCAATTGCCTCGGAACCTGAGGAACATGCCGACACCGGAGTGATGACGCCACCGCGGGCCCCGAGTTCGAGTCCGACCGTTGCGGCCGGTCCGTTGGGCATGACCATCTGCACCGAGAACGGGGACACCTTGCGGTATCCGCCGCCACGGAGCTTGTCGACGGCGTCGATGAGCGTGTCGCCGCCGCCGAGTCCGGTGCCGATGACAACGGCCAGGCGGTCCTGATCGACTTCAGGGCTGCCGGCGTTGCTCCAGACCGTGCGACTCAACGTGAGGGCAAGGCGTTCCACCCAGCTCATCCGTCGAATTTCGACGCGGGACAAGCCCTCGTCCGGTGAAACCTTCAGGTGCCCGCCGATGCGAATGGGAAGGTCGAACTCGT
The DNA here is from genome assembly GCF_027583855.1 of Rhodococcus sp. BH5. Lineage (NCBI taxonomy): Bacteria > Bacillati > Actinomycetota > Actinomycetes > Mycobacteriales > Nocardiaceae > Rhodococcus > Rhodococcus sp. BH5. The sequence goes on from NZ_JAJHVW010000005.1 coordinate 217,615, forward strand.
CGATGAACGGGTCATCGAGGATTCCGATGCCGCTTTCGCCGGCGAGGAGCGCCTTCCACGTGCCATCCACATCACCAGCCACCGAGGTCGACGTCGCGAGGCTCGTGACGACGATGTCGGGGAATTTCCCTTTGCGGGTAGAAGCGGAAGTCACGGTCGGCTCACTCTGCGTTCTTGGCTTCGGCGCCTTCGGCTTCGAGCTTCTGGATGTACGCGACGATGTCGCCGACGGTGCGCAGACCTGCAAGATCCTCGTCGGGGACCTTCACGCCGTACTTGTCTTCGGTCTGAACGGCGATCTCGACCATGGACAGGGAGTCGATATCGAGGTCGTCCACGAAGGACTTGTCGACGGTGACCTCGGAAGGCTCGATACCGGTGACCTCCTCCACGATCTGGCCGAGTTCCGCGATGATTTCTTCCTGAGTGTGGGCCACTGGTGTGGCTCCCTTCTTGATCGATTGAGGTGGGGTGAAACGTCCGGCCGCCGTTCGGGCTGATCGGCCGGGTGGGCGTCCGAGCTAGGTCAGCTCGGACAGTGCGGAGATATCCTCCGGGTTCTTGAGGGCCACCGTCGGTGTGCCACGCATTTCACGCTTGGCAATTCCGACGAGGGTTCCGGCCGGCGGGAGTTCCACGATCGCGCTGACTTCTGCTGTCCGCAACGACGCGGAGCAGAGGTCCCAACGAACGGGGCGGGTTACCTGCGCGGCAAGCTTGGTGAGGGCGTCGGCGCCCGAGGAGACGGGTGCGCCATCCGAGTTGGAAAGCAGCGTGCGCGTCGGATCGGAAGGGGTGATCTTGGCGGCAGCAGCTGCGACGGCGTCCTGCGCAGGCGCCATGAAGCGGGTGTGGAAAGCTCCGGCGACGGGTAGTGCGCGGACTCGGGCCTTTTCGGGTGCGTTTGCTGCGAGTTCTTCGAGCGCGGTGAGCAGTCCGGCCGCCACGATCTGGCCGGCCGCATTGCGGTTGGCTGCTTCCAGCCCGAGTTCTTCGATTCGTGCGAGCACTTCGGCTTCGTCTCCACCGAGAACGGCTGACATGCCCGTGGGCTCGAGCGCACAAGCCTTGGCCATCTCGGCGCCACGGAGGGCGGCAAGCGCGACCGCGTCGTCAGCGGAGATAACACCGGCGACCGCAGCAGCGGCAAGTTCACCCACCGAATGGCCGGCAGCGATGACGTCGGCGCCGAGGAGCCCACGTGATTCGATTTCCTCGTATGCCAGCAGAGCAGCGGCAACGACGAGGGGCTGGGTTACCGAGGTGTCGGTGATTTCTTCGGCGGTCGCGGTCGTGCCGAGTCGGACGAGGTCCAGGCCGGCTGCCTTCGACCACACTTCGAGGCGGTCTTGTGCTCCGGGCAGTGCCAGCCAGGGGCTGAGCATGCCGGGTGTCTGAGAGCCCTGTCCCGGGGCGAGCAACGAAATCACTTATTAAGAGAACACCGCCGCGAGCGACCTGCGAGATGTCGGTCGCGATGAACTCTGGCGAAGTGTTTTGTAGGGTTCCCACAAAATCCCACGTCGCGCTCGGCCATCGAAATTGGACGCTCAGGGGTTACAGGTTTGTTTGTCCGGATGTTAAAGATGTGACTGAAGTAACCGAATTGTTCGATTTGAGATCGATTTGTGTCAATCGGCCCACGGTAGCGGCGATCCGTAGTACATACGCGTCGCGTGGATTCGTTGGATCCCGGCCGGTAACTTCGGCGATTCGCTTCAAGCGGTACCGAACGGTATTTGGATGAACAAACAGAAGACGTGCACAAGTCTCAACCGCACCTCCACAGTCGAGATAACTGTCTAAAGTATCGGTCAAGACTGTGCCGGATTCAGCTAAAGGTGCGACGAGGAAATCGCGAAGAGCCTTCACGGCAGCGGCGTCTCCCAGTAGTGCCCGTTCCGGGAGCAGTTCAGTCGCGAAAACGGGACGAGGTGCGCCGCGCCACCCGGCAACAGCCTTGATTCCCGCCAGCGCTTCGGACGCACTGAAGTGCGCTGCGCTCAACGAGGGTGTCGTCGGGCCGATCACCACCGGCTCGTCGGCGAAACTCATGAGCAGGTCTTGAAGGAATTGGCTGCCTTCCGTCTTACTGCTCAGCTCGCCGCTGACGATCATCACCAGTCGCGGACCCTGCACCACGGCGAGAACAGCGCGCCCGTGCGCGGCGGCAGTCGCGTGGACGGTGCCGGCAACCGAGACCCGCTCGTCCGGCGGGGGAGACCCGACGATGACGGTGGCCGGAGCCGTGGCATCCCAGTTCAAGGTGGCGGCGCGAGAGAGCATGTCCGAGCCGGTGTCTCCCTGCACGACGGCGTCGACGACGAGCGCTTCCAGTCGCGTGTCCAGGGCACCCCGCGACTCGGCAGCGCTTGCGTACACCGTCGCTGCTGCGAAACCGAGTTCACGCCCGTAGCGCAGGACGGCTTCTGTCAGCGCGATCAGCTGCTGATCGTTGCGGGCGAGAGCCGGCAGCCATTTCTCGAAGAACTCCATCGCCACCCGGACCATGTCGACGGTCTGGCGCAGCGTGAGCTGTCGAGCAAGATCCTGAGGGATGACCGGAAACGACTCGTATCCGAAGCTGATCTCCGAGTCGAGTTGCCGCAGCCATTCCAGGAAATTCACCACCGACGTCTGCACCAACAGTTGAACGTCGGCGCGTTGCGAAGCGTCGAGACTGTCGAAGAACGGAAGCTGCTCCTCCATCACGGTCACGGCCTCGGTGGAGAGCCGGCCGGAGAACTGTTTGACGCGGCGGAGCAAGGCTTCTGGAAGTGGATCGCGAACCTGACGACGGCGGGCGAGTACAGCCTGCAACCCGGACGACTGTGGTCGAGTGCGGCGTACGCCCTCTTCGGGTTTCTCGGGATCAGGTTCGGGCATGAGAAAAACCTACGCCCATCGCCGCAGCGGATGTCGAGATGACACCCGCGGCGATGGGCGTAGGTCTGTTTTCGATCGCTGGGACTGTTGCTTTACGACTTAGGCGCTACCGGTGTCCCCGGTCTGCTCGGGAGCAGCATTCACGTCGTCGATGCGGTATCGGCTCGCTGCTTCGACGGCCTTCGACCGCTCGATCGATCCTTCCTTCGCCAAACCGATCAGCACGGCAACGACGATGGACTCGGCATCGACGTTGAAGTAACGACGCGCAGCGGTGCGGGTGTCGGAGAAGCCGAACCCGTCCGTGCCGAGCGTGGTGTAGTCGCCGGGAACCCACTGACGGATCTGGTCCGAGACCGCCCGCATCCAGTCCGAAGCCGCAACTACGGGGCCTTGGGCCGACGACAACGCCGTGGTGACGAAGGGAACCGGAGCATCCTCGGACGGATTGAGCAGCGCCTGACGTTCGCATTCGACGCCTTCGCGGCGCAGCTCACCCCAGGACGTGACCGACCAGACGTCGGCCGAGACGCCCCATTCGTCGGCAAGTAGCTTCTGCGCGCGCAGCCCCTCGGGCATCGCGACACCGGAGACGAGGATCTGTGCCTTCGGGCCGGATGCTTCGGACGTCTTGTAGAGGTAGATGCCCTTGAGCAAGCCCTCGACGTCGAGACCTTCGGGCTCGGCCGGCTGAACGTACGGCTCGTTGTAGATGGTCAGGTAGTAGAAGATGTTCTCGCCACCGAAACCGTCGACGCCCTCGGTGCCGCCGTACATGCGGCGCAAGCCGTCCTTGACGATGTGCGCCAACTCGTACGAGAACGCGGCGTCGTACGTGACAGCTGCGGGGTTGGTGGATGCCAGGAGCAGCGAGTGTCCGTCGGCGTGCTGGAGACCTTCACCGGTCAGAGTGGTACGACCGGCGGTGGCGCCGAGAACGAATCCCCGAGCCATCTGGTCGGCAGCCGCCCACAGGCCGTCGCCGGTGCGCTGGAAACCGAACATCGAGTAGAAGATGTACAGCGGAATCATCGGTTCACCGTGGGTGGCGTACGACGTGCCGACTGCGGTGAACGAAGCCGTCGAACCGGCCTCGTTGATGCCCTCGTGCAGGATCTGGCCGATCGGGCTCTCCTTGTAGGCGAGCATGAGTTCGGCGTCGACGGACGTGTAGAGCTGCCCGTTGCGGTTGTAGATCTTCAGCGACGGGAACCACGAGTCCATACCGAACGTGCGAGCCTCGTCCGGGATGATCGGCACGATGCGCTTGCCGATCTCCTTGTCGCGCAACAGTTCCTTGAGGATGCGCACGATCGCCATGGTGGTGGCGACTTCCTGCTTGCCCGAACCCTTGCGGATGACGTCGTACGTCTTGTCCTCGGGGAGCTTGAGCGGCGCCGCATCGGTGTTACGGGAAGGCAGGAACCCGCCGAGTGCTTTACGACGGTCGAACATGTACTTGATCTCGGGAGCGTCCGCGCCCGGGTGGTAGTACGGAGGCAGGTACGGATCCTTCTCGAGCTCGGCGTCCGAGATCGGGATGTGCTGCATGTCGCGGAACGCCTTGAGATCGTCCAGCGTCAGCTTCTTCATCTGGTGCGTGGCGTTGCGGCCCTCGAAGTGCTTACCGAGGGTGTAGCCCTTGATGGTGTGCGCCAGGATGACCGTCGGCTGGCCCTTGTGTGCCATGGCCGCTGCGTAGGCGGCGTGGACCTTGCGGTAGTCGTGGCCACCGCGCTTGAGGTTCCAGATTTCCTGGTCTGTGAGGTCCTTGACCAGTTCCTTGGTGCGGGGGTCACGTCCGAAGAAGTGATCGCGTACGAACGCGCCGTCGTTGGCCTTGTACGTCTGGTAGTCACCGTCCGGCGTCACGTTCATCAGGTTGACCAGTGCGCCGTCGCGATCGGCGTGCAGCAGCGCATCCCACTCGCGACCCCAGACGACCTTGATGACGTTCCAGCCGGCACCGCGGAAGAACGATTCCAGTTCCTGGATGATCTTTCCGTTGCCGCGGACCGGGCCGTCGAGGCGCTGGAGGTTGCAGTTCACCACGAACGTGAGGTTGTCGAGGCCTTCGGTTGCCGCGACGTGAGCGAGGCCGCGTGACTCGGGCTCGTCCATTTCGCCGTCGCCGAGGAATGCCCACACGTGCTGATCGGTGGTGTCCTTGATGCCGCGATCGTTGAGGTAGTGGTTGAACCGGGCCTGGTAGATGGCGTTCATCGGGCCGAGGCCCATCGAGACCGTCGGGAACTCCCAGAAATCGGGAAGCAGCCGCGGGTGCGGGTAGGACGGCAGTGCGCCGCCGAAGTCGGCGTGGGACTTCTCCTGGCGGAATCCGTCGAGCTGTTCCGCGGGGATCCGGCCCTCGAGGAAGGCGCGTGCGTAGATGCCGGGGGAGGCGTGACCCTGGATGAAGATGTGGTCGCCACCGCCCGGGTGTTCCTTGCCGCGGAAGAAGTGGTTGAAGCCGACCTCGTACAACGCTGCCGAGGATGCATAGGTGGAGATGTGACCGCCGACGCCGACGCCCGGTCGCTGAGCGCGGTGGACCATGATCGCGGCGTTCCAACGGATCCAGGCGCGATAGCGGCGCTCGACCTCTTCGTCACCGGGGAACCACGGCTCGTTTTCGGTCGGAATCGTGTTGACGTAGTCGGTCGACGTGAGCGCGGGGAGTGCGACGTGCTTCTCGCCGGCGCGTTCGAGCATGCGGAGCATGAGGTAGCGGGCACGCGTGGGTCCGGATCGATCCAGAAGTCCGTCGAATGATTCGAGCCATTCGGTGGTCTCGTCCGGATCGATGTCCGGCAGGTACGACGCAACACCTTCGCGAATGACGCGAACGCGACCGTCGGTTCCCCCCGGCGTATTCGACGCGGGCGAACCCGACTCGCCGGCGGCGCCTGAATCGGCGTTCTGCCCGGACGCGGGACCCTGGATCAGGTCAGACAACGTGTGCTCCTCATTGGTTTGGGGACGCGTGGTGGGGCGTCCTTACATAGGTGATCGAGGCCTTGTTAGGTCCGACGCACTTCCATCGTGAATATGGCGCGTACCTCATCTTTCACCATCCCGGTCGGTCCGGCATACCTCGCCTCTGGTTACTCTCGGGTAGCGTTTTTCGGCGTGACGCAGGGGTGTGATGGTTCCCCGTAGTCACAGGCTTGGGGGATCGATCGGAACGTATGAAGGGGTGGGAAAAAATAAACAAAGAAATCAATTACGGCAGGGTCGGGGCGTGGGTCTCGGTCGGATCGATCGCAGTGGGACTGTCGGTGATCGTGGGATGTTCGGCGGCGGTGACCGGATCGGCAGTACCCAATGAAGCGCACGTGGCTGCATACCAATCCGAGGTGAGTATTTCGATGGCCGCCGCGTCCTCGTCGAAAGCGGCGGCAGATGCGGCAGAGGCAGCTTTCGCGATCTGTGAGGAAGCGGTCTCTCGATCGAAAAACGACGTGGTTGCGTTCAATGCCTACGTCGACGCCGGAAATCATGGTGAGACCGACCTGAGAGCCGAAGCAAGCGCTGCTGCTTCCTCGGCAAGGGAGACGGCCTCGTGGTTCGACTCGGTCGCGAGTGAACTTCCGACGCAACTTTCCGGACTGTTCGCCGAATTGGCCGCGAACCTACGTTCATCTGCTGTCGTGATCGAGAGTGATCATTCGGCCGATGAAATCAATTCGATCAGCGATACGAGCAATTCGATTCGCAAGTCGATCTTCGATGAATGTGGATCCCTGTGACCTGCGGTAATCCGCAGGCGTAAGGTTCGCCGTGTGTCAGAAGACGATCTTTGGTGAAAGTTTTCGGCGTGGTCGGCTTGCGCTAACGCCTCAGACCATGTTCGCTTTCCCTAATTGATCGTCAAACGGTAGGTGTGCGGGGTCGCCACACACCATCAACAAAAGGAGGACCCCACCGTGGTCGCCGCGGCGGATGCCCAGAACTACGCTCAGAAACTCGGGATTACCACTGACATGGTGGTGCAGGAACTGGGCTGGGATGAGGATACCGACGACGGCATTCGTGCCGCGGTTGAGGAAACCATCGGCGGGGAAATGCTCGACGAGGATTCCGACGAGGTCATCGATGTCGTGCTGCTGTGGTGGCGCGACGAGGACGGTGACCTGGTGGACGCCCTCATGGATGCCATCGGGCCCCTCGCCGACGAAGGCTTCGTGTGGGTTCTCACTCCCAAGACCGGTCTCGACGGACACGTCGAGCCCAGCGAGATCGCCGAATCGGCGCCGACTGCCGGCCTGACGCAGACATCGGCAGCCAACCTCGGTGACTGGTCGGGAAGTCGACTGGTTCAGCCGAAGGCTCGTCCGGCCAACAAGCGCTGACCCGGTCCTTTCCGCACTTTCCCAAGGAATCGCACATGCCTCTCGAAGTTGGTGCCCAGGCACCGGATTTCACCTTGAAGGACCAGAACAACCAGGAAGTCTCGCTAGCAGATTTCCGCGGTAAGAAGAACGTTCTGCTGGTCTTCTATCCGTTGGCCTTCACCGGGACTTGTCAGGGGGAACTCTGCAAGGTCCGTGACGAGCTTCCGAAGTTCGAGAACGACGACACTGCCATTCTCGCGATTTCTGTCGGTGCTTCGCCGACTCACAAGATCTGGTCAGCTGAGCAGGGATACACATTTCCCTTGCTGTCGGACTTCTGGCCGCACGGTGAGGTCGCTCAGAAGTACGAGGTGTTCAACGACAAGTTGGGCTTCGCGAATCGTGGCACCTTTGTCATCGACAAAGACGGAATCATTCGTTTTGCCGAGATGAACGGCCCCGGAGAAGCCCGTGACCACGGACTTTGGGCAAACGCGCTTGCCGCGCTAGAGTCTTAGAGCACTCCCGGTGAGGGTCTCACCGGGAGTTCGGGCGTGTAGCTCAGTGGTAGAGCTCTGGTTTTACACACCAGCGGTCGGGGGTTCGAAACCCTCCGCGCCCACCGAAGAATTCAAGCCCCGATCTGCGTCGACGCAGATCGGGGTTTTTTCATTTTCGGCAACGAATTGTCCGCAATACGCCATTCTGGACGCATGTCCAGTTCTGTGATCGAAGTAGCCGTCGACCCGACGCGCGTGCATCCCACCCGTCCGCACATACACATCGCCGAGATGCCCAGTCTCAGTGTTGCGTTGTTCGCGGGGCAGACGCTCCGGGTTCGTTCCCAGAGCGACGCACTGGCGACCGGGATTGCCCGTGTCTGGGAAATCAACCGAATGCACCGCTTGATCTACCTGACGATCGACTGGGACGGGTAGAGATCGGCTCGTGCAGACACGTGACGGTTGGCCAGAGAACGAGCGTCGCTGCTACAACTACGCTCGTGCAGATTTCGGTTCGTTCGTCCCAATCTCGATTCAATGCGCGAGCTGCCGGGCTTCTCCTCGGCTTCGTCGCGGATCGGGCATTCGCCGATCCGGGGCGGTTCCATCCGGTTGCCGGCTTCGGAACCGCGGCTATCGCGCTGCAGAAGATGTCCTACCGGGACTCGCGAGCGGCCGGAACACTTCATGTCGCTGTGCTCTTGGCCGGCACCGCTGGACTTGGGCTCGCAGCCGAAGCAGCGTCGCGCCGGGCCGGTTGGGTGGCCGTCACGGGTACGACGGCGATAGCTACCTGGGCCGTGCTCGGCGGGACGTCGCTTGCACGCACCGGCATCGATATGGCCGCTCGATTGGAGGCGTCACAGGTCGATCGCGACCTGACGAAAGCGCGTGAGCTACTTCCTTCACTCTGTGGACGCGATCCATCGGTGCTGGGCGAGGAGGGCCTCACGCGTGCAGCGCTGGAGTCGGTCGCCGAAAACACCTCGGATGCAAGCGTCGGTGCAATGTTCTGGGGTGCAATTGCGGGCGTGCCGGGTCTGTTCGTCTACCGCGCTGCCAACACACTCGACGCGATGATCGGCTACCGCTCCGAGAAATACCTCAGATTCGGGTGGGCTGCGGCGAGGTTCGACGACCTAGTCAACATCGTCCCCGCTCGGCTGACCGGTGCGCTGACGGCTGCGTGTGCACCGGTGGTAGGCGGCTCGGTTCAGGAATCACTGGCAGCGTGGAAACGCGACGCAGCGGCTCATCCAAGCCCCAATGCGGGCGTCGCGGAAGCGTCGGCGGCAGGGGCGTTGGGCATTTCGTTGGGTGGTCGGACCGAGTACGCGCACGGGGTGGAGATGCGTCCCGTCCTCGGCCGCGGGACTGTGCCGACGCCGAACGATCTGCGCCGCGCGTCGAGGCTTTCGTCGGCGGTGCAGATCAGTGCAGTTGTGGTGTCAGCGGGTATTGCCGTATCGATCGGCAAGTTTGGCTTCCTGCGCCGTCAGCGGCACTGATTCCGGCTCCGGCTTCTTGCGACGGCTGAAGGTACGAGTCGGTTCGGCGGGGGGTGCGGCAGGCGCGGATACCGGCGCTTCCGGGGTCGTCTCGGTAGCGGCGTCGTCCGCTGCGAAGCCGTCGACAGCTGCTTGAGCTGCCTTCTCCTTGCGACGTTCGCGCCACTCCGCGCGAATGAAGTAGGCCAGTCCGAGCGGCGCCATGATGCCGAACGCCAGCCACTGGAACCCGTACGAGAGATAGGGGCCTGCATCGAGTTGGGGGAGAGGGATCGTCCCCAGGCCGCCGGGCTGGTCGGGTTCGAGTTGGATGTACGCGTCGATCAGGTCCGTTCCGATGAACTCGCCGATAGGTTGTGCGTCGATCGAGTAGACCTGTTTCGCGCCGTCCTCGAACATCGGAACTCGGCCGGGCGCGGTGCCTTCCGACAGACGCACGCGACCGTTGAGAGTGACCGGATCGGTCGGCGGCGCGGCGATGGGCGGTGCCTCGGCGCCGTTGATCGGCCGAACGTATCCGCGATTGACGAGGATCGTGCGGCCGTCGTCGAGAAGGAAAGGCGTCAGGATCTCGTACGACGGTGCGCCCTCGATGGACTGCAGTCGAACGAGGATGTCGGCGTCGGGCAGATAGGTGCCTGCCGCGGTGATGTTTCGCCATTCGTCGTCCGGTGCGATCGTCGAATCGGCGATGACGTCACCGATCGGCACGGTCTCCGCGTTGATCGAGTTCGAGATCAGATCATTGCGGTGCTCGGTCTTTGTGTTCTTGCCGAGTTGCCATGGGGCGAGCACGGTGAAGCACAGGTAGGCGAAGAGCCCGACCACAGCTGCCAGTACCAACCAACCGGGCCGCAACAGGAATTTCAGTCTTCGCACACGTCCACGGTATCCGTTGCCCGAATGGGAGTGAATTTTGCTCCGGGTTCAGGCTCGCTCGCGGATCCAGTCGAGTATGTCGGGAATGGCTGCTTCGATCTGGTCTCGCACCAGTTCGAAGTCCTCCTGATCCCCGTAGTACGGGTCCGGAACCGATTCTCCGTCCGCCTCGGGGTCGAACGATCGCAGTAGGCGCCGACGCTCGGTGGGCACGCCGAGATGAGCAAGCTCACGTTCGTGCCCGGTGTCGAGGGCGACGACAAGATCGGCGGCGAGATGATCTGCATTGACCTGCGCGGCACTGTGGCCCGTCGGATATCCGGCCGCTCGGAGCACGACGTTGGTCCGCTCGTCGGCCTCGCTACCGGTGTGAAACCCCTCGGTACCTGCACTGCTGACACGGACTCGGTCGGCGAGGCCTTCACGGTCCAGATGCGCGAGCAAGATCTTTTCGGCCATCGGTGACCGGCAGATATTGCCGGTGCACACAAACGTCACATGAAGTGGTTCAGTCACGTGGAGTGGTTCAGTGGCGGCCATCGAGAAGTCCTCCCAGTTCGGATGCCGACGATACGGAGCGAAACGCTTGCCGCGCTTCCTCGGCGGAACCGTAGCCCCATTCGACGACGACGGTGGGGATGCCGTACTTCGCGGCGCCGAGCACGTCGTGATCACGGTCGCCGATCATGAGAACGTCGGGGGTTCCGCCGTCGGATGCGAGGACGGGAGTGATCCCGAGTGAGGTCAGCGAATGCGCGATCACATCGGGTTTAGCCCGACGAGTTCCGTCGTCACTCGCGCCGCCGATGAACTCGAAGTGCTCGGCCAGGCCGAAATGCTCGAGGATTCGAATGGCGAATCGCTCCGGCTTGGAGGTGGCGACGGCCAGTCGGGTGCCGCTCGCGCGAGCCTTACCCAGGACGACGTCCATGCCTTCGTACACCGAGTTCTCCTGCCACCCGGTCGCGTCGTAACGCTCGATGTACGCGGCGATCGCCCGATCCACGTCCGCCGGGGCCATACCGAGTGACCTGAAGGTGTCGACCATCGGCGGGCCGATCACCGATGCCAACATCGCTTCCGTCGGCTCCGGATGGCCGACAGTTGCCAACGCGTGTCGGAAGCCGCCGTGAATGCCGGGAGCGGAATCGGTGATGGTGCCGTCCAGATCGAACAGAACTACGGGAAAGCGGTCGAGCGGTGGTGTCGTCACGGCACTCATTGTCCCGGACGGCAGGGGTGATGTCCGCGCACGGTGCTCGACCGTAGGCTGACCGGGTGAGTACCGGAACGGTTGACCTGGAGAGCTTGCGACATCACGGCGATGTCGAAGCGGAGCCCGGGTTACTCGATTTTGCCGTCAACGTTCAAGGCTCCGGCCCGCCGAAGTGGTTGCGGGATCGGCTGGCCGCAGGGCTGGCGACGCTCGGTTCGTACCCGTCGGCCGCAGCGGAACTGAAGGCTCGCGAAACGGTCGCGCAGCGGCACGGGCGCCGGCCCGAAGAGGTGTTGTTGCTCTCGGGCGGTGCCGAGGGATTCGCGATGCTGCCGCGCCTGGGCGCTCGTTCGGCAGCGCTGATCCATCCGTCGTTCACCGAGCCGGAACTGGCACTGCGAGAGGCCGGTGTGCCGGTGACTCAAGTGATTCTGGAGCCGCCTTTCGAGCTTCGGACCGCGCAGGTACCCGAATCCGCGGACCTTGTCGTTCTGGGCAATCCGACCAACCCGACGTCCGTGCTTCACCCCAAGGCCGATGTGTTGGCATTGCGTCAGCCGGGCCGGATCCTGGTGGTGGACGAGGCCTTCGGCGACGCGGTCCCTGGCGAAACGGAGAGCATCGCCGGTGTCGAGTCGGCGGATGTACTGGTCCTTCGGAGCCTGACCAAGACGTGGGCGCTCGCCGGATTGCGGTGTGGATACGCGATCGGCTCTCCCGATCTTCTGGCTCGACTCAGTCACGGCCGAGCCCACTGGCCATTGGGCAGTCTGCAGATCGAGGCCATCACGGCGTGCTGCGAACCGTTTGCCGTCGAGCAGTCGAGGATCAAAGCCGACGCGATTGCCGTGGACCGCCGAGACATGTCGCGGCGACTGACCGAGATCGGGATTGCCGTGCACCAACCCGCTGCGGGGCCGTTCGTGCTCATCGATGTCCGTGACGGCGCCACGATGCGAGAGCACCTGCGTGCCCGCGGAATCGCCGTCCGCAGGTGCGACACCTTTCCCGGACTCGGCCCGGATCGGCTGCGCGTGGCCGTCCGTCCAGCCGAGCAGGTTGCGGTACTGATCGAAGCGATGAAGGAGATCTTGTGAGTGGCCCCACCCTTGCGGACGTCATAGCCGTGCTGGAATCCGCGTATCCGCCGGCCCTGGCGGAATCGTGGGACTCGGTCGGTCTGGTCTGCGGCGATCCGGCCGACGCTGTGACGAGAGTGGTTTTCGCGGTGGATCCGACCGAGGCAGTGGTCGACGACGCCATCGCCTCCGGTGGCGACCTTCTGGTCGTTCACCATCCACTTCTGCTGCGTGGGGTGGACACCGTCGGTGCTCACACACCCAAAGGTGCGTTGGTTCACAAGCTCATCAAGGCGGGATGCGCACTGTTCTCGGCGCACACGAATGCGGACTCGGCCGACCCCGGAGTGTCCGACGCGTTGGCGCAGGCTCTGGGCCTGACCGTGCTTCGCCCGATCGAACCCAAGCCGACGCAGCCGCTCGACAAGTGGGTCGTCATGGTTCCGGTGGAGAATGCATCGGCCGTGCAGGATGCACTTTTCGAGGCCGGGGCTGGGCGGATCGGTGACTACAGCCAGTGCAGTTGGACCGTCACCGGTACGGGTCAGTTCCTGCCCGCCGACGGAGCGAATCCGACGATCGGGACCGTCGGCGCTGTGGAGCAGGTTCGCGAGAATCGTGTGGAAGTGATTGCCCCTCGCGGAAAGCGAAGCGCAGTGCTGGGCGCATTGCGTGCCTCCCATCCGTACGAGGAACCGGCCTTCGATGTCTTCGAACTCGCAGCGTTCCCCAGTTCACTCGGACTGGGGCGGTTGGGTGAGCTCGACCACCCCGAAACCTTGCGGGAATTCACCGCGCGAGTGGCGCGCTCACTGCCCTCGACCGAGTGGGGTGTTCGCGCGGCCGGAGATCCAGACGCGACCGTTCGTACCGTGGCGGTGTGCGGCGGTTCCGGCGACTCGTATCTCGACGTGGTGGCGGCACTGGGCGCCGACGTCTACGTCACTGCGGACCTGCGGCATCATCCCGCGGACGAGCATCTACGCGCCGGTGGCCCGGCTCTGGTCGACGTCGCGCACTGGGCGAGTGAATACCCGTGGTGCGCACAGGCGAAATCGGTGCTCGACGCCGCGTTTGCCGACAATCCGGAGTGGGAAAGCCGGGTTTCGACAATTCGCACCGATCCGTGGTGTTTGAGTGCGCATTAGTGCAGCGCTCTGCAAGGTACGGTTGCACGAACAATTCAAGAGCAGTTCTTCGAGAGCCGTCCTTCGCGAGCACTGCCGACATCGGACTTACAGCAGGAGTTATACAGCGTGAACGTCGAACCACAGGTGCAATCCAAGCTTCTCGACCTCGCCGGGGTGGATGCTGAGCTCACTCGGATCACCCACCGACGCGGAGCGCTTCCCGAGCAGCAGGAAGTCGAACGTCTCGAGGCTGAGCGAATCAGCCGTAAAGACGCGTCCGTAGCCGTCGAAATCCAGATCGACGACATCGATCGCGACATTCGCAAGCTCGAAGGCGAGGTCGACGCGGTTCGTCAGCGCGAGGATCGTGACCGCACACTCCTGCAGAGCGGGTCGGTCGGGGCGAAGCAGCTCACCGAACTCGAACACGAACTCGGCAGCCTCGTCCGGCGTCAGGGGCTCCTCGAAGACGAGTTGCTCGAAGTGATGGAGCAGCGTGAGGCGTTGCAGGCCGATCACGATCACGCCGGTGCCCAGCTGTCCCAGGCCGAAGAAGAGCTGATCGACGCCAAGCGTCGCCGCGACGATGCCGTCGCTGATCTGGACAAGGCGCAGGAGCGTTGCGCCGCCGATCGTGAACGACTCGTCGGTGAATTCCCCGCCGATTTCCTTGCTGTATACGAGAAGCAGCGCAGCCTGGGCGGACCGGGCGCGGCGCTTCTGCAGGCACGCCGATGCGGCGCTTGCCGGATCGAGATCGACCGCGGCGAGATCTCGCGAATTGCCGCGACACCGGCCGACGTCGTCGTTCGTTGCCCAGAGTGCAATGCAATCATGGTGCGTACCAAGGAGTCCGGTCTGTGACTCCCACGCAGGTCATCGTCGAGGCCGACGGTGGATCGCGCGGCAACCCCGGCCCGGCCGGCTACGGCGCCGTGGTCTTCGACGCCTCGCGCTCGGTGTTGGCCGAACGCAAGGAAAGCATCGGTATCGCGACCAACAACGTCGCCGAGTACCGCGGACTGATCGCCGGGTTGACCGCTGCCGGTGAACTCGGCGCGTCGAAGGTCGACGTCCGCATGGATTCCAAGTTGGTCGTCGAGCAGATGTCCGGGCGCTGGAAGGTCAAGCACCCGGACATGATTCCGCTGCAGCGGCGCGCTGCCGAGCTGGCGACGCAGTTCTCGCGAGTGACCTACACGTGGATTCCTCGCGGCGAGAACTCTCATGCCGATCGTCTTGCCAACGAGGCGATGGACGCGGCTGCCGGCATCGAAACCGGCCCAGTCGCACCTTCGGCCCCCGCACCTGCTGCACCTGCCGCGCCGTCCGAAGAGACGTCGGAGCCGCAGATCGCCGGCTCTCCGGGATGGATCGCCACCACCGGCAAGCCGACACGAATGTTGTTGCTACGTCACGGACAGACAGCGATGTCGGTCGATCGCCGGTACTCCGGACGCGGGAATCCGGAGCTCACGGAACTGGGCCGCGCGCAGGCTGCCGGCGCAGCCGGACGCTTCGGGAACCGAGGCGGTATCGACGCCATCGTCTGCTCACCCCTCGGCAGAACCCGTGAGACGGCAGAGGCATCGGCCCGCGTGCTCGGTTTACCCGTCGTCGAGCACAAGGGTTTGATCGAAACTGATTTC
Source organism: Rhodococcus sp. BH5 (assembly GCF_027583855.1). NCBI lineage: Bacteria > Bacillati > Actinomycetota > Actinomycetes > Mycobacteriales > Nocardiaceae > Rhodococcus > Rhodococcus sp. BH5. Next base: position 232,799 of record NZ_JAJHVW010000005.1, read on the forward strand.
GGCGACTGGGACGGACTCACGTTCCGCGAGGCAGCCGAGCGTGACCCGGACCTGCATCGCGAATGGCTCTCGGACACTTCGGTGCGTCCACCGGGCGGCGAGAGTTTCGACGAGGTACGCGAACGAGTCGTCGCCGCGCGTGACGACCTGATCTCGACCTACGGCGGCGCGACGCTGTTGGTCGTCTCTCACGTCACCCCGATCAAGACTTTGGTGCAGCTGGCCCTCGATGCCGGGCCGTCGTTGCTGTATCGGTTGCATCTGGATCTGGCGTCGCTGAGTATCACCGAGTTCTATCCCGACGGGGGAGCCTCGGTCCGGTTGGTCAACGACACGTCACACCTTCGCTGAAAGAGCCCCGACGGCTGATCAGCCTCTGATCAGATCACCAACCACAGGGCACTCACGGCGGCGAGCAATGTCAGTGGCGTCGTGATGACCCCGAGCAGAGTGAATGTCGCCAGCGTGGGCGGTGCGCCCGCGCTGGTGGCGACTCGTCGCCAGAGCATCGTTGCCAGTGAGCCCACGTAGGTGAGGTTGGGGCCGAGGTTGACGCCGATCAACATCGCAAGCACCAGCGCTGGAGGTGCCGCCGTTCCGAGCGCTGCGATCATCAGCAAGGTTGCCGGCAGGTTGTTGACGAGATTGGACGCAACCGCCGCTACCGCGGCGACAAAGAGCAGCGAGCCGTAGCTGGTGTCGCCTGGCAGGATCTGCGCAATCCATTCACCCACCGGCCCGTTCGCGACTCCGGCGACGATGATTCCGAGAACCAGGACGAACGCGCAGAACCAGAGGTCGGCAGCGTAGAGCATCTTGGCGGCGGTCGTACGGTGCCGAGACAGAGCGATCGCTCCCAGGACACTCGCACCCACCACCGCGATCCAGGCGGGCTCGATCCCGAAGAAACCCGAAACCGCGAAACCGAGCAGCGTCATTCCGATCACCGTCAGCGGCAGAATCGGCGCAGGCGCAGATCTGGCTGCCACCGGCGGTTCGGCGCTGTCGCCCCGCGCGAGTTCCGAACGGAAGAACAGTCGAAAAATCAGGTACTCGACAGCGATCGTCACAACCCACGGCAACGCCATCAATGCGGTGAAGTGCAAGAACGTCAAACCTGTTGCAGCAAACGCGATGAGGTTGGTCAGATTCGATACCGGCAGGAGCGTCGACGCCGAGTTCGACAGGTGCGCACTGGCATAGGAATGGGGCCGCGTACTTGCTCCGATGGATCGTGCGGCCGCGATCACCGCGGGTGTCAACAGCACGACGGTGGCGTCGAGGCTCAGGACCGCCGTGGTCAGGGCAGCGGCGCCGAAAACGTAAATCAGCAACCGGTGTGGATCGGCGAGGGATTTTTGCTGCAGGATCTGGCTGACCCAGCGAAAGACGCCGAGAGCGTCCGCGGCATGAGCGAGAACCAGCACGGCAACCAGGAAGACGACGGTGGGTGCCATGCTCGTCAGTTCTTCGCGGGCTTCGTCGAGAGTTACGACGCCGGTCAGGAGAACGATGACGGCTGCCGGCCCCGCGATGACGATCTCGGGAAGCCCGCGTGGACGCACTATCGCAAAGACGAGTACGGCGGCGACGAGCAGGATGGGAAGAAGAGTCACGCGTTGGTGCTCCGTGTCGGGGCGAGCGTCATTTGAGCAGTTTGTAGAGCGTGTTCAGGTTTCGGGTTGTGGTGAACGCCTTGAACTTCGGTTTTCCGGTGTTCCGGCCGAACGCGCTCTTGACGGTCTGCCCCTTCTCGACCTCCCAGTACAAGACTCCGTCGCCTGCCGCCACACGCTCGACCGAGGCATCGAGTTGCGCTGCCGCAGTGCTCAATTCCTCCAGGATTTCCGGCTCGGAGGCAACCATCGCATAAGCGTGCCAACCCTCGCGTTCGCGCTCGAACGGGTAGTTGTCCACGATCGCCTGCAGTGTCGGAAGGTCGAGGACGAACACCCAAGCCTCGTAGCCGAACTCGCGGGCAAGGGCGGATTCGATCTGTTTCTTCAGCGTCGGGATGTCGGTGCTCGGACTGTCGAACAGAACGTTGCCTGAGGCCAACACGGTTTTCACCCCTTGGAATCCGAGGTCACCGAAGACTCTCGCCAGGTCCGCCATCTTGATGTTGATGCCGCCCACGTTGATACCGCGTAGCAGGGCCACGTACCGAGTCATACGGTGACCATAGTGCCGGCCACCGACAGGCGCCCGGTAGCATACGGGGGCGGACGAGTTGGCCGGGCGGCCGCGGCTTCTGGAACCAGCGCGTATCGCGCACAGGCCTGGGGCCGAGGAAAGTCCGGACTCCACAGAGCAGGGCGGTTGTTAACGGCAACCCGAGGCAACTCGCGGGACAGTGCCACAGAAAACAGACCGCCTGCCTTTCGAGGCAGGTAAGGGTGAAACGGTGCGGTAAGAGCGCACCAGCACCTCGGGTGACCGGGGTGGCTAGGTAAACCCCGCCCGGAGCAAGGTTGAAGGTCGCATCGCTCGCGGTGCGGCTGCGCAGGTGTTCGAGGGCTGCTCGCCCGAGCCTGCGGGTGAACCGCTCGAGGCACCCGGCGACGGTGTGCCCAGATGGATGGTCGCCACTCGGCACTTCGGTGCCGCAGGACAGGATCCGGCTTACACGCCGACTCGTCCGCCCGCGATCTGCACAGTGAGAAAAAGAAGACCCCCACCGGATCGGTGGGGGTCTTCCTTGTTCGAAAAGCTGTCAGACAGGCTTGATGACCAGCAGCGTAGCCCAGTACGTTGCCGCGTCATGGCCCATGAGCGGGAGGAGGTAATCGTAAAGAATTGCGGACATGCGCACTCCATTTTCTGTTCGTAGCTTGTGTTGGGCATTCAAGCAGAACTCACCGTTCGAATGTCCGGTTCTCACCTGCCAGGCCAAGTAGAAAGAATATCAGTCTCACAGCGATCTACAAGCTTCTATCTCACTCTGATGTCACACTGTGGATATGACTGATGAAGATCGACTCTGGTACTTCGACGTGTCCGACGGTTCCGTCACGCAGGGAAAGGGTGCGTCCTCGCTGACGAGGATGGGGCCGTACCCTGATCGGGACTCTGCCGAGCATGCATTGAAGATCGCTGCCGAACGCAACAAAGCCGCCGATCGGGCAGACGAAGACTGGAACAACTGAGCCTTGGAATAACTGAGCCTTGGAACAGCCGGGACTCGAACAACTGGGACCGGTACTGCTGCTACACCGGCCCGAACCGATCATGGAGGATGCGTGCCCGCAAGTCGAATGATGGTGCAGGGAATCGACTTCGGAGTGGTTCGGGCGGAGTTCGACTTGCCAGGAGCATTCTCGGCTGCGGCGCAGGCCGAGGCCGAGAATGCCGTGGATCGTTTCGGTGCCGGGCGTGTCGACGAAACGGGTATCGCCTTCGTGACCATCGACCCTCCCGGATCGATGGACCTCGACCAGGCAGTGCACATCGAGAAGATTTCGACCGGGTACGTCGTGCACTACGCGATCGCCGACGTCGCGGCGGTGGTGACGCCGGGTGGCGCTCTCGACATCGAAACCCGCAAGCGGGGCCAAACCTTCTATCTCCCGGACGGTTCCGTCCCGCTGCATCCCCGAGCGTTGTCGGAGGGATCGGCGAGTCTGCTGCCGGACGTGGTTCGTCCCGCCGCGCTGTGGCGGATCGAACTCGACGCGCAGGCCGAGCCGACGTCGTGGCAGGTGAGACGCGCTCTGGTGAAATCGGTGGCACGTCTGGACTATTCGACCGTGCAGCGCGATGCCGACGCGGGAACCTTGCATCCGTCCATCGCCGCACTACCGGAGTTCGGACGATTGCGCAGTGTCTCGGCGGTTGCCAGGGGTGCCATCGAGCTGAAACTGCCCGAGCAGTCAGTGGTTCGGGATCAGCCGGAGGACGAGTCCTCGGCTCGCTGGCGGATCGAACTGGAGCCACGCACCGAAGCGGACGACTGGAACGCAGAAGTGTCGCTGCTGACCGGGATGTGTGCCGGCCGCATGATGATCGACGCAGGTATCGGGTTGCTTCGCACGCTGCCACCGGCCGAGGAGTCCGCGGTTCGGACCTTGCGGAGAACTGCAGTGGCGCTGGGTATCACGTGGCCGGAGGGGCAAAGCGTCGGGCAGATTCTTGCCGGACTCGATTCCAACGAGCCGTCGACTATGGCGCTGATGTCGGTTGCGCCGTCGTTGCTGCGCGGGGCAGACTACGCGGCCTTCGACGGCCGACTACCGGAGTTGACGGTGCATGCGGGGATCGGAGCGCCCTACGCTCACGTGACTGCTCCGCTGCGCCGGCTGTCCGATCGTTTCAGCACCGAGGTGTGTCTGGCGATCACAGCTGGTACGCCGGTACCGGAATGGGCGCGCACTGCACTTCCCGAGCTGCCCGACATCATGAGTGGGTCCGACTCGCTGGCGAACAAGGTCGACCGTGCGTGCATCGATCTGACCGAGTCCACGCTGCTCGACGGCCGGGTCGGCGAGGTCTTCGACGCAGTGGTGATGCGCGCCAAGGACGGAAAGCGCTCGGCGGAAGTGTTTGTCCCGTCGGTCGCGGTGATTGCGAAATGCGTCGGAACGCCCGACGACGGTGAGCGCGCAAAGGTGCGACTCACCGCCGTCGACACCGTCAAACGGACGGTGGAATTCACGTTCCCGGCGTAGGGAGCTGCCGGTAAGAATCGGTGGCTTCCACCAAGTGATGTGCGATGCCGGGCTCCATCGCGGAGTGTCCGGCGTCGTCGACGATCACGAGCTTGGATTCGGGCCACGCCTTGTGCAGCGCCCACGCGCTGGTGGCGGGGCAGACGACGTCGTAGCGGCCCTGGACGATCGTCCCCGGAATGCCGTGCAGTGCGGAGCTTTCGCGTAGGAGTTGGTTCTCGTCGAAGAACCCGCCGTTGACGAAGTAGTGGTTCTCGATACGGGCGAAAGCCAAGGCGAACCGGGTCTCGGAGTTCTGTTCGATCTTGTCCGCCTGTGGGTACAGGTAGCTCGTCGATCCTTCCCAAGCCGACCAGGCGATGGCTGCGCGGGCCGCGACGTCGGGGTCTTCGGAATGGAGCAGTTGGTGATAGACCGCGACGAGGTCTTCGCCGCGCTGCGCCTCGGGTACCGGTTCGAGGAATTTGTCCCAGCGCTCCGGGAAGATGTTTCCCGCGCCGCCGTTGTAGTACCAGTCGATCTCGCTACGACGCAGGAGGAAGATCCCGCGCAGGACCAGCTCAGTGACGCGCGTAGGAAACGTTTCGGCGTACGCGATGGACAGCGTGGAACCCCAGGACCCGCCGAAAACCATCCACTTGTCGATCGAAAGATGTTCGCGCAGGGCTTCGATGTCGGCCAGCAGCTTGTCCGTCGTGTTCACCGACAGGTCGGCGCCGTCGGCAACGTGAGGGGTGGACCGCCCGCAGCCGCGCTGGTCGAGTAGAACGATGCGGTATGCGGCCGGATCGAAGAACTGGCGTACCGCCGGTTGCGCACCACCGCCGGGGCCACCGTGCAGGAACACCACGGGCTTGCCGTCCGGATTTCCGCTGACTTCCCAGTACATGCTCTGGCCGTCACCGACATCGAGGAAGCCGGTGACGAAAGGCTCGATCGGGGGATACAGACTCCGGAGAGTCGACGGCTGCCCTGAAGTGGCTGACGTGTCGGTCATCAGAAGCCCACCAGGCCGGAGGCGAGATCGGGGATCTCGAGTGCGGAAATCGCGCCGCTCCGGACGTCGGGGCACGCGGCTGAGGTTGCCGCGTCGATGCTTTCGCGGTTCTGAGCGAGATCGAGCAGGTTGATGCCGTTCTGCGTCGCCCACGTGATGACGATCGTGTTCAGTCCGCCCTTGCCGAGCGTCGGGGTGACGGTCCGCCAGTTCTGCAGCTGCCCTTCCATATCCGAGCACAACTGCTGGACTTGAGCGTCGGTGAACGTCGAACCGGACGCGGTTGTTGCCGGCGCCGTCGTGGTGGAACTCGCGGGCGTAGTGCTGCTGGGCGCGGGAGAGTTGGTGGACCCTCCCGCGCATCCGCTCAGCACCGTGACGAGAGCTGCCGCGCCGACTACAGCTGCGGCAGTAGAACTTCGACGGTTACCGATCATTGAACGCACCCCTGGCTGGTTGAGAGACAGGCGGCGTTCGCCGGTCTCGGATCAGAAACTGTGTTCTGCGGCCGGGAATGCGCCAGTGCGAACTTCTGATGCATAGGCTGCGGCTGCGGAACGCAGTTCGTCACCGACGTTACCGAAACGCTTGACGAACTTGGCTGTCTTACCGCTCGTGTAACCCGCCATGTCCTGCCAGACGAGTACCTGAGCGTCGCATTCGGAACCGGCCCCGATGCCGACGGTGGGGATGGTGAGTTTGCGGCTGACCTGGCCCGCAATCTCGGCCGGAACCATTTCCATGACGACGGAGAACGCCCCGGCTTCCTGGACTGCAATGGCGTCCGCCACAAGCTGCTCGGCCGCGTCGCCGCGACCCTGGACGCGGAATCCGCCGAGCGAGTTCACGCTCTGCGGGGTGAATCCGACGTGAGCCATGACGGGGATGCCGGCCGAGGTGATAGCCGCGATCTGCTTACTCATCCGCTCGCCGCCCTCGAGCTTGACGGCGTGCGCGAGGCCTTCCTTCATGAACCGCGTCGCAGTCGACAGGGCCTGCTCGGCGGAACCCTCGTACGTGCCGAAGGGGAGGTCGGCGACGACGAGTGCGTGCGGGGCGCCGCGAACGACGCCACGCACGAGCGGGAGCAGTTCGTCGACGGTGATCGGCACGGTGGTGTCGTAGCCGTAGACGACGTTGGCGGCAGAGTCGCCGACGAGCAGCACCGGGATGCCTGCGTCTTCGAAGATGCGTGCCGTGGAGTAGTCGTAAGCGGTGAGCATCGACCAGCGTTCGCCGTTCTGCTTCATCTCGGCGAGGTGGTGAATGCGCGTCTTACGCTTCGGTGCATCGGTAGAGCTTGCAGTGGGTACAGAAACTGCACTGGGTACAGAACCGTAGAGAGGTGTTTCGGACATCGTTGTCCCTTTCTGGCCTCGAGGCCCTGAGCGTTGATCGCCTTCGGGTCCCCGGGTGTGGGTGATGACGTGTTCAGTCTGCCACCGGACATCGCCGACACGAATAGTTGACGGGGTGCAATGGGTCACATCACCGCGCGCGTATCAGGTAGGTGCCGAGACGAGGCGAACCGCTGGCTATCGCGGTTTCCTGGCACCATCGATGGCATGTCGAAGTTCGTTCGCCTCTCCGGTGCCCTCGCCGGAAGCGCAGCAGTGCTCGTGTTGGTTGTCGGTTGCACCAGTTCGGAAGGCACGCCCGAATCAGTGGAACCTGCTGGTTCTGCCGCGTCCGCGGTGCCGTCCGGCCTCGAGAAATTCTACGAGCAGACGCTCGACTGGGGTTCGTGCGACCAATTTGTCGAAGAAGGAACTGCGCCGCTGGGGCGTGGGGTCGACTGCGCCGAGGTGAGCGTTCCCGTCGACTACGCGAATCCGAACGGCGACACCGCGAAGGTGGTGATCTCGCGTTCGAAGGCAACCGGCGACCGCATCGGCTCACTGTTGCTGAACCCCGGCGGGCCGGGTGGGTCCGGGCTGTCGATGGCGACCTCGGGTTCGGGCACCGAATTGCAGGAACGTTTCGACATGATCGGCTTCGATCCGCGGGGGATCGGGGCGTCGACCCCGCAGGTTCGGTGTTTGACGCCGGAGGAGACCGACGCGGAGCGTGCGGAGGTCAACGTCGACATGACGCCGGAGGGCATCGCTCTCGCCGAGGCGGACAGCAAGGACTACGCCGCCAAGTGCGCTGAGCGGACCGGTACGGAGTTCCTCGCTCATGTCGGTACCTACGAGGTGGTGCGAGATATGGACGTCATTCGGGGCGTTCTCGGCGATCCGAAGATGAACTACCTCGGGTTCTCGTACGGGACCCGGCTCGGATCCACGTACGCGGAAACCTTTCCGCAGAACGTCCGAGCGATGGTCCTCGACGGCGCGCTCGACCCCGAGCAGGATCCGGTCGACGAAGTGGTCTTGCAGGGGCAGGGCTTCCAAGGCGCGTTCGACGCCTTTGTCGCCGACTGTGTCTCGCGAACGGATTGCCCGCTGGGTGATGATCCGGCGCAGGCGCAGGCACGCTTTCAGGCACTCGTCGATCCGTTGATCGAGAAGCCGGCACAGACCACCGATCCGCGCGGGCTGAGTTATTCCGACGCGATCACGGGCGTGCAGCAAGCTCTGTACTCGCCACAGTTGTGGACGCCGCTGCGTGGGGGTCTGTCGAGTCTGGCCGACGGACGCGGCGACTCGCTGCTCAATCTCGCCGACATGTACGAAGGCCGTGAGGATGACGGCAGCTACTCCAACATCAACGACGCGTTCAACGCCATTCGCTGCGTGGACGATCCGGCAACCACCGACCGCGCCGAGGCGGGCGAATCCGACACTCGGTACCGCGAGGCGGCGCCGTTCCTCGACGACGGCCGCGGGACGGGTCAAGCGCCGCTCGACCTGTGCGCGTTCTGGCCCGTTCCGGCTACCGGCAGCCCTCACGCGCTCGACCCCCAGGCGCTCGCTGACGCCGGTCTGCCGCAGCTGGTCGTCGTGTCCACGACGCAGGATCCGGCGACCCCGTATCAGGCCGGAGTGGATCTCGCGAAGCAGTTGGGCGCTGCTCTGATCACGTTCGACGGAACCCAACACACGGTGGTTCTGGACGGAAACTCCTGCGTCGACGATGCCGTCGTCGACTACTTCGTTTACTTGAAGGCTCCGGAAGAGGGTCTGACATGTTAACCGGCGCGACGCCGTACGCTGCGCCTATTCGATGGTGACCAATCACTCTGTTAACCGGGACCACTGATGTAACACAGATTTAACGTGGCTTGCTTAGTCTCGCGTGCATGGATCGCCAAAAAGAATTCGTGCTTCGTACCCTGGAAGAGCGCGACATTCGGTTTGTCCGCTTGTGGTTCACCGATGTTCTCGGGTACCTCAAATCGGTGGCGATCGCCCCCGCCGAACTCGAAGGCGCCTTCGAGGAGGGAATCGGATTCGACGGTTCCGCCATCGAGGGATTCTCTCGAGTCTCCGAAGCCGACACCGTCGCTCGGCCCGACGCCTCGACATTCCAGATCCTGCCGTGGGCCCACAAGGATGGTGCGCAGCATTCCGCTCGCATGTTCTGTGACATCACGATGCCCGACGGTTCGCCGTCGTGGGCCGATCCGCGCCACGTACTGCGTCGCCAGTTGAGCAAGGCCAGCGACTTGGGCTTCAGCTGCTACGTCCACCCGGAAATCGAGTTCTTCCTTCTGGAGAACGGCCCGATCGACGGCACTCCACCGATCCCGGCGGACTCGGGCGGATACTTCGACCAGGCTGTGCACGATTCGGCTCCGAATTTCCGCCGTCACGCCATCGACGCACTCGAGTCGATGGGCATCTCGGTCGAGTTCAGCCACCACGAGGCCGCGCCGGGTCAGCAGGAGATCGATCTGCGCTACGCCGACGCACTCTCGATGGCCGACAACGTGATGACGTTCCGGTACGTAGTCAAGGAGGTCGCGATCGGTGAAGGCGTCCGGGCAAGCTTCATGCCCAAGCCGTTCAGCGATCAGGCCGGCTCCGCGATGCACACCCACATGAGCCTGTTCGAGGGCGACACCAACGCCTTCCACAATCCGGACGATCCGATGCAGCTCTCCGAGACCGGCAAGGCGTTCATCGCCGGCATCCTCGAGCACGCCAACGAGATCAGTGCGGTCACGAACCAGTGGGTCAACTCGTACAAGCGACTCGTCCACGGGGGAGAGGCACCCACTGCCGCGTCGTGGGGCCCGTCCAACCGATCGGCTCTCATTCGCGTCCCGATGTACACGCCCAACAAGGCGTCCTCGCGCCGCGTCGAGATCCGTAGCCCAGACTCGGCTTGCAACCCGTACCTGACTTTCGCGGTCCTGCTTGCTGCCGGTCTTCGCGGCATCGAGAAGGGCTACACCTTGCCGCCCGAGGCAGAAGACGACGTGTGGTCGTTGACCTCCGCCGAGCGTCGCGCCATGGGTTACAAGGAACTGCCGAGCAACTTGGACAGCGCTCTGCGCGAGATGGAGAAGTCGGAGCTCGTGGCCGAAGCACTCGGCGAGCACGTCTTCGATTTCTTCCTGCGCAACAAGCGTCGTGAGTGGGAGGAATACCGCAGCCACGTGACGCCGTTCGAGCTCAAGACCTACCTCGGTCTGTGACGGTGAAACCGCCCGCTGCGAGATCAGCAGTTCCAGGACCGGGTCGACTCGGGCTGGTCGAGCCCACCGCTGCCGACGAGTTGCGTCAGCTCGGTTGGGTCGACGCCGAGAGCATCGAACTCTTGTGGTCGCTGTCGCGTGCCGCGAACGCCGACCTCGCTCTGCGCACCCTTGTGCGGATCAAGGACGGGCTCGGCGACGGGTGGCGCGAACTCGATCAAGCCCTTCGCAAGGACAAGAGCCTGCGCGGCCGTTTGTTCGCACTGGTGGGTGCGTCGTCGGCTTTCGGCGACCACCTGGCCGCGGATCCGATCGGCTGGAAACTGCTCGACGGCACCGCTCTGCCGACCAAGGACGAGGCGACTGCAGCGTTGCTCGAGGTCGTGGGTGCAACTGTCGACGAGGGTGCCACCGAAGGTTCATTGACCTACCGCGCCACGGTAACCGGGCCGGAAGCTGTTGTTGCTCTGCGTAAGAGCTACAAGGACCAGTTGATGCTGCTGGCTGCGGCTGATCTTGCGGCGACCGTCGAGAACGAACCCGTAGTTCCGTATCAGACTGTGGGGCACCAGCTTTCCGATCTGGCCGACGCCGCGCTGACCGCTGCACTTGCGGTGGCCATCGCAACGGTGTGTCCCGAGGGCAGCTGTCCGATCCGGCTCGCCGTGATCGCCATGGGCAAATGTGGTGCGCGCGAGCTGAACTACGTCTCCGACGTCGACGTGGTGTTCGTCGCCGAACCGGCCGATGCGACGGCCAGTCGCGTTGCCGGTGAGATGATGCGTATCGGTACCTCCGCATTCTTCGAGGTCGATGCTGCGCTGCGGCCCGAAGGCAAGCGCGGAGAACTGGTTCGCTCCCTCGAATCCCACATCACGTACTACAAGCGCTGGGCCAAGACCTGGGAGTTCCAGGCACTGCTCAAGGCTCGTCCGATGACCGGCGACATGGAGCTCGGTCGCCAGTACTCCGAGGCGATGAGCCCGATGGTGTGGATCGCCTCCGAGCGCGAGGACTTCGTCCCCGAAGTCCAGGCCATGCGTCGACGCGTCGAGGAAATGGTTCCCCCCGAACTGCGTGAGCGTGAACTCAAACTCGGCCGCGGAAGTTTGCGCGACGTCGAATTCGCCGTCCAACTCCTGCAATTGGTGCACGGGCGCGCCGACAGTTCGTTGCATGTCCAGAGCACCGTCGATGCACTGACTGCATTGGCGGCGGGTGGATACGTCGGCCGCGACGACGCCGCCAACCTGACTGCGTCGTACGAATTCCTGCGTCTGCTCGAGCACCGTCTGCAGTTACAGAAGCTCAAGCGCACACACACCCTGCCGCCGCCGGACGACGAGGAAGCGCTGCGTTGGCTGGCCCGCGCCGCGCACATGCGACCCGACGGTCGTCTGGATTCCCTGGGAGTCCTGCGCGCCGAGATCAAGCGGAATTCGCATCGGATTCGCCGCCTGCACGCCAAGTTGTTCTACCGCCCGCTTCTCGAATCGGTGGCGCGGATGGACAAGGAAGCACTGGTCCTGGGGCCAGAAGCCGCGGTTCGCCAGTTGGCCGCTCTCGGTTACACGGCACCCGAGCATGCTCTCGGGCATCTGACTGCACTGACGAGTGGCGCTTCACGCAAGGGTCGCATTCAAGCGCTCCTGTTGCCGACTCTGCTCGAATCACTCGCGGACACACCGGATCCCGATGCCGGTCTGCTCGCTTACCGCAGGCTCTCGGACGCGCTCGTCGACCAGACGTGGTTCCTGCGCCTGCTCCGCGACGAGGCTGCGGTGGCCGAGCGTCTGATGACGGTGCTGGGCTCGTCGGCGTACCTACCCGACCTGCTCATCAAGGCTCCCGACGTGATTCGCTTGTTCGCGGATTCGCCGAGTGGACCGCGCCTGGTCGAGCCGAAGCCCGAGGACGTCGCTCGCGGAATCCTCACCGCCTCCGGCCGACACAGTGATCCCAATCGTGCTGTTGCTGCGGCCCGCTCGCTGCGGCGACACGAACTTGCGCGAATCGCGTCGGCCGACATCCTCGGCATGCTCGATGTTCCTGCAGTCTGCAAGGCGCTGTCCTCGGTGTGGGCCGCGGTGCTCAATGCATCGCTCTCCGCGGTGATCAAGGCCAGCGTCACCGAACTCGGGACCGAGGCGCCGGCCAGTTTCTCCGTCATCGGCATGGGTCGACTCGGCGGCGGCGAACTGGGCTATGGATCCGATGCGGACGTGCTGTTCGTGTGCGAACCCCGCGAGGGCGTCGACGAGACCGTTGCGGTCAAGTGGGCCAACAGCATTGCCGACAAGGTCCGCAAGCTCCTCGGGGCACCGAGTACCGATCCGCCGCTCGAAGTCGACACCGGATTGCGTCCGGAAGGCCGTAACGGTCCGATGGTGCGCACTCTCGAGTCCTACGACGCGTACTACGCGAAGTGGGCTCAGGCGTGGGAGATTCAAGCGCTGCTTCGTGCGCACCCGGTTGCCGGTGATCCTGAACTGGGACTGCGGTTCCTGCACATGATCGACAAGACCCGCTACCCCGAGGGCGGCGTCAGTGATGCGGCGGTGCGCGAGATCCGGCGCATCAAGGCGCGAGTCGATTCCGAAAGGCTCCCGCGCGGAGCCGATCCGGCGACGCACACGAAACTGGGTCGCGGCGGCTTGGCCGACATCGAGTGGACTGTGCAATTGCTGCAGCTGCGCCACGCCGACAAGATCGAGTCGCTGCACAACACGTCGACCCTCGAGACTCTCGACGCCATCGGCGCCGCGGAACTGCTCAGCGAAGGTGACGTCGAACTGCTGCGTGACGCCTGGATCACCGCGACGAAGGCACGCAACTGCCTCGTTCTGGTGCGGGGGAAGCCGACCGATCAGCTTCCCGGCCCGGGCCGTGTTCTCGCGGCGGTGGCGCAGGTCGCTGGATACGGCGACGACGCAGGGGAATTCCTCGACAATTACCTGCGCATCACGCGTCGGGCAAAAGCAGTGGTGGAGAGGGTCTTCGGCGGGGAGTAGCGTTTTTGCTCAGTCTTGGCGAACCGGCGCATTCGCGGCGAACTTGCGGACTTCGGCGTCCTGCCACACGTGGGCGGGAACTCCGCCGCCGAGTAGCTCGCGCGCGAGCGCGGGTTGCCCGCCGATCGGTACGTCGCTGCCCGCGATGATCATGTTGCCGTAGCGGCGGCCCTTGAGCATCGCGGGATCGGCGATGATCGCCATGTGTTCGAACTGTGCGCCGATGGTTGCGGCCTCGCTGCGCGCGCCCTGGAGATCCGGGGTGTCGCCGCAGTTGACGATGTAGATGCCGCCCGGTGCGAGCACGCGTCGTACGTGGGTGGTGAATTGCGCCGTCGTCAGTGGTGTCGGAGTTGTGCTGCCGGCGAAGACATCTCGAATCACGATGTCCCGGGTGGACTCGGTGAGAGTTTCGGTGACGGCGCGGGCTTCTCCGACGCGGATGCGCAGAAGAGGCGCGCGCGGGAGGTCGAACCAATCGCGTACAAGTTCCGCCAGAGCACCGTCGATTTCGACCACCACTTGACGCGCGTCAGGGTAGGTGGCGGCGAAGTATCTGGCCATGGAGCAGGCGCCACCGCCGAGATGAAGCACCCGCAGGCGCTCGGCCTTGTCACGTTCGGAATCGACCAGATGCGCGATCCACCGCATGTACTCGAAATCGAGCACCGTGGGATCCGCGACGTTCACGTGGGAACTGGGCACTCCGTTGATCTGGATGATCCAACTGTCATCGGAGTACTGATCGCGGACTAGTTCGCACGTCCCGGTATCGATCGGAAAAGTGCCGGCGACGGGACCGGACTCGCCTCGCTCGGGAGTACTGCTGCGAGTTCTGGTCTTGCGAGTTCCCTTGGCCACTGTGTCCATGTTAGCCGTGCGCCTTTCTGGTAGAGGCGGCTACCAAAAAGGCACACGGACCGACGGTATTCTCGGGCTACTTCAGGCACACTCGTACATGGAGTGTGATCGGCGACACAAATGCCGGCGCGTTCTTTCGTCGTCCGTGCATCACGAAGAATTTCGAGGAGTGCAGGTGAAGGTCAAGGCAGCGGTAGTCAAGGCGCCAGGTCAGGCGTGGGAGATCGAAGAGGTCGAGCTGGGGGACCCGGTCTCGGGTGAGGTGCAGGTCCGACTCGCCGCATCGGGGCTGTGCCATTCGGACGAACATTTGCGTACGGGCGCCAGCCCGCTGCCCTTCTACCCGGCCCTGGGCGGGCACGAAGGCGCCGGAGTGGTGACGAAGGTCGGACCGGGTGTCGCGAGCGTCGAAGAAGGCGACCACGTGGTTCTCGCCTTCATCCCGGCGTGCGGACGTTGTCCGTCCTGTGCGAAGGGTCTGCAGAACATCTGCGACGAAGGAGCCGGCCTGTTGACCGGGCAGGCGATCTCCGACAAGACGTACCGCGTCACCCTCGACGACGAGCCGGTCATCCAGATGTGCCTGCTCGGAACATTTTCGCCGTACGTGACCGTCAACGAGGCGTCGGTGATCAAGATCGAGAAGGACATCCCGCTCGACAAGGCGGCCTTGCTCGGCTGCGGTGTTGCCACCGGTTGGGGATCGGCCACCGCAATCGGTGGAGCCAAGGTCGGCGACACGGTGGTGGTCGTCGGCGTCGGCGGCGTCGGAATCAACTCGGTGCAGGGTGCGGCGTCCGCCGGAGCACGATTTGTGATCGCGATCGATCCCGTCGAGTTCAAGCGCGACAAGGCAAAGGAATTCGGCGCCACACACACTTTTGCCTCCCTCGAGGAAGCGCTACCGGTGATCGGCGAGATCACCTGGGGCAAGATGGCCGACGTCACCGTGATCACCGTGGGCGAGATTCACGGCGACATCATTCAGCCCGCGCTCAGCGCGACGGGCAAGGGTGGCCAGGTCGTGGTCGTCGGAATGGGGCATTACGCAGATTCGCAGGTGACGCTCAGCCTCTTCGAGCTGACCCTTCTGCAGAAGCGTTTGCAGGGAGCCATCTTCGGCGGGGTAGGGCCACGGTCCCAGATTCCCAAGTTGCTCGATCACTACCGAAGCGGCGCGCTCAAACTCGACGAGTTGGTGACCAAGACTTACAAGCTCGAGGAGATCAACGAGGGGTACGCCGACATGCTCGAAGGAAAGAATCTGCGGGGGATGATCGTCTACACGGAGGACGATTACTGATCGTTTCCCTTTGACTGAAGGCTCCGGCCCGGCACCACGCTTCGTGGTGTCGGGCCGGAGTCTTCTGCCCCCACGCACATTTCTGTCGATCGATGAGTCGACTGCCCCCGTAGTGGGCACTCGCAGAGTGAGGAAACCGGGCACCGTGTCCGGATCTCAGTCCACGACTCGACAGAGAAGAGCAGAGCATGCCCTACATCACCACCTCCGACGGAACCGAGATCTACTACACCGAGCACGGCGTCGGCCGGCCGATCGTCCTCAGCCACGGGTGGCCGCTGAGTTCTGACGCGTGGCAGGTCGAGATGAAGTTGTTCGCCGACGCCGGATACCGGACCATCGCGCACGATCGTCGAGGACACGGTCGCTCGTCGAAGACGTACACCGGCAACGACATGGATACATATGCCAAGGACCTGGCTGAGCTGATCGACACACTCGACCTGAAAGACCTGGTCCTGGTTGGCCATTCGACCGGCGGCGGGGAAGTGGTCCGGTACGCGGCGCAGCACGGCAAAGGGCGCGTGGCCAAGGTGATCACCGCCGGCGCCGTACCGCCGATCATGGTCAAGTCGGACGGCAACCCCGAAGGCACACCGATCGAGGTCTTCGACGGCATCCGTGAGGGAGTTCTGCGAGACCGATCGCAGTTCTACAAGGATCTCAGCGAGAGCTTTTACGGCGCGAACCGCGAAGGTGCCGACGTCTCGCAAGGGGCGAAGGACGACTTCTGGCGGCAAGGTATGTTGGTCAATCTCGCCGCGGCCTACGACTGCGTCAAGGCATTCTCGGAGACGGACCAGACCTCCGATCTCGAAGCCATCGACGTTCCGTTCCTCATCGCTCAGGGCGACGACGATCAGATCGTGCCGATCGGCGCAGCGGCCGAGAAGGCGATCAAGCTGGTGAAGAAGGGCACGCTGAAGGTGTATCCGGGCGCACCTCACGGCATCTACGGCTCATATCAGAAGACACTGGACCAGGACATTCTCGCGTTCATCGAGGACTGACGTCAGCGAGGCGGAAGGACCGGAGTCGAAAGGACCAGAGTGGGAAGGATAAAATTGCCATGTCTACACACGTTGCCTCACTATGCAATGGCCCCAGTGTCTTCGAGAACGAACTTGGGTCGATCTCGCAACTCGACACGAGTTCGTTGCCGATCCTGTCCGGTCTGTCGATCAAACGAATTGTTCTCGGTCCCGGCGCGATCCGTGAACCACAATGGAACGTCAACGCGAACCAGATCGCCTACGTCACCAGCGGAACCGTGCTCGTCTCGATGCTGGGCAATGCTGACGAGTTCGCCAGCTTCGTGGTGCGAGCGGGGCAGATGTATCACGTCGAATCCGGCGCGATTTATCACATCGAGAATGTCGGAGAGGAGGAGGCGGAGATCATCGCTGCCCTGCGTACTTCACTCCCGCAGCACTTTTCGTTGCAGAGTAGCGTCAGCGCAATGTCGAACGCGGTGCTCGGCAACACGTACGATCTCGCCGCATCGGCCTTCGACGTCTTCGGTAGAGCCGATGCGTCCCAGATAGTTCGGCGGGACGGCGCCGCCGTCGTTCCCGATACCGCCGGCCTTCCCAACGCGCATCTCTTCGATCTCGAAGGCCAGATCGCGCCTCTCGCATATCCGTACGGACAGGCGAAAGTGGCGCGCAAGCAGTATTGGGCGGCGCTGGAGGATCTTTCGATGTACTCGTTGACTATTCGCGAGAGTGGGATGCGTGAGCCACACTGGCATCCCGTCACTGCCGAAATGGGATACGTGCATCGTGGTCACGGGCGGATGACGGTCCTCGATCCGGACGGTTCGCTCGACACCTACCTACTGGAGCCTGGTCAGGTGTATTTCGTTCCGCGTGCCTATCCCCATCACATCGAGGTTCTAGGTGACGAGGACATCAACTTCCTCATCTTCTTCGACCAGCCGACGCCGGGCGACATAGGCTACCGTGCAACGGCTTCCGCGTTCTCACGCGGCGTTCTCTCGGCCTCGTTCGGTGTTCCGGAACGGGATCTGCCGCACTTTCCTTTCACCCCGATCGATCCGCTCATCGTCTCGCGGATCAATCCGATCGACCGCCAGCACTGATCGGCAAGGACGCCCATTATGGCCACCGCGCTCACCGTGACCGATCACGGGACGACGCTCGACTTCACGTACGAGGACGCCCTCCGCTATCACGGTCCGCAGGCCCCGGGCGGCGTGGCGCATGCCTACAAGGTTCTCGAGCGCGCTCTCGGTGTGCTCGGCGGGGAAGGCTCCGTCGAGCGTCGCGAGCTGGTCGTCACCACCGCACACGGCGGACCAGGAGTGCGCGATTCGTTCGAGTTGGTCACGCGCGCGGTGACCGAAGGGCGGTACACCGTTGACAGTTCCTTGGCCAGGCGTGAACGTGGAAACACGCTCGCGCTGTACGTATTTCGGATCACCTATCGCGGCGCGAGCGTCACGCTGACTGTTCGGGAGGGGTTCGTCGTCGACGAGTTCATCACTCTGTCCCGTAAGTCCGACCGGACGGCCGAAGACGAGTCACGGCTGACAGAGCTCAAGCAGGAGATGGCGGATCGAGTGATGTCGAGCCCGGCCGAGAGCGTGTACGACGTCGAGACCGGCACGCTCCCCGTCTGAGCGACGGCGGCGCAGGCGTCGGCGTGCAGAAATCTGGGCTCTCTGAAGTCAGCGGCTGGCGAACATCCTTATTCGTTGGTCGCGGCTGCGCTCGAGATGGTTGCGCATGTGACCACGTGCGGACGATTCGTCCCGGGCGCGGATGGCGTTCAGGATCTCTTGATGCTCCGAATTGAGCAGGTCAGGTTCGCCGTAGTTCGACGGCGGGCCGCTGTCGTAGATTCGCAATTGGGTGGTGAGGCGGATCAGCAATGAGGTGATCGTGGAATTGTGGGCGGCCTGCCAGAGGGCCTCGTGAAACTTGAAGTTTCCGGCACGAACCTCGGTGCCTTCTGTTGCAGTGCAGCAGAACTCGTGCAATCCGTCCAGGCGGGCAAGGTCGAGATCGCTGTGGCGGAGTGCGGCGGCGCCGGCGGCTTCCGATTCGAGGGCAACCCGCGCTGCGTAGATTTCGATGACGTCCTCGGGTGTGCCGGAACGGACACGAAAACCGCGGGCGGCTCGTTCGAGTAGACCGTCGTGCGCGAGCCAGTTGAGTGCCTCGCGGATCGGGGTACGCGATGCGCCGTACGATTCGCACAATTGAGTCTCGTGCAGCGGAGAGCCCTGGGGGAACTTGCCGGCCAGGATGTCGGCTCGCAGGCGCAGGTACTGCCGCGAGGTCTGATCGGACCGGCCCAGCGCAGCCTCCGGCACCAGCAGATCGGTGGTGCTCGTATCGGCGTCGAGATCCATGTGTCCTCATTCCTGTGCATGCAAGTAGAGCGCGTTCGATTATGCCATCGGCGACGAGTGAGTACTTGCGTATACGCTAGTACTCATTTAGGTTCGTGCTTGTTCGTTTCCGAGGGAGAGGGTCTGAAGTGGCTGGAGAGACCGCGTCGCCGCTGGTGAGTGCTGCTGAACTCGACGCGATGCTGCGCGAGGGAGGCGTCGCTGTGCTCGACGCGACGGTTCATTTTCCTCCCGCGCGATTCGACGGCGACTATCGCCCGGAGTCCGGGTACGACGGCTGGGTTTCCTCGCACATCCCGGGTTCCCGACACGTCGACCTCATGGACGTCTTTTCCGAAAGGGAAGCGGCGCTGCATTTCACACGCCCGTCAACGGAGCAGTTGATGTCCGATCTCCAATCCAGTGGTATCGAACCGGGTGCGACAATCGTGATCTACGACCAGGGTTCGACCACTTGGGCATCACGGCTCTGGTGGGTGTTTCGCAACGCCGGCATCGAAGCAAGGGTCCTCGACGGTGGCCTCGCCGAATGGACTCGATGCGGCTTCGCCCTCGCGAGCGGCGACGACGTCACCCACACGTCGGCGTCGAAGCGTTGGAGTGTGACGGACCTTGGCCTGTGGGTCGATCTACCTCGCGTTGCCTCACTGTCCTCAGGAGAAGAAGCCGGAACGCTGGTGTGCGCGCTGGCGCCTGAGCAGTACGAGGGAACGGAGAAGACGCGATATTCGCGACGCGGACATATTCCGTCAAGTGTGAATCTGTCTGCGAAGGGTCTTCTCGACGCCGATGCCCGGATGCTTCCGGCGGACGATGTTCGGTCGAAATCTGCTGACGTTCTACCACCCGTCGCTGAACCTGTCGTGATCTATTGCGGCGGTGGAGTTTCGGCGTGCCTGACAGCACTCGCACTGATCCGCGGCGGCTATGAGGACGTCAAGGTCTACGACGGTTCGTTGGAGGAATGGACTGCAGATCCGACTTTGCCGATGGTTGTCGGCGGTGAGCCCGGCGGCGCGCTTGCGGATGTTCGATGTCCGCGGTCCTGAATCGCCGCAGTCCTCAATTGCCTCCCGTTCTGAAGGAATTCTCATGTCTGACACTGTCTCTGTCGAAACCGTCGCGTCGGCGATCGACGCACTCCGCGATCAGGTACCGCTCGTCCAGTCGCTGACCAACATCGTTTCTGCGAACTTCTTGACCAATGTTCTGCTCGCCGCCGGCGCAAGCAACGCTCACATCGACAACGTCCACGAAGCGGGTGGGTTCGCTGCCATCGCCGGGGGAGTGCTCGTCAACCTCGGAACGCCGGACGACGGGACAGCCGAAGCTTTCCTGATAGCAGCAGAAGCGGCCCGAACTGCCGGTACGCCATGGGTTTTGGATCCCGTCGGTGTCGGCGGACTACCCTGGCGGAGCGGTATCGCTGTGGATCTGCTGCGCTTTCACCCCAGCGCCATCCGCGGGAACGCATCGGAGATCATCGCTCTGGCCGGACTCGGCGGTGACACCCGCGGCGTCGACAGTGCCTCCGATTCCGCCGACGCGGTGCCCGCCGCTCTGTCACTCTTGAAGCATGCGGATGCCGTGTCGGCATCCGGACCGGTCGACTACATCGTCGGCCGCGATGCGGGCGGTGACACCCAGGGCATCCGAGTCTCCGGTGGCAGCGCGCTGTTGCCGCGCGTGACCAGTACCGGTTGCTCTCTGGGCGGTCTTGTCGCCGCCTACCTCGCCGTCACGTCGACCGCGCTGGACGGATTGGTTGCCGCGCACACGCATGTTGCCGTGGCATCGGAGATCGCCGAGGAAAATGCCTCGGGCCCCGGTTCTTTCGCGGTCGCATACCTCGACGCGCTCTACAGCGTGAATGCGGACACCATCCGTTCGCGTGCCCGAATCGAATCGTTCGACCTGCCGGCTGGAGTGCAGAACTGATGGGCATCAAGACATTCTGGTATCTCACCCAGGCCGACGGGGACTACCCGTGGAGCCCCGGTGGGCTGTTCCCCGTGGACGGGGCCAGGCAGATCGAGCTCGCGAAGACCATCGACGACGGCGGATTCGAAGGTGCGCTTGTTGCCACCTGGCCGAACGATCCGTTCATCTCGGCGACGTGGGCGGCAGCGCACACCACGCGCATGAAGTTCCTCGTCGCCGTCTACGCGAACATGACGCCGGCGCGACTGCTGGCGGAGAAGGCATTGACTTTCGACGCCTTCAGCGGCGGCCGACTGTTGATCAACTCGGTCAACGGACGCGAGAACATCCTGACCAAGTACGACATGAACGTGCCCCACGACGAGCGTTACGAGTTGGGGGAGCAGTACTGGGCGGACTTCCGCCGCATCTACGCCGAAGGCGCGGAGTCGAACTTTCCCAACACACCACTGCGTATCGATGCGCCCGCTGGGCATCAGGTTCCGCTGTGGGGTACCGGTGATTCGCCTGCAGGCCTGGCGAATTCAGGCAAGGTGCTCGACACCTACTTGGCGATGCTGCGCGAGACTTCGTTCATCGAAGACAAATTCTCTGCCGCACGGGCGGCGGCGGAGGCAGCCGGGCGCGAGTTCACCGACTTCGGTGCGCTCACCGGTGTGATCGTTCGCCCCACCAAGGCGCAGGCGCACGACCGGTTCCGTTCGTTGTTCGAGAAGACGGGCGTCGAGCAGATCGCTCATGTCTTGGACAACGCAGTGCGTCGTCGTACTCAGGGGAAGCAAGACCTCAAGACCTTCACCGCCCGCGACGCTCAGCGACAGGGTTGGGCGGACAAGATTGCCTCCGGCCGACTTCCGGAACCGGAGGAGTTGTACGTCGGTGACGGGCTGTACGCGGGTATCACGGCGTGGTCACCCCTCGACATCTTCGGCACCGGGTCATCGGCCGTGTACTACGTCGGCGATCCGGATTCGATCACGGACTCGGTACGCACGCTTCGCAGCCGAACCGGTTTGACTGCACTGATCCTGGCAGGTTGGCCTCTGATCGAGGAAGCGAAGTGGGTTGCGGAGCATCTTGTTCCGCGATTCGACGAACTCAGCTGACGGCGCGCCGCAAGACAGTGGCACCGAGACCTAGAACGTCGCGGAGAAATGCTGTGGCAGTGTCGATTTCAGACGCAGTACATTCGAGAAGGATCTTGACTTCCACGTCCTTCTTGACGATGTCGGCAACAACGGCCACGGCGACAACACCGTTGCCGACGGCCGAGCCTCGGAACAGATCGATCCCGTCGCCGTCCGCGCTGACCGTGCCGTCGAGATAGCCGTAGTCGAGCGGATAGATCGCATCGGGGTACCGCGGGTGTGCCGACCCTCGGGGGCGATCGATCACGACAGCTGACGTGGCAGCCAGGTGATCGAGGGCGGCGAACAGTTCTTCACTCATCGTTACCGGTGCTCGCGCAGTAGCTGAGTCGGTGTCAGGCCTGCCAGTGCACGCGTATCGCGTGCGAGGTGGGCTTGGTCGGCGTAGCCGGCGCGACCGGCCAGCGACGACAGCGTGAGATTTGCGCCGCGGCTGAGAGTCAACACGTCCTGCATTCGTTTCACCTTCTGAATCAGTTTGGGGGACAGCCCGACCGCCGATGTGATCGATCGTCTGAAATGACGTTCGGAAACACCGAGGTCTGCAGCAATCTCTCGTATCGGCGTGGAAGGGGAGGAGATGAGCGCGGAGTAACCACGCTCGATTCCGTGGTCGGGTTCCAGTCCGCGCCACAACTGGCCCAGTAGGTGAGCGTCGACTGCCTCGTGGCTCAGGGCGTCGGCAAGTACCCGCGCTTGTCTGGAAGTGAGGATGTCGTCGAAGGCGATCTTCGAATCCTGCACCGCGTCGGCAACTGTGCCGAGCAGGCTCCGCAGAGCCGGTGGATTGATCCGGATGCCCCACATGGTTGTACCGGCGGCGACCGAAACCAGATCGGCACCGGTGGCAGGTCCGACGAGCCACGACTTTCCGGTGCTGTCGACGATGAAGTCGGCGCAGAGATCGGGAAGAATCCGCTTTGCTTCCGTGGGTGTATGGGCTTCGCTGGTGCTTTTCCACGTGCAACTGAAGAGGCCGGCCGAACCGGTGATCCGAGTCTCGACATAGGTGTGGCCGTTTTGTTCAAGACTCGACGCTACCGTCCGACTACCGTCGAGAGCGAGGGTGTCAGTGCCGGTCATCAGATCATCGTCACACACTCGCCGATCACTTCTCGACCCGAAACAGGAGAAATACCGTGTCCGTCTCTCCGAGACTCGATCTCGTCGGAATCGTCACCAACGATCTCGCGCGTTCCCTCGCGTTCTACCGAACCCTCGGGCTCGACATTCCGGAAACACCCGCTGACGCTCCGCATGTGGAGTTCACTTTCGACCGTGGGCTTCGGCTGGCCTGGGACGCGCTGTCCACCATCGCGAGCTTCGATCCGGACTTCGCTGTCGGGGAAGGTCGACACCCCGTCGCTTTGGCCTTCGATTTCGGGACTCCCGCCGCAGTAGACGAGGCGTATCAGCGCATGACAGCCGACTTCCCCGGGCACAAGGCGCCCTTCGACGCCGTATGGGGGCAGCGTTACGCCGTTCTTCTCGATCCCGACGGCAATACCGTGGATCTCTTTGCCGCGCTCTGAATTCGAACGACGCAGGCCCCGAACGAATATCGGTCGGGGCCTGCGGTTGACGGTGATCGAGTCGTTGTCAGTTCACCAAGCGTTCAGGGTGTCGAGGATCTGGCCTCGGGCCTTCCACAGTTCTGCACCCCAGTACGGCCACGAATGAGTGCCGTTGGCCGGGAAGCTGTACGTTGCCGGAATTCCCAGGGAGTTCATGCGCAGTTGGAATGCCCGTGAGTTCATCAAGGCAAGGGCCTCGAGCCCGATGGCACTTCCGGTATTCACGAAGTCGACGGGCCGACGCGGTTGATCGAACTGCCCGGGCAGGCCGCTCGCAGCGGATATGTACAGCGAGAGCCCAGCCAGTTCGGGTGCAAACACGAAGGGATCGTTGCGGAGCCAAGCGGGGTTCCACGGCGGTCCCCACATTGCATCGACATTGAAGGACCCGGCGCTGACCATGGCCACCCGGATCGCCTCACGCATGCCTGGAGCTGAGATGTTGAGGTATCCCGAGAGCGAACCGGCGAACTTGAACTGATCGCGGTGGTAGGCGGCTAGCGTCAGTGCCGCGCTGCCACCCATGGACAGTCCGAGCACGCCGTTGTTGGTTCGGGAGACGCCGCGCGATTCCAGATAGGCGGGAAGTTCCTGGGTGAGGAAGGTTTCCCATTTGTACGTGACCGGCTGGCGATTCAAATTGCTGTTCGCATACCAGTCGGAGTAAAAGCTGGACTGCCCGCCGACCGGCATGACCAGGGTGACGTTGTCGCCGCGATACTGCTCGAGAGCGTTGGTCTCGAAACTCCATGCGTTTCGGTCGTCGCGTGCTCGTAGGCCATCGAGAAGATAGAGTGCCGCGTTGCCGCCGCGCGAAGCCCACTGGATCTGAACCTTGATCGGTCCCATCGACGAGTCTACGAACACTTCCTCGTAGCCACCGGCCGGGGCGGTACGCGCGGGCGCTGCGGTCGCTACCGATCCGCTGATCAGGCCTGCGGTCAGGGGGAGTGCGAGTGCTGTCGCTGCGAGGCCCAGGATCCGACGCTTGATTCGTTTCGAAATACGGTTTCTCGAAAGATCCGGGTTCGAAATATCTGGGTTCTTCGCCAAATCTGTGTGAGTCTCGTGCATGTATCACTCCCGCCCCAAAGGTGCTTGCACACCGAAATCCGACCGAGCCCCCCGAGGCGCGGAATTCCTTATGACACTAAGTGGTCTGTATTGACCTCGACGGCACCGTTACCGGTTCGTTATCAAACTGGTCCGATTTACCGTAATGCCGTCAGGCGTCGTCGACCGGAGGTTGTGCCACGATTTGCCAACCTCCACGAATCAGGTGTTCACGTACCCGAGCGATGTCCGATTCGTGCGGAATATCGTCGGTGACCTTGGTGATGAGGACGCCGATGTCGATCGGATCGACCGAACCGGGAAAGTCGATCGGATCGACCGGAAGCGGAAAGCCGGCGACGAGATCGTCAGCAAGAACGGCGATCTCGTCGTCGGACAGTTGTCGCCGGAGCAGGGCCATCAAAGGGACGTAGTCCTGCTCCGGCACACCGTTCGGATACCCGGCACGCAGCCAGCCGAGTATCGAAGCCAGAAGTGGTGGAAGACTCAACGAATCGAGCTTCAGTGGTTGTCGAGATCAGCGAGGGGCCACCCGGCGGCAGCAAGGACGGAGGCAACGCGCGCGATGTCCTCGTCCGAGGGAGTCTGGCTCGTCAGATCGGCGATCTGAGCGCTGATCTCGTCGCTCGAGATCACCTGGTCGCTGTTGACGTCGCTCAGTTCTGCGAGTGCAGCGCCGATGGCAATGTCTCGAATTTGCGCGTCCGAGAGTTTGCGTCGTAGCAATGCGACCAGCGGAATGCGGTCCTTGGGCGGTATGCCTTCGGGGTAGCCGGCGCGAAGCCAGTCAAGAATGGATTGAGGAAGGGATGGAGTCGGTGCAGTCACGGTGATGTCTTTCCGCTCGTGAGGGCGCACGGGATCAGAAGATCTCGATGCCGAATGTGTGGCTGAGGAAGCCCTGCATGATGAAGAGGATTCCGGTGACGATCGCGATGAGCACGACCGCGAAGCACACCACTGCGCCTGCCACGGCCAACGGACTGCGAGCCGCGACGGCAGTGCTCCCGCCGCCACTGCCACGTTGTCCGGCGTCGAGCGACTTCAGGCCGATTGCGAAGATCGCCGGTAGTCCGGCGCCCAGCAGGAGGCCGACCAGTACGACCTGCCAGAGCGAGTCGACGGTGTTTTTCAAGATATCCATGTCGATTCCCTCTTTCAGGCTTTGACGTCGGTGGTGACGCGGGCGTCCGGACCGGGGACCTCTGCGGGTACCAGGCCGCCGTCCCACTCGGCGTTGACGTTGCTCGGATCGATGGGCTCCTTGCGGGAGCGCAGGTACATCCAGCCGGCCAACGCGATGAGCACGGCGAAGACGACCAGGACACCGGGCAGGCCGCCGACGATGTCGGCCAGTCCCCAGCACAGAGCGCCGACGATTGCAGCGGACGGAAGAGTGATCAACCAGGCGACCGCCATACGTCCGGCTACACCCCAACGAACTTCGGCGCCCTTGCGTCCCAGACCGGTTCCCATGATGGAACCCGTCGCCACATGGGTGGTGGAGAGCGGAAGGCCGAGGTGGCTGGAGGTGAGAATGATTGCAGCAGAGGATGCTTCGGCTGCCATGCCTTGTGGTGCGGCAATCTCGACAAGTCCCTTGCCGAGAGTGCGGATGACTCGCCAACCGCCGAGGTAGGTTCCGGCAGCGATCGCGAGCGCACAGGTGAGCTTGACCCAGAACGGCATGTCCGCGTCGGCGGAGATGGTTCCGTGGGCGACCAGGGCGAGGAAGATGACGCCCATGGTCTTCTGAGCGTCGTTGGTGCCGTGTGCGAGGGAAACGAGTGAAGCCGAACCGATCTGGCCGAGTCGGAAACCTTTGTCCTTGGTTTCTTCTCCGACGTTGGAGGTGATGCGGTAGATGAGCCAGGTGCCGGCCGCGGCAACCAAGCCGGCCACGACGGGAGCGAGAACTGCGGGGATGACAACCTTGCTGAGGACGCCGCTCCAGGCGACACCGCTCATGCCGAGGGACGCGATGGCGGCGCCGATCAGGCCGCCGAACAGTGCGTGTGAGGAACTCGAGGGGATGCCGAGCAACCACGTTGCCAGGTTCCAGATGATGCCGCCGACAAGGCCGGCGAAGACGATGGTGAGCAGCGCTTGGCCACCCACATTTCCGAGGTTCACCACACCCTTGGCCACGGTGGCAGCAACCTCTACCGAGAGGAAAGCTCCGCCCAGGTTCAAGGAAGCAGACAGAGCGACTGCCACCTTGGGCTTGAGGGCGCCGGTTGCAATCGACGTGGCCATAGCGTTGCCAGTGTCATGAAAACCGTTGGTGAAGTCGAACCCCAGAGCGGTTACGACGACGACGAGGAGAACGATGAGTTCCGCATTCACGAGAAGTCATGTTCCAACACCGGCGGGCCACAAATCGACCTGAGACGGGGTCGTTCCGCGACATTTCCACCACTCGGCACCTGTTGTTCACCTTCGTCCGGATAATTGCCCGTTTTGAAACGCCTGAGGCAGAGAAAATTCATTCGCGTGCATGGTCGTGGAGGTTGTGGAGGCATACGCTCGTCTCATGTCCCTGGGCGAAGAGAAGACGATCTCGGTCACCACATTCCGTAAGAGCGGTGACGGCGTAGCCACGCCGACGTGGGTCGTGCCTCTGCCTGACGGACGTATCGGCTTCTGGACTTCCTCGAAATCGGGTAAGGCCAAGCGGCTGCGAAACAACCCACGCGTCACCGTAGTGCCGTGCAACAACCGCGGAAAGGTTGCCGACGGTGCGTCGCCGGTCACCGGGACCGCTCAGTTGGTGAGCGGTGGAGCTGAATTCGACGAGATCCGCAGCAAAGTCAAAGCGAAATACGGTGTGATGGTGCCTATTTCGAAATTCTTCAACACCCTCGGTCACATCGGTAATGGTCCGTTCCCGTACGGCGACACCGGCGTGATCATTTCCGTCGATGCGTAGTCGGGATTGCGTAGCGGAGTAGTCTGAAGGTATGGTACCCACGACCGGGCACCTCTGCCTGACGGTTCCACGAATCCTCCGTCAAGGAGCCTCGTCATGGCGCACATCAGCACTCTCGACTATGCAATGGAAGCGCCGCAGCGCCATGTCGGGCAACCTTTCCCGTCGCCGACGCGGACTCCGCGATTCCTGCTTCGTGGGCAAGGTGCCGTCAAGGCATCGGTTGACGGCGCGTGGTTCCCGTGGACCACGAACGTCACGGCGGAGCTTCACGATCTGATATCCGCACTTTCGTTGCGGCTGGGGCCGATCGCGAGGGTTGCGTTCGACTGGAACACGATCAGCAGCGCGCAGCGTCGTATCGACGAGGTCGACGGACTGGAAGTGCGGGGTTCGTACCCTGGCCAGCCCCACGATTTGATGTATCTCGACGACATCAATGGTCGTCAGCTCGTTTTGATGATGATTCCGCCGTACACGGATCCGGACCGCGCGTACGAGGTCATGCGGCGGTTGGTGGATCCTGTCCGCAGCGAAACCTATCGGGTGCAGTGAGATCTTTCTGACGTGCGGGGGTCGAATCTCTCGATTCCTGAACATGCGTCCAGTTTGTCTGGTTTGATGGTTCTCGTAACCACGATCTCAGGCGCATTCCTTCAGGTCAGCGCTTGGGCGCGGCAGCTTGACTCCCTGCCGTGTCGTCGGTCCGGCATGTCCACCACCCTCCCACTGTGCGTGAGCGCCGGACCGAAGGAAGCCCCACCCTCCCCACGGGGGTGGGGCTTCTACTTTGTTCCGGTGCAGGGGTCCGCGCCCGAGCCCAACGTGATGATCCGTCTGCCGTTCGCTCTGACGTATTTTCAGCCGTCACAGATCGGACCTGACGATGACCTGATCGACCTGGGTGCCGTGCGGCAAGCGGTGTTGGACACAGCCCGATCGTTGCACCCGGGAGCGGCTATAGAAGGGGGTGAATCGGTCTTCCGTCGAGTACCCCGTCAGCAGGGTGTCGGGATCAGTTGGCTCGTCGGGATCGACAGGGAGACGACCACTTTCGTGTCTGCTGTCACAGGTATCGGCAACGAGGTGATCGTTCACGAACTACCAGAAGATGGCAGCGCCACCTTCGTGTTCGACGAGTGATGCCCGATCCGCTGGGGCCGCCGGGGTGTGTGGCCCAAGCGCACAACACCGATAGGTCGTCACACTGGTACACACAGTCATGACGGAAAACGAGGAGCCTGAGGCAGTGAGCACAACGAGTACAGCGGATACGTTGCTGTCGGGGCCACGCGGACGGCGGATGCTGCTTGACTACGTGATGGATGCCGAACGGATCCGGCGACCCGAGCCACATGACGACTCGTTTGGTTCCGCGGTTTTTCTGGCCTCCTATCACCTCGACCCCGAGCGAGACTCAAGCGTGACGTATTCACGCGTGGCGTACGAGTCCGGCGCTGAAGAGCCTCCCGAAGAGCCTGTACGTGCCGTCGTCACTGCCGCCGATGTGGCGCACCGCCTGTCCGAGGTACCGATTCCCGAGGTGACCGAGGTTGCACTCCGTTCGGCCCTCGCCGCAGCGACGGACACAGCGCGCTACTGGCAGGACCCCGACGGTGAAGACATCCTCGTCACAACCGAGCCGGTACGGCATGAGCTTCGACGAGTCGCCGAGCACATCGCACGATCCCAACACTTGCAGTGGTGGACGACCGCGCTCGCCGAGACCGACCAATGGGTGATAGTGAGCCGGGACGACGACAGCCCCGATACCTTTGAGTCGACGGCTGCAGAACTCCTGAGCGACTGGCATGAGCACACTCTCGCAGCGGAAGCGCGAGCCGCTGATCGTCCGACCGATCCGAAGGCGAACTGGTTCGGTTACTGGTGGTCGAATCCGTCTGTTCGGTGTTCGACACGGGCACTGTTCGACGGGACCCCGGCAGAATTGTGGTTCGTCGAAGACAGCATGGGTTGGAAACGCATCGCCGTGCGACAAGTCGACGCACCCGCCGGCGCTCGCATATACGAGATCGACGGCGCGCAGGCGTGGGCGGAACTCTGCAGACGGTTCCCCCTCGAGGTCACCGCGGATAAACGACACGACTGGTACCGGACCACCGGACGATCAGGGCGCTGGGTCATCCCCAACTGGCAGCTCATCGCTGAGAGCTACACGGGCGTGCATCTCACCGTTATGGGATACCTGGCCGCGGCGGGAACCGCGATCGGAGTCGACGACGAGACGGCGAGCGTCATCGCCGGGTGGGCGCCCGACGCAACATGCTGGCTCACTGACCCCGACCGCATCGGCGACGAATCCCGTACCTGGGTGCTCGACGACAGCCGCGAACACCCCGACTGGGTCGAAGAAACGCAACAATGAGTGACAGCCAATCGTGTTCGCTGTGCAATGTCCACTCGGTGAGCATCGCGGAGTGCAAGTCGAGACGGGTAACCCCACCTACGCGGACGAGGTGAGGGGCTGTGTCCGCTCTAGTCCTTGGTCACGGTTGAGTGCTTCTATCAATTTGGCAATGCCAACAGCCGCCTCGTCCTCAGCACCGATATCGGGCGTGCTCGGTTACAGTGCCGTGCATGAGCGGGACAGACTGGTGCAGTCGGCTGTGTGGCGTCGTGGATGTCAGCGATGAGTGACGATTCGCCGGCAGGTCACCGTTCATCATTTCGACGCTTTCTCACGGCCGCGGTGATCAGTTCGGCCGGCTCGTCGGTGACAGCTGTGGCGATGCCCATTTTGGTAGTGCAGCTTTTGGACGCGACGCCGTTCGAAGTGGGTGTGGTGAACGCGGCTCAGTTGATCCCGTATGCGGTGCTCGGGTTGGTCGCGGGGGTCTACGTCGATCGGTGGCGGCGCAAGCCAATTCTCGTGTGGGCGAGCGTCGGTCGGGCAGTTGTGCTCGGTGCCGTCCCGCTTCTGTGGCTCGCCGGGCTTCTGCACGTCTGGGTTCTGGTCATCGTGTTGCTGTTGTTCGGCTCCTTCTCGGTGTTCGGCTTCGCTGCGATGCAGTCCTTGTTGCCCCGGCTGGTTCCACGCAGTCAACTGGTGAAAGCAAACGCTCGACTCGACCAAGCCGACGCAGCGGCAACGACATTGGGGCCAACGGTCGGAGGCACACTCGTAGGCCTGCTCGGCGCTCCCGTGGTGATTGCCGTCGACGCAATCAGCTATTTCGCTGATGCCGCACTCAATTTCGGGCTCGACGTAGACGAGCCTCGATCCGTTACTCGCTCCCGCAACCTGATGAACGAAGTGCGTGAGGGTCTGAGATTCACGTATCGCCACCGCACTCTCAACCCGCTCGCGATATCGACACACGTGTGGTTCCTTGCCAACGGAGCTGCGTTGACTGTGCTGTCGCTGTTCGCTCTCCGCTCGCTCGGGTTCAGCGCCTACACATACGGTTTGCTTCTGACGACGTTCGGTGTCGCAAGCCTCCTCGGCACATCTTGCGCTCACGCGCTCGGCACGCGCATCGGATCAGGACGAGCAGTCATCCTCGCCCGCACGGTATACCCCGTCACCTGGCTTCTCGTGGCCTTCGCGACGGACACAGGTGTCGGCCATGTACTGCTCTTCGCAGCACTGGGCCTGCAAGGGTTGGCAGCGGGCGCGGAGAACGCGAACGAGATGGGCTATTGGCAAACACTCACCCCCGATGAGCTTCTCGGGCGTGTGAATGCCGCCCGACGCTCCGTCAACCGCACCATGGCTGCGCTCGGCGCAGTGATAGCAGGTCTGCTGGTCGGCGCGATCGGTGAACGCCTAACCCTGCTCGGCGTCGTTGTTGTGTTCGCTATCGCTGCAGCCACATTGGGGTTCTCTCCGATACGACATCCGGCGCGCGAACTCTGACCTCGAGACGCGCACCAGCCACGCCTGCCCTCAGCTCGTTTTCGGTCGTAGTCGGCACGGGAGATCGGATCCTTGAGAGCAGCGAACGCTGAAAGATACTTGGCGCGTTTGAGTCTGGCGTTGCCGCTGTGTTGTCGGTGCTCACCTTTGACGGACGTTCCGGAGCGATGTGTGCGAGGTGCGACCCCGGCGTAAACCGCGAGCGCCCCTGCGTCGCGGAACGACCGATGTCGGTGATCTCGACGAGCATAGTCACACCGGTCCGTACGCCCATGGATTCACCGACAACAGCATCGACCGCAGGCGTCAACCGGTTTTCGTCGACCGCCAGATCGGCGTCGAATTCGGACAGCATGCGTAGACCCTCGACAAGGTCGCAGGCCTTTCCGATCGGCAACAGCGTATCGGAGAGTGTGCGGGCGGCATCGACGATGATGAAAGCATCTTTCGCGTCGGTCTTTCCGTTGCCGGGTACAGGTCCGCGAAACGCTGTATCCGCAGCCCTGGCAGGTAGGTCGACTACTCGCACTTCGCTACCGGCCTCGGCACAGAAAACTACTGGATCCGGTAGCCGTGCCCGGAGCAGAACTGCGCAGTGGAGAGAGATGTTCCCGGCTACGTGGTGGGCTGCTTTTCCTCGGGGGTGTCGTCGGTTCGGCTACGATTTCCGGTAATCCGGTCTCGGTACTGGATGAGGTGCGGGTCACCGAGTTGTTGCGGCCAGAGTTGGATGTGGAGTCGTATCTGCGGTTGGGTCTCCGGTGTCCGGTAGGCGTCCCAGTACTCAGTCCGTCCCCGAGCAAACACTCGCACTCGGCACGGGCCTGGCCTCGGATGGGGAATTGGATGCGATACCTCACCTGAGAATCCGTCGAAGCAGAGTGCGTCGCTCTCGATGGTGAACGAACCCTCCGCAATGTCTTCCCACACTGTGAGTAGCGAATCCGTGAGCGGAGGGGCAGGTGTTTCGGTGGAGGTGACTGTCACGCGCACGAGCCCGCGTCCACCGGTGTGGATGACGAGTCGGCCTGGTCCGCCAGTGACGAATTGGGGTTCGGTGGGAAACCAACCCGGCGCAAGTGGTTCGCAGTCATCCGGTGAGCGCAGGACGATCGTGTTGTAGAAGGAGTCCACTTCGATTGCGAACGGATCGGGCATCTGTTGCTTCTCCTGCACCCAAGTCGGTATCGGTCGAATGTATACCCGATGTAATTCCGCTCAGATGCGGCGATATCCATCGTCCGTCGGCGAGTATGACCAACCGTGAACAGCGAGGTGGCTGCAGATCTACTTCTCGAACTCAACTTCGTTTTGCTGCGCTACTGATGTCTTGGGAACCGAGTCGAGAGCTGCTCGTTCAAGGTCATTGATCGAATTGCCGAGAGAGTCTTTCCAGCTGTTTCGCCCGTTGATGTTGCCACCGATGAGGACAGTTCCCGCCATGGAAGGACTGTTGAAGAGATAGTCCTTGACGAAGATCAGTCCTTCAGTGTCGATCGTGACTACGCCCTCCGCTTGGAGTGCGTCACGGCGGCGGCTAATCGACGGGTAGGCAGAATCGCGTACCTCTGGACGGCCTCTTGATCCTGCGGCGACGAGCAGGCCTTCGGGTGTCTGATGCCCCGTGGCTCTGCAACCGCCCTCCTTGAAATACAGCACTTCGGATGCAGGCTCGCCGATCGTGTTTCTGCCGTCGCCAGCATTCGATGTCTTGAGGACTGGTTCCAGGATCGGAGCGCCTAGGGTAGCAAGTAGGACCGCGATAGTGTCGAGGAATTCGCGGCAATCGGCTTCGAGCGGGGCCGGCGTAAATGGGTTCGATGCGGCGTTGCCGTTCTGGAGTTCGAAGCGCCCATACTGTTTCGCGCGGTTGATCGACAGCCACTCCAGATACGCCACATGGGTCGATGTCCACTCGTTCGTCAAAGAGACCGCCACCAGGGCTTTGGTCCAGAACTCTTTCTGTCCAGTGTGCTGCTTCAGCCGTTCACCGACGCTGCCTGACTGACCGATATAGCACTGGGGGACGTCTGCGGGTTCGGAACCGAACAGATAGTAGACACCTACTTGGTTGGACTCCGACATCTCCAGAAAGTCCCTCAGCAGTGAGCGTGGCACTTCGAATACGCGCACTGTTCGTGTTGTCAGACTCGCCACCCGTATTCCCGAAGGATCACCTTTAGGTAGAAAGATCTGGATCGTCTGAGCATTTGCCATCGTCAAGTAGCTCCTCGGACATCGACTTCCGGTTACTGCGACAGTAATGGTCGCAGAGCTGGCTGGTGGGGCCGCAATTTGGTTTGCGATTTCCAGATCAGTGGTGCATTTGGTCTTCACAGAGATCTCTCCGAGCCATGTTTAGAGCTCATCCGTTAAACCGGTGGCGCAGATCCCAGGCTCCGGGGTATTCGTAGTCGAGGGGTCGGTGTACTGAACTTCTTCCTCCTCGGTGCAACCGATAGGCCACCAACCAGGATAAACGCTCCGATTCCGATCACGGACCTTATGGAGTAGAGCCGAAATCTTGACCTGCCAACGTCCAACACAATGCCTCCGTCGAGTCAGCGAAACTGGATCCTATCCGGAGGTGAATTCGAACCCTATTAATCCAGGAATCTGTGGCATGTCGAAGTGCAACTGCAATACTCATCGACAGTTGCATCAATCCGATCGTGGTTTGTGTATCGAATCAGGGGACATAGTGAGAACCAAACTAGCGATTTCTATCTGCGCGTCAGCCACATTGTTGTTGGCTGGGTGTGGGGCCGATCCAGTCGAAGGCGCTGCACAAGCGGGGGACAACGCAGCGGCTTCGTCACCGACCACGACGACTCCGTCCGCGCCTGATGTCTGTTCGGGTAAACAGGGCTGTGTGTCTTTGACTGTCGTGGATGTCGACGGCGACGGCAAAGATGATTCGATCGGCCGTGCAGGTGGTCAGATCGTGGTGCTGACAGCTACCGGCATCGAAGCTGCGGTAGCCGGTACGGACTCCAAGTTGCTGACCGATCCGAAGGTCCAGGATGCGGCAGGGTTTGCCGGAGCATGGGACGTTGACGGTGTGCCGGGTGCGGAGGTTGTCGTCGCCACGAAGGAGCTCGGCGGCTCTGCCTCATACAAGGTGTTGTCGTGGGAGGACGCGAATTTGGCCGTCATGTCACCGCCCGCCTCGTTGTACGAAGGCAATCCCGTCGAGTGGAAACTGCATCGAGGTGAAGGGGCCGAGACCGCGGTTCGTTGTACAGGCGACCCGTCCAGGCCGATCGAGGTCTGGAATTTCACCGCGCAGTACGGCGGAAGTTCCTCGCAACCGGCGATGAAGGTGACTTCGTACAGCTATGACGCTGCGAACGGTGGTCAGCTCGGTGACGGTTCCCTGTTCGGGGACGAGCAGAGTTTCTCCGCGGAACCGCAAAACCTCGGACAGATGACCGGATGGCCGTGGCTGTGTGGGGCAAACGCTGTCGATCCCGCAGCGGTTGCGACGGTCAAGTGTGGAACGACCCCGAAAGTCGCGGCGATATCGGCCGGCCTCGACCAGGTGCCGGCCGCAACCCAGATTCCTGGCATCGAGTGGACGTTCTTGGGGGAGACAAACTTTGATCCGTGTGCCGAGCTGAGCTATGCGATCGCCGAAACCAATGGCGGGACCGGTAGTTCGCCGCAGCACGTGATGTTCTTCCACCGTGGGGAGTATCAGGGGACAGCTACGGCGTGTTCGTTCGGCTTCACTTCGGTGATTGATTCCTCCAGCGACAGCGTGACGGTGCAGTACAAGTGGCCGCGAGGGATGGACTCGAATGCGAATCCGTCAGGTCTGGCCACCGCCATCTTCGTATGGGACGGAAACGAGGTCGTGATGCAGAATGACCTTCCCGCAGAGTTGCTCAAGGTCAGTGGCTGCAAGTAGCGGTTTCGACGACGGATGGTCACATCCTGGTGTGAGCTGTGGGCGCGCTAACCATGCAGCCGAGCTCGGAAGGCTGAAAGCTCTTGCGCGACGTCGCTTTCACCGTTGGGAACTTGACGGCAGATTGTTTCGGTATCCGCATCGAAACTGCCACCGGGCAGAGGTACGGCCGCCCTGGCGATACTGATGGCTTTGTCGTCACTGGGGGTATGCGCGTTATCGGGGTTATCCATCTGCCTCTGGCTTGCACTATAGATTGGCGATACTGCTCGGCGCGTTCGCGGGCCTTCGCATGGCAGAGACGTCGGGGCGTCGTGTTGCTGACGTCGATTTCACCCGTGGGGCTGTGCACCGGAAACAGCAGTGGCCGGACAAACCGTTAAAGACCAGGGGAGTGATGCGTCGATTTCGGTGCCGCAGACACTCACGCTCATGCTCTCCTCGTCGGAACTGCAGTGGCCGCATGAGCAGATGGTGACGAACGGGTCAGGAATGGACGCGGCGTCGGGGTTGATCGAGCGGACCCTGCGGACGGTGACGGTGACGGGGAGGTGGACCTACCGGACGAGTTCAGCTTCACGACTTGCGGCACTTTCTCGCCTCGCTGCTCATCGCGTCGGGAGCTGATATCAAGACAGTTCAGCCTCGGGATGCGGCTCCCGAGTGCGAAGGCAATGCTCGGCACTTACGGGCACATGTGCGGCGGACACATTCGATCGGACCGAAACAAGTCCACCCGCCCCGCAGAAGCGGGACGGGTGGACTCGGTATTCGCAGGTCTGACTTACGTCAGGATGCGGATCACACGTCGTAGTAGAGCTCGAACTCGTACGGGTGCGGACGCAGGTTGACCGGAGCGATTTCCTGCTCGCGCTTGAGCGAGATCCAGGTCTCGATCAGGTCGGTGGTGAAGACGCCACCCTCGGTCAGGTACTCGTGATCGGCTTCGAGGCGGTTGATGACCGTCTCGAGGCTGGTCGGAGCCTGCGGGATGTTGCGAGCCTCCTCCGGGGGAAGCTCGTAGAGGTCCTTGTCGACCGGAGCCATCGGCTCGATCTTGTTCTTGATGCCGTCCAGGCCGGCCATCATCTGTGCAGCGAAGTTGAGGTACGGGTTACCCGAGGAGTCGGGTGCGCGGAACTCGAGACGCTTTGCCTTCGGGTTGTTGCCCGTGATCGGGATACGGACAGCTGCCGAGCGGTTGCGCTGGCTGTACACGAGGTTGATGGGGGCTTCGTAGCCCGGCACCAGACGGTGGTACGAGTTGATCGTCGGGTTGGTGAAGGCCAACAGCGACGGAGCGTGGTGCAGGATGCCGCCGATGTAGTGGCGCGCCATGTCCGAGAGGCCTGCGTAGCCGGACTCGTCGTGGAAGAGGGGCTTGCCGTCCTTCCACAGGGACTGGTGGACGTGCATGCCCGAGCCGTTGTCACCGAAGAGCGGCTTCGGCATGAAGGTTGCGGACTTGCCGTGCTGCCAGCAGGTGTTCTTGACGATGTACTTGAACAACTGCAGGTCGTCAGCAGCTGCGAGCAGCGTGTTGAACTTGTAGTTGATCTCCTGCTGTCCGCCGGTGCCGACCTCGTGGTGGCCGCGCTCGAGCTCGAAGCCCGCGTTGGTCAGGTTGGTGGAGATTTCGTCGCGCAGGTCCACGTAGTGGTCGTACGGAGCGACGGGGAAGTAGCCACCCTTGGCGCGAACTTTGTAGCCGAGGTTCGGGGAGCCGTCGGCGTTGGTCTCTGCGCCGGTGTTCCAGGAACCGGAGATGGAATCCAGCTCGTAGAACGCGGAGTTCATGCCGGAGTCGTAGCGAACCGAGTCGAAGATGTAGAACTCGGCCTCGGCGCCGAAGAATGCGGTGTCCGCGATGCCGGTGCTGACCAAGTACTCCTCGGCCTTGCGGGCAACGTTGCGCGGGTCGCGGCTGTAGGACTCACGGGTGAACGGGTCGTGCACGAAGAAGTTGATGTTGAGGGTCTTCGCCTTGCGGAAGGGGTCGATCTGCGCCGTGGTGACGTCGGGAAGCAACATCATGTCGGACTCGTGGATCGACTGGAATCCGCGGACCGAAGATCCGTCGAATGCGAGGCCGTCCTCGAACACGTCCTGGTTGAAAGCAGACGCCGGGATCGAGAAGTGCTGCTGGACGCCGGGCAGGTCGCTGAACCGAATGTCGACGTACTCGATGTTCTCGTCCGCGATGTACTTGATGACCTCTTCGGCCGTGGTGAACGCCACGCTTGTGCTCCTTAAGTCGCTTCAGCCAAGTGATGTCGGTTGAATCCGTCGAGGCAGACGGTAGGGAGCTGGTGTTGCCCGCTCGTCAACCCTTTGTTTCGGCAGTGTTACGCGTCGCAGCATCCTGGGGATTTCCGAAGTCCATGTGACCGGCCACACAGTTAAAACCCGGCAAATCTGGACTACGGTGCTGCGACGCCTATCCTGGACAGCATGGCACGTATCACCGGAACTTGGCTCTCTGGGCCGCAAGCAGCTTTGCCGAAGAGCGCGGACGGCCGTGAGCAGTCGTACCGTGGCGAGCTCCTCGGTTTCCCTCAGGAGGGTCCGGGTTCGCTGGTCGGTTCGGGCCGTCGTATCGCGGCACTGTTGGTGGATTGGGTGATGGCTGTGGGAGTGGCCTCGCTCATCACCGGCGACTTCTTCGACGGTATGACCTCGACTGTCACGCTGATGGTGTGGTTCGCCGTCGGTGTCGTCACCGTGGCTCTGTTCAACTTCACCCCGGGGCAGTTCGTCCTCGGACTTCAGGTTGCGCGTATCGAAGGCCCGATCCGAGTGGGCTTCGTGCGCGCGCTCGGACGTCAGGCACTGCTTGTGTTCGTGATTCCCGCGACCATCACCGACATCGACGGTCGCGGTATGCAGGACCGCGCGACCGGCACTTTGCTCGTGAAATCGCGCTGACACAAATTTCTCGAAGTAAAGAAAGACCCGGGTCCGTGTGGGCCCGGGTCTTTCGTTTTGCTGTGGGGGAGTGTCAGCGACGACGAATGGTTCGCTGCATTCCCTTCATCTTCGCGCCTCCGGGCATCGGGCCCTTGGGAAGCGCTGCTCCGCCGCCGCGTGCGCTCAGTGCAGCGAGGCGACCTTCGATGTTGTCCATGCGCTTGGTGTCGATGTTGCGGGGCAACTTGTTCAAGTAGCGCTGGAGCTGCGAGAGCGGAACCTGGCCCTCGTCGTTGCCGATGATGATGTCGTAGATCGGGGTGTCGCCGATGAGGCGGGCGGTCTTCTTCTTCTCCTGCGCGAGGAGGCCCTTGACGCGTTGCGGCGAACCTTCGGCGACGAGGATGACACCCGGCCGTCCGACGACGCGGTGAACGGCATCGAGTTGGGTAGTGCCGGCGACGGCATTCGTAACGCGCCACGCACCCTGCATGTTGTCGAGCGCCCACGCAGCGGCACCGGCCTGACCTTCAGCCTTCTTGTACACCGATTTCTGGACGCGACGACCGAAGATGATGAAGGCGCCGAGGAGACCGAGAACGATGCCGATCGGCAGTAGGAACCACTGAAGGCCCCAGATGAGGCCGACCAGGAAGAAGACCAGAGCCGCACCGACGAGGGTGCCGATCATCAGCGGCAGGAGGAGCTTGTCGTCCTTGCGCTGCATCTGGAATGCCTGCCAGAGCTGAGTTCTACGTTCCTTGGAAGCCTGCTTGCGGGCAGCCTTCGCTGCAGCCTTTGCCTCTTTGGTGGGTTTGCCCTTACCGGATTTGCTGCCGTTCGCCATGTACCCAGGATACGTCCATTGCTGTGCGCCTTTACTAACCGCCCGCGGTTAATAAAGGCGCACAGCAAAAAGTGGATCAGCGATTCAGGCGCGCCATGAGTGAGCTGGCTTCCTGGGAAGCGTCGCCGCCCTCGGTCAGATGACGCTGCGCCTCGGGAAGTTCACGGCCGTGATGTGCCATGGCCTGCGCATACAGGCGGCCGGCGCGGTACGACGAGCGAACCAACGGACCGGCCATGACGCCGGCGAAGCCCATCTCTTCTGCAGCCTTCGAGTGTGCGACGAACTCCTCGGGCTTGACCCACCGCTCGACGGGGTGGTGCCGGGGCGAGGGGCGCAGGTACTGGGTGATGGTGAGGATGTCGCAACCGGCGGCGTGGAGATCTGCCATCGCCTCGGTGACCTCTTCAGGGGTTTCGCCCATGCCGAGGATCAGGTTGGACTTGGTGACCAGTCCGTAGTCGCGTGCTGCGGTGATGACGTCGAGGCTGCGCTGGTACCGGAATGCCGGACGGATCCGCTTGAAGATGCGGGGGACGGTCTCGAGGTTGTGTGCGAGGACCTCGGGGCGTGAGGCGAAGACCTCGTCGAGCAGTTCGGGCTTGCCGTTGAAGTCCGGAACCAGGTTCTCGACGCCGGTGCCCGGGTTGAGTTCGTGGATCTTGCGGACGGTCTCGGCGTAGAGCCAGGCGCCGCCGTCGGGGAGGTCGTCGCGGGCGACGCCGGTGATCGTGGAGTACCGAAGGCCCATGGCCTGAACGCTTTCCGCGACGCGACGGGGCTCGTCGCGGTCGAGGGCTTCGGGCTTGCCGGTGTCGATCTGGCAGAAGTCGCAGCGGCGTGTGCACTGCTCGCCGCCGATCAGGAACGTGGCTTCGCGGTCTTCCCAGCACTCGTAGATGTTGGGGCAGCCCGCTTCCTCGCAGACGGTGTGCAAACCTTCACGCTTGACCAGGCCCTTGAGCTCCGTGTACTCGGGGCCCATCTTTGCTCGGGTCTTGATCCAGTTGGGTTTGCGTTCGATGGGCGTCTCCGCGTTTCGGATCTCGAGACGGAGCAGCTTACGTCCTTCTGGGGCGATAGTCACGACAGTGATCCTACGCCCGGTGATTACTGCAACGGGGTTCGGGCGAGCCCGTCAGCTGTACTGAACGGTAGTAAAAGTCGGAGTAGGCGAGGCGCTTTCGAAGGTGACGCGCTCGACGTTCCGTTCGGTGACGTGCATGGTTCCGTCGAGAGCAGCGATCACTGCCTCGGTCACAGCGGGAGTGACTTCGTCCACGGTGACGTCGCGACCGAGTTCATGCGACAGCGTCGTGACCCCGGCGTCACGGATGCCGCAGGGAATGATGTTGTCGAATCCGGTCAGGACCGAATTGCAGTTCAGGGAGAAGCCGTGCAGTGCCACGCCCCGTTGGACGCGCACGCCGATGGCAGAAACCTTGCGCTCGGGCTTCCATTGCCCGTTTGCGAGTTCGGCGGGCAGCCAGACGCCGGAGCGGCCGTCGATGCGCCCGCAGTTCAGGCCGAGGTCCGTGCACACCGTGATCAGTGCTTCCTCGATGCGTCGGACATACCGCACCACGTCGATGGGCTCGGCCAGTTTCACGATCGGATATCCCACCAGCTGGCCGGGGCCGTGCCAGGTGATCTTCCCGCCGCGGTCGACGTCGATGACAGGCGTGCCGTCGACGGGACGATCTTCGGGTTCCGTGCGTCGTCCTGCCGTGTACACCGGCGGGTGTTCGAGGAGCAGTAGCGTGTCCGGTCCGATGTCGTCCGCCCGCGCAGCCGCGAGCTCACGCTGGCGGTCCCACGCGGCGTTGTAGTCGATCGAACCGAGTTGCTCGACGGCGATCGGCAGTTTCGAGAACCGGGCGGAAACGGCAGCGCTGCTCATGGACGTAGAGATTACGCCCGACTTCGGAATCAACCGAGTGCGGCCGCCAGCGCTTCGCCGATCGTGTTGTGGCGGAAAGAGAATCCCGCCTTTTCCAAAGCTGCGGGAATGGCGCGCTGGCCACCGAGGATGCCGCTCTTGGCGAATTCTCCGATCAACGCTTCGAGTGCGAACCCGGGAACGATCCAGGGAGCCGGGCGGTGGACCGCACGGGACATGGCGTCATTGAACTGGGCATTGGTGACAGGGGCCGGACCGGTCAGGTTGACGGGACCGGAGAGTTCGGAATTCGTGAGCGCGAACTTGATCGCGTCGCACTCGTCCTCGAGTGAGATCCACGGAAAGTACTGGCGACCGTTGCCCAGTCGCCCGCCGAGGCCGAACGAATAAAGGCGCCGAAGCCGACCGAGCATGCCCCCATGAGGTGAAATCACGACGCCGGACCGCAGATTGACGACGCGGGCGCCCGCCGCACGCGCCGGTTCGGTGGCAAGTTCCCAATCGCGACACGTCGTGGCGAGAAAGTCTGTGCCTGCCGGCGAATCCTCGTCGACGATCTTGTCGCCGGTGTCGCCGTAATAGCCGACGGCGCTCGCGTTGGCGAGGACGGGAACCTTCTGACTCGCGACCGCTTCGGCCAAGACGTCGGTCGCGACGATGCGGCTGTCACGGATCGCTTGCTTGTAGGAACCCGACCACCGTTTGTCGCCGATGCCGACGCCGCAGAGGTTCACGACGGCGTCGGCGCCCTGCAGGACGGAGAGGTCCAGACGGTCGTGGTCCGGGTCCCAACGCGATTCGTCGGGGCCGGCGGTCGAGCGTCGCACCAGACGCACCACGTCGTGGTTGTCGGAGCGCAACGATGACACCAAGGCCGTTCCGATCAAACCGGACGAGCCGGCGATGACTACTCGCATTCGGAAAGCCTCCTTCGATTCAGCGTGCTTCGATATCCGAACGTATATCTCCGACCGTACTGAAAAAGCCGGGGCGCCACCTC
Organism: Rhodococcus sp. BH5; assembly: GCF_027583855.1. Lineage (NCBI taxonomy): Bacteria > Bacillati > Actinomycetota > Actinomycetes > Mycobacteriales > Nocardiaceae > Rhodococcus > Rhodococcus sp. BH5. The sequence continues at coordinate 274,703 of NZ_JAJHVW010000005.1, forward strand.
CTGATGGAGATGACGCCCCGGCCGGCCGAGCAGTTGCTTACAGGCCCAGATCAGCTTCGAACGAGGCTTCTTCCAACCGCTGCTTCACAGTGGTGAGGAATCGGCCGGCGTCGGCGCCGTCGACCAGACGGTGATCGTAGGTCAGCGGCAAGTAGATCATCGAGCGAACGCCGATGGACTCGTTGCCGTTCTCGTCGGTGACCACCATCGGGCGCTTGACGATCGCGCCGGTTCCGAGCATGGCCGCCTGCGGCGGTACCAGGATCGGGGTGTCGAACAGCGCGCCCTGGCTGCCGATGTTGGTGATGGTGAAGGTGCCACCCGAGAGCTCGTCCGGCTTCAGGCCACCCGAGCGTGCACGCTTGGCGATGTCGGCGATGGCGCGGGCCAAGCCGGCCAGGCCGAGATCGCCGGCGTTGTGGATGACGGGGGAGAGCAAGCCCTGATCGGTGTCCACTGCGATGCCGAGGTGTTCAGCGTCGTAGTAGGTGATCTGCTTGGCAGCCTCGTCGTAGCTTGCGTTGATGTTCGGGTGCGACTTCAGCGCCTCGACGACTGCCTTGGCGAAGAACGGAAGGAACGTCAGGTTGACGCCTTCGCGCTCGATGAAGCCGGCCTTGGCACGGGCCCGCAGGGCGACGATCTTGGTGACGTCCACCTCGAAGGTCTGCGTGAGCTGAGCGGTGTTCTGCAGCGACTCACGTGTCTTGGTGGCCGTGATCTGCCGAATACGGTTGGCCTTCTGCGTGGTTCCACGCAGGTGTGCCAGTTCGGGTCGGACGCCTGCGGCTGCGGTGGCGGCCGGTGCGGCCGCGGGTGCTGCAGCAGGAGCAGCGGCGGCGGGAGCCTTCTTGGCCTCCGCAGCGGCGAGCACATCCTGCTTGCGGATGCGGCCGCCGACGCCGGTGCCGGTGACGGTCGCGAGGTCGACGCCGTTGTCCGTGGCGAGCTTGCGCACGAGCGGGGTGACGTACGGGCTGCTGTCACCGGACGCTGCGGGGGCAGCCGCCGGTGCGGGAGCCGCAGCAGGCTTCGGAGCGGGTGCGGCCGGTGCGGCGGCAGGCTTGGGTGCTTCAGCCTTGGGTGCTTCGGCCTTCGGAGCTTCGGCCTTGGGGGCAGGGGGTGCTGCCGGTGCTGCGGGAGCGGCCTTGGGTGCCGGTGCCGCGGCGGGTGCGCCGGAGCCGACGACGGCCAGCTGGCCACCGATCTCGACGGTGTCGTCTTCCTGCGCATTGATCTCGAGCAGGATTCCGGCGACGGGGGACGGGATCTCTGTGTCGACCTTGTCGGTCGAGACCTCGAGCAGCGCCTCGTCGACGGCAACCTCGTCGCCGACAGCCTTGAGCCAGCGGGTGACGGTGCCTTCGGTGACGGACTCGCCGAGGGCGGGCATCGTCACGGCGGTACCTTCAGCGGAACCGCTCGAAGCAGCGGGTGCCTCGGCAGCGGGAGCTTCTTCAGCGGGAGCTTCGGCAGCCGGCGCTTCCTCGGCGGGAGCTTCCTCGGCGGCGGGGGCGGGTGCCTCTGCCGCGGGTGCTGCGGCTTCGCCGGCTTCACCGATCTGGGCGAGCTCGCCACCGATTTCCACGGTGTCGTCTTCCTGCGCGACGATCTTGGTCAGGACGCCGGCGACGGGAGACGGAATCTCGGTGTCGACCTTGTCCGTGGAGACTTCGAGCAAGGGTTCGTCGACTTCGACCGTGTCTCCTTCCTGCTTGAGCCACCGTGTGACAGTTCCCTCGGTGACGCTCTCACCTAGGGCTGGCATCTGGACGGAGAAGGCCATGTCTTTTGACTCCTCGACAGTTGTGTTCGGGTTGTTGAATTTTGTCGACTTGTGGTCGTAATGCATTGTGCTCGAGTGGCGCGCGACGTGCGGCTACTTGTAGCTATTTTGCCGATGTCGACGCGCGAGCGCGGCGTCACCGTCGTTCATCTTTCCATTGATACGCCGGGCGTGTCCGATGAGGGGGATGCCGTCCGTTTCGGGTGTGTCGGCTACTGGCGAGTAGGTATGCGTCGGGGGTCCGGCTGTAACGTCGTAAGCGGACCAAACGGTATGTCGTGCGCAGGCACAACGGACATCGCCTGGCAAACTTGACATATCGCCGGGGTGCATCCGCGGCGTCGGTACCGAGGAGGGTACGACCGTGGGACTGTTCGATCGTTTCAAGCGTCCGCCGAGTGCGGCTCAGGCCGCAGCGCAGAGTGATGCGGATCATCTGGCGAATTGGGCGCACTCGCACGAAGGCGTCGAGGCCTATGTGGAACCGCAGACGACGGTGACCGAGGTGACCGTCGTCCTGGTTGCGAAGGACGGGGAGTGGACTCGTCGTCGTGTCGGCGGCGAACGTGGCGCCCGCAAATTGGGACAAGACTTGAAGATCCCGGTCTACGACGTCCGCAAGACGGGATATCCGCAGCGTATGCGCGATCACGACGAACGTAGGCGAATCGAACGCAAGCGTGCCCGCGAGCAGGAATTACGCGACGGCGCCTGAACTGCTGTGCGCCTTTATTAACCGCGGGGGGTTAATAAAGGCGCACAGCAAGGGGTCAGCCGTTTACCGCGATGTCCTCCAGGACCGAGATCATCGTGCGAACGGGAACGCCGGTACCGCCCTTGCCGGTGTAACCCCACGGCCCTGACGTGTTGTAGGCCGGCCCCGCGACGTCGATGTGCGCCCACTGGACACCCTCGGGAACGAATTCCTTGAGGTAGTGAGCTGCGACCAGCATGCCGCCCCAGCGGTGCGGGGTGACATTGGCCATGTCGGCGACCTTGGAGTCGAGATCTCCGCGCAATTCCTCCGGCAGCGGCATGGCCCAGCCGTTCTCGCCGACGCTCTGCGAGATGGAGGCGACGCGGTCACGGAACTCGTCGGTGCCCATGACTCCGGGGGTGCGGTTGCCGAGCGCGACCATCTGCGCACCGGTCAGGGTGGCGGTGTCGATCATGTAGTCGGGATCGTCCTCACCCGCGCGAACCATCGCGTCGGCAAGAATCAAACGGCCCTCGGCGTCGGTGTTGACGACCTCGATGGTGATTCCGCCGTACTGGGTCAGCACGTCGCCGGGACGCTGCGCGGTCGCGGACGGCATGTTCTCGGCCATCGGTACGTATGCGACGACGTTGACGGGCAGGCCGAGCTTGGCGGCAAGCACGACGGTGGAGATGACGGCTGCGGCGCCGCCCATGTCCGAGGTCATGTTCTCCATCCCGGCGGCGGGCTTGATGGAGATTCCGCCGGTGTCGAAGGTGATGCCCTTACCCACCAGTGCGACCTTGCGGGCACCACGCTTCTTCGACGCGTATTCGAGGCGGACGAGACGCGGCTGGCGTGACGAGCCCTTGCCGACGCCGATGATTCCGCCGTAGCCACCCTTCTCGAGTGCCTTCTCGTCGAGAACCTGGACGGTGAGCCCGGCCTCGACGCCCAGTGCCTTCGCGCGCGCGGCGAACTCGGCGGGGTAGAGGTGGCTCGGGGGAGTGTTGACGAACTCGCGTGCGGTGGCGACGGCCTCGGCGATGGCAGCCGACCGTGCCAGCGTCGCTTTGGTCTCCTTCGTGCGCGGCGACGGCACCAGAAGTTCGACGCGGGCCAGTGGCTGCGAATCGGGACCGGGAGCCGTCATGGACGACTTGAATTCGGTGAAGCTGTACGCGCCCAACGCAAATCCCTCGGCGGCTGCACCGAGGTCGAGGATCGAGAGCGTGGTTGCGACGGTGTCGATGCCGGACAACGAGCGAGCTGCGGCGCCGGCGGACTTACGGATCTGCTCGCTGCCGAGCTTGTCGGCAGAGCCGAGTCCGACGGCGAGAACGCTGGTGACCGACAGTTCGCTCGGTGCCGGGACACGAGTGAGCTGCTCGGGCTTGCCCGTGGCGCCGACGGCGATGAGGCTGTCGAGGATCTCGGCGAGTACGTCTTCGGCGACGATGCCTTCGCTGAGTGCGATTTCGGGGCCGTCCGGACCCGACGTCAGACCGACGACCAATATCTCTGCGCGCTTGGCGACTGTGCCGGCGAGAACGAGGTCGGGTCCCAACGATCGGGCTGTGCGAGTGCTCAAGGTGTCTCCTGTGAGGTGAGTGTGCGATGCGTCCGGTTCTGGCGGATGCCTGAGTCGATGTTAGGCCCTTTGCAGTTTGCGGACGGGCGATCGTCACGGCCGAGTGAGCTCTCGCTGCGGACATGTTTCGATCGGCGAAGTCCGATAGGTTGTGGGCCATGACCGACGAACAACTGTTGCAGGGCCCGATCCACCCCGTCCACGTCGAACTCGGCGCGACGTTCGCGCCGTTCGGGGGGTGGCAGATGCCGGTTTCGTACGCCGGCGTCGTGGCCGAACACACCTCTGTGCGTGAGAATGTCGGACTCTTCGACGTCAGTCACCTCGGCAAGGCCGTCGTGCGTGGCGCGGGCGCCGCGGAATTCGTGAACTCCGCACTGACCAACGACCTGAACAAGATCGGGCCGGGTAAGGCTCAGTACACGTTGTGCTGCAACGAGTCCGGTGGTGTCATCGACGACCTCATTGCGTACTACGTCAGCGACGACGAGATCTTCCTCGTCCCGAACGCAGCCAATACCACGGACGTCGTTGCGGCTCTGGTCGCTGTGGCACCGGATGGAATCACCGTCGAGGATCAGCATCGTGCCTACGGTGTGCTGGCTGTGCAGGGTCCGAAATCGGTGGCGGTTCTGACCGCTCTGGGACTTCCCACCGAGATCGAGTACATGGCGTACGAAGATGCGGAATGGAACGGCGTGCCTGTTCGTGTGTGCCGCAGCGGTTACACCGGTGAGGTCGGCTACGAACTCCTGCCGCGGTGGGAGGACAGCGAGCCGTTGTTCCGCGCGCTTCTCGAGGCAGTGCGCGCCGAGGGTGGGCAGGCCGCCGGACTCGGCGCCCGTGACACTCTTCGTACCGAGATGGGGTATCCGCTGCACGGGCATGAGCTTTCGCTCGAGATTTCTCCGCTCGAAGCGCGCTGCGGATGGGCGATCGGTTGGAAGAAGCCGACATTCTGGGGCAAAGAGACCTTGACCGACGAGAAGGCTGCCGGCCCGGCTCGCAAACTCTGGGGGATCAAGGCTCTCGATCGCGGCGTGCTTCGTGCCGGCCTCGGTGTTCTGCGTGACGGCGAGGCAATCGGCGAGACCACCTCGGGGACGTTTTCGCCTTCGCTCAAAGTGGGAATTGCGTTGGCGCTCCTCGATTCCGGTGCCAATGTCTCGGCCGGCGACGAGATCGAAGTCGACGTCCGTGGTCGTGCTCTTCGGTGCGTCGTGGTGTCTCCTCCGTTCGTGGAGACCAACACCAAGTAGAGAGCTTTTTCACGTTCGATAGGATTGCGCCCATGACAGGTGCCGCCGATTTCGTTCGTGTTCAGAGCTCGTCCCCGAAGTCCGACGCCGAGCGCCGTGACATTTTGGCGGCGCCCGGCTTCGGGCGGCACTTCACCGACCACATGGTCTCGATCGACTACACCGCGGGCAAGGGCTGGCACGACGCCCAGGTGTTGCCGTACGGAAACATCGAGCTCGATCCGGCCGCAATGGTTTTGCACTACGGACAGGCCATCTTCGAGGGCCTCAAGGCATACCGTCAGCCGGGTGGCGAGATCAGCTCGTTCCGCGTCGAGGCCAACGCCGAGCGTTTCGCGGCATCTGCGCGCCGTCTGGCCATGCCGGAGCTCCCGTCGCAGATGTTCATCGATTCCATCACCGAACTGATCGACGTCGATCTCGACTGGGTTCCCGCAGCCGGTGGCGAGGACGCGCTCTACCTCCGTCCGTTCATGTTCTCCACCGAAGCCGGACTCGGTGTCCGTCCCGCCGACGAGTACCGCTACCTGCTGATCGCCTCGCCTGCCGGTGCGTACTTCCCGCGCGGCGTCAAGCCGGTCAGTGTGTGGCTGTCCACCGAATACGTTCGCGCGGCCCCCGGTGGTACCGGCGCGGCCAAGTTCGCCGGCAACTACGCCGCTTCGCTCCTCGCCCAGGCGCAAGCCGCCGACGAGGGTTGCGACCAGGTGGTCTGGCTCGACGCCATCGAGCGCACGTACGTCGAGGAAATGGGTGGAATGAACCTGTTCTTCGTCTTCGGCTCGGGCCCCGACGCTCGCCTCGTGACGCCGTCGCTGTCCGGTTCGTTGTTGCCAGGCATCACGCGCAACTCGTTGCTTGCCCTTGCCGCCGATTCCGGTTTCGCCGTCGAGGAGCGCAAGATCAGCACCGACGAATGGCGCACCAAGTGCAAGAGCGGTGAAATCACCGAGGTCTTCGCTTGCGGCACAGCAGCAGTCATCACCCCCGTCGGACGCGTCAAGTCCGCCGAGGGCGAGTTCACCATCGCCGACGGCGAGCCGGGTGAGGTGACGATGGCACTGCGCGACACCCTCACGGGTATCCAGCGCGGAACCTTCGCCGACACCCACGGCTGGATGACGAAACTTCACTGATCGCTGGTTCGTTCCGCGAGCAATCGCTCCCGGAAGAACTGCAGAATCTCGTCTCGTGCGACGGTGGTGGGCGATCCCGCCTCGTCGACGAGATGAGCCGTCACCACGCTGTGTGGATTGGCAATGACGTGTTCGAAGAACGGCGACGTTGTCGCGTTGGCCGCTTCGTCGGGTAGTACCTTCCCGACGAAGCGCTCGCCCAAGGCCTTCGAATAGGCGGCGAATCGTTGTGCGCGGCAGAACGAGTCACCTCGAAAGCGGTATGCAAGCACCGTGAGGTCTTCGGCCTCGAGTCTCGAGCGCACGGCTTCGAGTTCTTCGGGCCCGCTGTCGGTTTCGTCCGGTCGATCGAGCGGTAACGACGGTTGGGCGAGAACCGGCGCGATGACCGAGGGTTCGAGCATCATCGACAACGCGAAGTTACCGGTGAAGCACATTCCGATCACGCCGACGCCAGGTCCGCCGCTCTCCTCATGGGCGGAAGCGGCGAGTGAACGCAGCCAACGGACTGCCGGACTCGGTTCATCGGCAGCGAGGGCGCGGAATTCTGCACTGACGCAGGCTCTCTTGAATACCGTCAGCCCCTCGTTCACTGTGGGGACCGCGCCGTCGTGCCCGAACAGTGACGGAACGAAGACAGTGAAACCGGCGTCGCGCACCCAGCGGGCGAATCGCGCTACATGCGGGCTGATGCCCGGCATCTCCGGCATGACGATTACTGCGGGACCGGTGCCGGCCACGTACACGGACTTCGCCACTGCGTCGATGGTGATCGTTCGACGGTCGAAGTCTTCGAGCGGATCGTCTTCGGTCATGCTCCGGTTCGGCACGGTGAGCCCTCTCAGTAGTCGAAACAATTCCTCTGCACAGTCTTTCGGCGCGGGATCGACTACAGAAGAGGGCGGTTCGCCATGTTTTCGGGCGGGCTCGCCTCGCACCTATCCGGCGCCGCCGTTGCGGAATCGCTTTCGGTAGTCGGCCGGGCTGATGCCGACGCGGTCGGTGAACAGGCGACGGAAGGTTCCAGGATCCTGATAGCCGATGTGCCCCAGGATCTTTCCGAGAGGCCAGTCGGTCGATTCCAACAACCGTTTCGCTTTTCGGATCCGTGCACGCTGCAGATAACTGCGCGGCGATTCCCCGGTCTCGTCCTTGAACTTTCGAAGCATGGTTCGGGTGCTGAGGTGAAAAGCACTCGACAGCAGATCCAAGTCGTAAGGTTCCGCCATCCGTTCGACCAGCCACCTTCCGACGTCGTCGGCAAACTGTGTGTGTTTGGCGGGCAGCATCGAGTCGAGGATGTACGGAGCTTGACTGGTTCGGTTTTCGGGCGCCAGCGTAATTCTTGCGGTCGTACGCGCAATCTTGTCGCCGAGATGCTCGCGCACGAGTGCTGTTGCGAGGTCGAGCGCGGCGGTGAACGCAGCAGTGGTGGTGACGCCGTCGTCCTGGACGATCAACGAGTCGGTTCGAACCGTCGCACCGGGGTAACGACTCGCGAGGTCCGCACCGTACAGCCACGACGTCGTACATCGGCGTCCGTCGAGCAGTCCCGCCTCGCCCAGCAGATACGCGCCGACGCAGACCGACGACACCCGAACGCCGCGCGCCTCGCACGCACGGATGAACTCGATTTCTCTGTCCCACAGCGACAAACGCGTCGCAGGGTCTTCGGACGGCACGAGTTCGAACCCCGGCACAACCAGGTGATCGATGTCGTGATGCCCCTCCTGCACGCCGAGCGAAAATCCACCTGCCGCAACGACGGGCGTGCCGGACGCTGCGATGACCGATACCTCGAAGGGGTCGGCGGGCGCTCCATCAGCGACGCGATTGGCGATCAGGAGAAGGTCGGTGAAAACGAAGATCTCGGCCGCGAGGCAACCTTCGTACGCAAGGACACCTACTCGCACGACGTCGGATCACAGTCCGAGAGTGAGGCCGACGGCCGTAAGCGTCACAGTGAGTTCGAGTGCGAATCCGAGAACGTCTCCGTTGAGTCCGCCGAATCTACGGACGCAGTGACGCACGCACAGCACACTGATCACCAGCGCCGACGCGGTCACGAGAGGGCCGAGCCACCACCGGTCGGTGGCAAAGCCGGAAGCGGCGATCAGCGGAACCGACCACACGATTGCGGCCCACAACGGTTGTGAATCGGCGACGAGCGCACCGAATCCGCTCGGGCCAGACGCGAGAATACCTCGGCGGCAGGCAAAAACGACGGCCACACGACCCGCAGCGACAGATACGAGAACGGCGATCCACTGCGTGGGGGAGTCGGCAACAGCGAGGACGCCGAAGGAGACCGATTGCAGCCCAAGGAAGATGAACAGCGCCGCGACCCCGAACGGTCCGGCACCGCCGCTGTGCATGACCTCGCGGGCGCGCTCCGGTGGACCGTAACAACCCAGTCCGTCGACGGAGTCTGCCAGTCCGTCCACGTGCATCCCGCGTGTCCCGAGAGCGAGCGCACCTACCGTCAGCAAGCCTGCGAGATAGGGATTCAGGCCGACACTGGTTGTGCCCCAGAGCAGAAACGTCGCGGCAATGCCGAGAGCGATCCCGGTGAGCGGAGCTGCCGCGATGGCGCGACGGCCGGCAGTTCGGTCGATGTCGGAGGGACCACGAACCGGAAGGACCGTCAGCCACGAGAAGGCCAGTGGCACTCCGGACAGCGGGCCCGCCACGCTCACTCCGCCGTATCGGTCTTGGTCAGGTCGATCGACTCGGGTTCGTCGACAGGTGCGCTGCCCTGAGTGCTGACACCGGCTTCGGAGAATGTCGCCATCTTGCCCAGGATTGCCACTGCGCCCTGAAGAATCGGGAGCGCTGTGACTGCGCCTGAACCTTCACCGAGACGCATGTCGAACTCGACGATCGGGTCGAGACCCATGCGGGTCAATGCGATGGTGTGGGCGGGTTCGGTGGAGCGGTGTCCGGCGACCCACCATTCACGTGCGCCGAAAGCCAGTTCGTCGGCAACCATGGCGGCTGCGGTGACCACTACGCCGTCGAGGATCACCGGCGTGCGACGCGAAGCTGCCTGGGCCAGAAAGCCGGCCATCGCGGCGAGGTCGGCACCCGAAGACGTGCGCAGCAGCGCGACTGTGTCGCGAACGTGCGGACGGGCACGCCGGAGAGCGTCGCGAATCGCTGCGGTCTTGCGGATCCATCCGGCGTCGTCGATACCGGTACCTCGACCCACGACCGCGACGGGTTCACTGTCCGTGAGTGCGGCGATGAGTACGGTTGCGGGCGTCGTATTGCCGATGCCCATGTCGCCGGCGATGAGAAGATCTGCGCCCCCGTCGATTTCCTCGTCCGCGATCGCTCGGCCGGCGGCGATGGCCTGAAGGGTTTCCTCGTTCGACATGGCGTCTTCGCGGTCGATGGACCCGGAAGACCTGCGCACCTTGTGGTTCGAGACGGACGGATCGGTATCGCCGTCCACTGCGATGTCGACGACGCGTACCGTGGCGCCGGCAACCTCGGCGAGGACGTTGACTGCCGCGCCGCCCCCGAGGAAGTTGGCGACCATCTGTGCGGTCACTTCCGGCGGATAGGCGGAGACGCCGTTGCGGGCGATTCCGTGATCACCCGCGAACACGACGACGCGAGGCCGAGCGAAAGCGTGTGGGGGACAAACTCCTTGGCAGGCTGATGCCCAGCCGGCGAGAGCCTCCAGTCGGCCCAGCGAACCGGCCGGCTTGGTCAGATCACGCTGACGCGCATCGGCCTGCGCTCGCACCTCGCGGTCGGGCGGGGTGACGGGTTCGAAGTCGGCGCTACTGACTGGCGCGACGTCAGGGTTGGCATCTGGATTCGCCCCTGAAATGGCCCCTGGATTGGCCTCGGTACTCACATCGTGCCTTCCGGTTGTGCAGCAGTATCTTTCAAGATGAGCGGTAACCCTGCAACCACTAGTACGACACGATCGCACACCGCGGCGATACGAGCGTTGAGAGTGCCGATCTCGTCGCGGAACAATCGTCCGGACCGCGTCTCGGGGATGACGGCCAAACCCACTTCGGGGCTGACCAGCACCAGGTGTCCGCGGTAGTTCTCGACACTGGCGACCAGGCTGTCCGCCGCGGGCGTGACGGTGCCGCGCGGTGCGTCCCAGGCGCCTTGCCGATCGAGTTCCGCGGTCAGCCACGTTCCCAGATCGTCGACCAACGTCGCTGTGTGTGAATCGCTTTCGAGCTGCGCCGCGAGGTCACCGGCAGCTGCGGTTTCGACAGTCGACCAATGAGAAGGCCGTCTGTTGCGGTGCTGGTCGATCCGGCTTTCCCAGTCTGCGTCGGAGACATCACGTCTGGCTGTCGCCAGGTACCGGATCGGTGCCGAACTTTCGGGTAAGTGGCCTGCACAAACCAAATCCTCGGCGTGCGCGGACTTACCAGACCGCGCGCCGCCGAGGACTAAAGTTCTATACGTGTTCGTCACGCTCAGATTGCGTCGCCCGGCCCCACACGAGGCTTCGGTGCGCGCAGCTTACGGATCTGCGACGCGCGAACGAACGCGTACCAGCCGAGCTTGAATCCGCCGTCGGTGCTGTCGGGGAAGCGCTCGGCGACGCGGTTGTTGATCATGCGACCGAGCCAGATGCCTTCACCGACCATGAAGAGCATCATCACGAGCATTGCCAGCGTGACGATCTGCTGGAGCGCGGGCGTGACGAACATCGTCATGATGAGGATCAATGCGAGCGGCATGAACAGCCCGACGAGGTTGCGGCGAGCGTCGATGAAATCACGGACGTAGGCGCGAACCGGTCCCTTGTCGCGGGGGAGCAGGTACTTGTCCTCGCCGGCGAGCATGCGGGCGCGGCGGTCTGCCGACGATGCGCGACGCTCGGCGGCTTCGGCCTTGCGGTCCTCCTTGGAGCCGCGGGTCGCCTTACGGCGGGCGCGGGCTTCCTTCGCGGTCAGCGGGGCAGGGGCAACGGGGCCACGCCTCTTCGCCTCGGCGTCACGACGCTTGGGTGTGGGGCGGCCCTTGCCCACCTGCTCGATGGGCGCCTCTTCGGAGGCCGAGGATGCCTCAGTGCCCTCGACGTCACGTTTGTCGGAGTTGTCTGAGTCACCGCGGCGTAGCAATTTCACACCTCCAGGCTATTGGATAAGTGCACGGTCTGGGAAACCGACCTCGGTCTTTCTGAAAAACCCGATCGCCCGAGGCACTGAAACGCGCGAGATCGTGAAACATCGGGGTCATTCGGGACTCTTAGACTTCGGCTATGCGGGTAATAGTTGCTCCGGATTCATTCGGCGAAACCCTGACTGCCGTCGCGGCGGCCGAATCCATTTCTGCCGGTTGGCGACGTGGCCGACCCGAAGACGACGTCGTCACCGCGCCACAATCCGACGGTGGTCCGGGATTCGTCGACGTCTTGGCCACGGCCGGGGGCGACATCCGGACTGCACGGGTGTCCGGGCCTTTGACCGCCGCCGTCGACGCCACGTGGCTGTTCGATTCGGACACGGCATACATCGAGTCCGCCGAGGCCGTCGGGCTCGGCCTGCTCGGAGGTCCGCCGACGCGGGACACTGCACTCGCCGCGCACAGTCTCGGTGTGGGAGAGCTGATCGCTGTCGCGCTCGAGGCAGGCGTGAAGACGGTTGTCGTCGGACTCGGTGGGAGTTGCTGCACCGACGGGGGACGTGGACTGGTGGAGGCGCTGGGCGGCCTGGAGGCTGCAACGGCGGCTACGGCTGGCATTCAGTTGGTCGCCGCCACCGACGTCGAACACGTACTTCTCGGCGAGCACGGTGCGGCAGCGGTGTTCGGCCCGCAAAAGGGCGCCGACGCCGAAGCCGTCGCAGTCCTCGAAGCGAGCAACGCGAGATGGGCCGAACAGTTGGAGTCCGTCACCGGAAAACGAGTGTCGAATTTTCCGGGTGCCGGCGCCGCGGGTGGTATCGGTGCCGCGCTCTTTGCGCTCGGTGCACAGCGGCGATCCGGGGCCGACGTCGTCGCGGATCGCACCGGACAGGCCGCGCTACTGGCTTCCGCTGACCTGGTGATCACAGGCGAAGGCAAGTTCGACCACCAATCTCTGCGCGGCAAACTCGTCACAACGCTCGCTTCGGCGGGGGCAGCGCACGGCGTTCCGACGCTCGTCTTTGCCGGCCAGGTGACGCTCGACGAGGCGGACTATGCGTCGACCTCGATAGTCGCGGCGAAGTCGGTGACGGATTTCGCCGGGTCGGTGGAACGTGCGATGGAGGAAGCGTCGGCGTGTCTCGAGGGACTCGCCGAACACACGGCACGCGAGTGGAACATCTGGCGCGGCGTCCGGAGCTGAGGATCCACAAGCGTCGACGCGCCGTTGCCGTGTCGGGAAGACCGGATAGGATGAAGACGAATCGCACCCGGTAAAGGACTGGCGGGAATAAGTCGGCAGCGGCGTACCGTTGAAGCGTTCACGGGTTGGTACGAACATTAGGGAGAGCCCATGACTGTGCAGAACGAGACCGCCACCCACGGCGTCAAGATGACCGAGGCCGCGTCCGCCAAGGCGAAGGCACTCTTCGATCAGGAGGGTCGCGACGACCTCGCGCTGCGTATTGCAGTGCAGCCCGGCGGCTGTGCCGGACTGAAGTACCAGCTGTTCTTCGACGACCGCACGCTCGACGGTGACCTCACTGTCGACTTCAACGGCGTCAATCTGGTTGTCGACCGGATGAGCGCGCCGTACGTCGAAGGTGCGTCCATCGACTTCCTCGACACCATCGAGCAGCAGGGCTTCTCGATCGACAACCCCAATGCAACAGGCTCCTGCGCCTGCGGTGACTCGTTCAACTGAGTCTGTCGATCACAACTCAATTCACGAACAACTGACGCGGAACCGACATTCGGTTTCGCGTCAGTTGTTTGTGGTGACTCGTACGTAGACCGTTCCGATCCGACAGCTCGGACGCCGATGACGGCGCTACGGGCGGTAACGTGAACTTTTGCTCCTCTTTCATTCTTGTACTCACTTCGCTGAAAGGCCACGATCCGTGACTATTGCGGTAACCGGTTCCATCGCCACCGACCACTTGATGCGCTTCCCCGGCCGCTTCGCCGATCAGCTCCTCGCCGATCAGCTCGCCCACGTTTCGCTGAGTTTCCTGGTCGACGATCTCGTGATTCGCCGCGGTGGTGTCGGCGGCAACATCGCTTACGCCATGGGCGTGCTCGGTGGGTCCCCGCTACTCGTCGGCGCAGTCGGTGCCGACTTCGCCGAGTACCGCACGTGGCTCGAGGACAACGGCGTCGACTGCAGCGCGGTCCGTATCTCGGACAAGGCACATACGGCGCGTTTCGTGTGCACCACCGACGAGGACATGGCGCAGATCGCGTCGTTCTACCCCGGTGCGATGAGCGAGGCTCGCGAGATCGAAGTCGCGGCAGTGGCCAAGACTGCAGGCGCAGTCGAGTTGGTGCTGATCGGCGCCAACGACCCCGAGGCCATGGTTCGCCATACCGACGAATGCCGTCTGCTCGGGATTCCGTTCGCAGCGGATCCGTCGCAGCAGCTTGCCCGCCTGTCCGGTGACGAGGCCAAGGCGCTCATTCACGGCGCGAAGTACTTGTTCACCAACGAGTACGAGTGGGGTCTTCTTCAGCAGAAGACTGGTCTGAGCGAGGAAGAGATCCGCGCGCAGGTCGGCATCCGTGTCACCACCCTCGGCTCCAAGGGTGTGGAAATTGTTGACGCCGAAGGCAATTGGGTGCGCGTCGACGTAGTGCCCGAGACCGGCAAGGTGGATCCGACGGGCGTTGGTGACGGCTTCCGCGCCGGGTTCCTGCTCGCACACGGCGCCGGTCTGAGCTTCGAGCGTGCTGCACAGTTGGGATCTTTGGTCGCTGTGTTGATTCTCGAGACCGTGGGAACGCAGGAGTGGGTGTTCAATCGCGACGAGGCACTCAAGCGCCTTACCGACGCATACGGCAGCGCGGCAGCGGACGAGATCGCGACCATCCTGCCGAAGTAGGGCTCCGCCCCGTGAGTGGTTGAGGAGTTCGGAGACTCCCTAACCGCTCACGGGGCCGAAGGCCTAGATATTGACCGGGTACACCGGTTCCTGGATCTGCGGCACGATGCGCTTCTCCACGAAGATTCCGTGCCAGACCATGAAGGTCAGGACGGTCCACAGGCGTCGGCTGTGGTCGGACACGCCCTCGCGGTGATCGTTGAGCATCTTCACGACGGCCTGCTTGTCGAAGATGTGGTCGGTTCCCGACTCTTCGATCTGCAGATGTGCCCAGTCGAAGAGTTCGGTGCCGCGCAGCCAATGGCGCAGGGGAACCGGGAATCCGAGCTTCGCGCGGTGCAGAACATGGTGCGGCACAATGCCTTCCAGGGCCTGGCGCAGTGCGTACTTGGTCGTATCCTTCGTGATCTTCTGATCGAGCGGTACGCGTGACGCGACGTCGAAGACCTCGGGATCGAGGAACGGCACCCGCAGTTCCAGCGAGTTGGCCATCGTCATCTTGTCTGCCTTGACGAGGATGTCGCCGCGCAGCCAGGTGAACAGGTCGAGATGCTGCATCCGCGCAACCGGATCCCAGTCCCGTGACTGCGCGTAGATCGGCGCAGTGACGTCCTGGTGAGTCCACTCGGGGCGGAAATCGCGCAGGACGGCGCGGAGCTGAGCGTCGTTGAAGCTACGAGCATTTCCGTAGTAGCGCTCCTCGAGCGTCAAGGAACCGCGGTTGAGCAGACTCTTGCCGCGAGTGCCGTCCGGGATGCGTTCGGACAACTTGCCGGCAGCCCGACGCAGTCCCTTGGGGAGGTACTCGAAAGGCTTGAGCGACAACGGCTCACGGTAGATCGTGTAGCCGCCGAACAGCTCGTCGGCACCCTCGCCGGACAGCACGACCTTGACGTGCTTGCGCGCTTCCTTCGCGATGAACCACAGCGGAATCAATGCCGGATCGGCTACCGGGTCGTCGAGGTACCAGACGATCTCGGGAATGGCAGCGGCGAACTCGGCGGGGGAGACCACCTTGACGACGTGCTTCGCGCCGATCGCTGCGGCAGATTCTGCAGCGACGTCGACCTCGGAATAGCCCTCACGTTCGAAACCGGTCGTGAAGGTGATCAGGTTGGGGTTGTGGCGCATCGCCAGCGCCGCGATCGCCGTGGAGTCGATACCACCGGACAAGAACGAACCGACGGTGACGTCGGCGCGCATGTGCTTGGCGACCGAATCCTCGAGTGCCTCGGCGATTTCCTGGTAGCGCGCCTTCTCGGTGCCAGGTGCAAAAGGCTTGGCCGGGAACTTCGGCGTGAAATACCGCGTGAACGTGGGCTCCTCGCCCGGACGCACCCGGGCGAAGCTGCCCGACTCCAGGCGTCGGATCTGCTTGTGCAGTGTTTCCGGCTCCGGTACGTACTGCAGAACGGTGTAGTGCTCGATGGCACGCGGATCCAGCTCGGTACCGATGCCGATCAGATCGGTGAGTTCGAGCAGGCTCTTCTTCTCGCTGCCGAACGCGGTGCCGCCGGCGCCGGTCGCGATGAACAGCGGCTTGATCCCGAACGGATCGCGCGCGATGAACAGCTCGCGTGTGTCGGTGTCCCAGATCGCGAACGCGAACATTCCGCGCAGGCGCCGGACCGCGTCCTCACCCCAGTAGTGGAATGCAGCGACGATGGCCTCGGAGTCGCCCTCGGTGAAGAACTTGGCGTCGTGGTCCTTGACCAGTTCGGCGCGGATCTCCAAGTAGTTGTAGATCTCGCCGTTGAACGTGAGCGCATAACGCTCCGGGTTCTCCGGTGGGCCCCAACGCAGCGGCTGGTGGGAATGAGCGATGTCGATGATCGCCAGGCGGTTGAACCCGAAGACGAGGTGATCGTCGTTCCACGTCCCGTGTTCGTCCGGCCCGCGGTGACGAAGGCAATGCATCGCCTGGTCGACCCGCGAGACGGCGTCCTCGCTGGTTCCGCCAGATGTCAGTAGCCCGAGCAGTCCACACACAGCGTCCGGTTCCTCGATTCAGAATTTTTGTACAGAAGGCTCCCGGACACGAGTGTCGGGGAGAGGTCAACGAACTCTTGACGAAAGTATGCCGCAGATCGACGTCCCTGCCGATCGCGGCGGAACGAATCGACGTGATGTGCGTCGCCGAAACGACCTGAGCCGTTCCTGAGCAGCACCTGAGAGAGCTGTGTGACGTCCGCCGCGACACGGGCGAGGACCCGAGGATGGATAGCGCCCGGCTTTGGTCTACGCTGCGTAGTAATTGGGCCTTCCCTCCGGGCATGCCCTAGTTGAATTTTGTGGCGATCAGGAAGGCGTGAACGTGGCGCAAGGTCGGATCCTTCGGCGAGCGGGGCTGGCAGTATCTCTGGGCATTGCTGCCTTGCTGCTGTCGGGTTGCTCCATCGACAACGAAGTGCTTCGTTTCGGGTGGCCTTCGGGCATCACCCCGGAGGCGACGCGCATGCGTGAGCTGTGGACGTGGTCGGTTGTAGCCGCCCTCGTCATGGGTGTGCTGGTGTGGGGGTTGGTCTTCTGGGCCGTCATCTTCCACCGTAAGAAGAAGGACTCGCCGGAATTTCCGCGTCAGACGGCATACAACGTGCCGCTCGAACTCGGTTACACGGCAGTTCCCTTCGTCATCATCGCGGTTCTCTTCTACTTCACCGTCATTGTTCAGAACCATGTTCTGGACAAGACGGACAACCCTGACGTCGTTGTAGACGTCACGGCCTTCCAGTGGAACTGGAAGTTCGGCTACCGCTCCATCGAGTTCGGTGACGGCTCCGCCAAGTACAACGGAATCGACGTCGAGGCCGAAGAGGCTGCCAAGACCGAGGGTTCCACCGTGAACGAACACGGGGAAGAAGTCCCCGGCCCGATCCACGGCAACAGCACCGAGGACCTGAGCTACCTGCACTACGACAAGATCGAGACCGTCGGCTCCAGCCAGGAGATCCCGATCCTCGTTCTGCCCACCGGCAAGCGGATCCAGTTCGAACTTGCTTCCTCGGACGTCATCCACGCTTTCTGGGTGCCTGAGTTCCTGTTCAAGCGCGACGTTCTCCCGAACCCCAAGGAGAACCACTCGGACAACATCTTCCAGATCAGTGAGATCGAGAAGGAAGGCGCGTTCGTCGGGCGTTGTGCAGAAATGTGTGGCACGTTCCACGCGATGATGAACTTCGAGGTTCGTGCGGTTTCGCCCGAGGACTTCGCCAAGTACATCGAACTGCGCAAGGGTGACGCGGAGGGCAAGGGTGGTCTGACGACCGCTGAGGCTCTGCAGGCAATCGGTCAGTCGCCGGTGGCTACGTCGACCACGCCGTTCAACACCGACCGCGAGTACCGTCAGGCAACCGTCGCCACTGCAGGCAACTGAGCCGGCCAGCCTCTTCACTGAACAAGGACAAGTGCTGATATGAAGATCGAAGCCAAGCTCTTCGAGATCCTGACGATGTTCTTCATTCTCGTCGCGATCATCTACGGAGTGTTCACCGCTCTGTCACGCACAGGTATCGAGTGGGCCGGACTGACGGCCATCGTCCTGTCTGCAGGTCTGACGCTCATCGTGGGTACCTACTTCCGCTTCGTCGCCCGTCGTCTGGACACCCGTCCCGAGGACTACGACGACGCTGAAATCTCGGATGGTGCAGGAGAACTGGGCTTCTTCAGCCCGGGTAGCTTCTGGCCGATCCTGCTTGCCGCTGCTGCTGCACTCGCGGCAGTGTCGCTGGCGTACTTCCAGCCGTGGCTCATCGCAGTCGCAGTTGTCTGTGTGCTCGCCGCAGCCGCAGGCCTGGTGTTCGAGTACTACACCGGACCCGAGAAGCACTAGTTTCACCCGCACTCGAACAGAGGCGCCGCACCCACCCGGGTACGGCGCCTCTGTTGTCGTTTATGTGAGTTTCGGTGGTAGGAGAGTGCCTGTCAACAACCGCTCTCTGTCAATCGTGGAGCGAGTATTCGAGGTCGTAGCGGTGCAGACCGTCGACGACCTCCAGCTCGAGAGTGCCTGCGATGCCCTTCAACTCGCCGGTTCCGGACCCCGGCACGATCTCGTACAGAAGCTTCTGCGTTCCGTCGATCATCTGACCGAACTGCTGCAGGGCGAACGATCCCACAGCTTCGTCGACCTGCCCCGTGACAAACTCCAAAGCGACATAGCCCGCTGCACCGGCTGTCGGATCGCCCGCGGACAGCATCAGGCCGGACGACGTGCCTTCGACGCCGCCGATGAACGTCTTGTCGAACTCGAAGCGTCCGACGCGTCCGGAGAGCTCAGGATCGGCGGGGCGAAGATCGATCTCGAAGGTGCCGCGTGCATGGGATGTCATGGTCCGAGTATCTCACCAGGCGACAACGCCTCGAGGGGACTCCCGAGAACGTGCAACACTGCGTAGATGATTCTCGAACATGCCGTCCTGCAGGTCGATCCGTCGCAGTCAGCGCGTTTCGAGGCCGCATTCGACGTGGCCCGAACCATCATCTCCGAGGTTCCCGGATTCATCAGACTGCGGCTCTCGCACTGCCTGGAATCACCGGAGCGATATCTCCTGCTGGTCGAGTGGGAAGACGTGGAGTCACACACCATCGGCTTCCGTCAGTCCACGGGATACGAGAAGTGGCGAGAACTTCTCCATCACTTCTACGAGCCGTTCCCGACGGTGGAGCACTATTCAACTCTGTTCGAGGTCTAGTAAGGCGTAGTGCCCGCTGTTGTCGGCGCTCAGACAACGAACCGGGGGAGTGGTGCCCACTTTGGAGGTTTGTCCATACTGAATCGCTCAGAGAACGAGTGAGGCCCCGAACCGGAATCCGGTTCGGGACCTCACTGGTCAACTGACGTTCTTAGTGGAGTTCTCCACTTGAACCATCGGACTTGCCGTTGGTTCGGTTCTGGTAGTCCAGAAGGATCTGAAGCTGCTCGTGCTCAGCTTCGTGATGAGCGGCTTCGAGAGCCTCGCTCTCCTCGACTGGGTCAGCGGTGATCAGGCTACCGCTACCGGGCTTGCCGGCGAGGCCGAGCTTGTTCATCTTCTTCGGGACAGCAGCACCCTGGTACTCGAGCGGGATCGGGTGTCCGTGCTCGTCGACGGGGCCGAGCGGCTGGTGGATCTCGATGTACTGGCCGTTCGGCATCCGCTTGATGATGCCGGTCTCGATGCCGTGTTCGAGGACTGCACGGTCACTGCGCTGCAGGCCGATGCAGAACCGGTACGTCACGAAGTACGCGATGGGCGGAAGGATGACCATGCCGATACGGCCGATCCACGTCATTGCGTTCAGCGAGATGTGCAGGTGGTACGCGATGATGTCGTTGATGCAGGAGATCGTGAGCACCAGGTAGAACGCGATGGACATCGCACCGATAGCGGTACGGACCGGCACGTCGCGCGGGCGCTGCAGGATGTTGTGGTGAGCGTCGTCTCCGGTGAGACGCTTCTCGATCCACGGGTACGCGATCAACAGTGCGAAGACGAGGCCCATGATCAGGGCGACGGCGAACACTGCAGGGATCGTGTACCGGTTGAACAGGTAGATCTCCCACGCCGGCCACAGTCGAGCAAGGCCGTCCGTCCACATCATGTAGATATCGGGCTGGGAACCTGCCGAGACCTGTGACGGGTTGTACGGACCGATGTTCCACACGGGGTTGATCTGGAACAGACCACCGAGCAGTGCGAGCACGCCGAAGGTCATGGCGAAGAACGCGCCACCCTTCATCGCGAAGACCGGGAGGATGCGGACGCCGACGACGTTCTGTTCCGTACGGCCGGGGCCGGGGAACTGCGTGTGCTTCTGGTACCAGACCAACGCGAGGTGGCCGGCGATCAGGGCCAGGATGATGCCCGGGAACAGCAGCACGTGAGCGACGTAGAGACGCGGGATGATGAGGTCGCCGGGGAAGTCGCCGTCGAAGATCAGCCAGTGCATCCAGGTACCGACGATCGGGATACTCATCGTGATACCACCGAAGGCGGCGCGGAGGCCGGTGCCCGAGAGCAGGTCGTCGGGGATGGTGTAACCGAAGAAGCCTTCGAACATCGCCAGGATGAGCAGCAGGCAGCCGATGACCCAGTTCGCTTCACGTGGGCGACGGAAGGCGCCGGTGAAGAAGATGCGAGCGAGGTGAACGATGATCGATGCCGCGAACATCAGTGCAGCCCAGTGGTGAATCTGGCGAACGAAGAGACCGCCGCGCACCTCGAAGGAGATGTTCAGGGTCGTCTCGTAGGCGCGAGACATCGTGACACCGCGAAGCGGCTGGTATGCGCCCTGGTAGACGACGTGTGCCATCGACGGATCGAAGAACAGCGTCAGGAACACACCGGAGATCAGCAGGATCACGAAGCTGTAGAGCGCGATCTCGCCGAGCATGAAGGACCAGTGCGTCGGGAAGACCTTGTTGATCTGCCGGCGCATGCCTGCGGCGAGGTGGTAGCGGGAGTCCATAGCCTCCGCTTGTCCAGCCGCTGCCGCGCTGATCTTGGACGGTTTGGTTGTTGTTGTGGTCACGGTCGACGCTCCCAAAATGCCGGGCCGAGTGCTTCGATGAAGTCACCGTCGGCGACCAGGAAGCCCTCTTCGTTCACTGTAATAGGCAACTGCGGAAGTGCGCGAGCAGCGGGACCGAAGATCGGCTTGCCGTAGGTCAGTGCGTCGAACTGCGACTGGTGGCAGGGGCACAGAATACGGTTGCTCTGCTGTTCGTAGAGCGAGGTGGGGCAACCCAGGTGGGTGCAGATCTTCGAGTAGGCGAAGTAATCGCCGTAGTTGAAGCTTTCCTGGCCCTTACGCTTGGTGACACGCGCGGTGTCTTCCGTGCGGAGGCGGATGAGCATCACCGAGTTACGAATGCCGCGCAGTGCTGCGAGCAGAGCGTGCTCGTCGCCACGGTCGGACTCGCGGAACGGGAAGACCGTTTCCATCGAACCGGCATCGAGATCTTCCGGGCGAACGAGGACGATGTCCTCGGGACGGCCGGTGTCACGACGCAGGTAGATGGTCTCGCCCGGGTAGTTCGGGGTCCAGCCGGACACCCACAGAGGTGAGTCGTCGCCCTTGGCCCACGGGTTCTTGATGAGTCCGCCGAGGGGCATGACCATCATGACGCCGAGTGCGCCGCCGCCGAACATCAAGCTGCGCTTGATGGCCTTGCGGCGGGGGAGGGTGGACGTCTCGAGGGTGTCGCCGAGCTCGGCGACGATCGTGCGACGATCGACCTCGGTGGAACCACCGTCGTGGCGGTCCTGGATCGAGACCTCTTCGGGGATGAACTTCTTCGTGAACTGAACGGCACCGATGCCGACACCGAGGATCGCCAGACCCATGGTCAAGCCGATCAGCGGGGTGTACAGGCTGTACTTGCCGTAGTTCTCGTCACCGGCGCCTGCGTACTCCCAGGGCCAGAACAGGTAGATCGCGATGAACGCGATCGCCGAAACGCCGGCGAGGCCGAACCAGAAGGCGACGTTGCGCTCGGCGCGCTTTTCCGCCCTGGTGCCCTTTACCGACCAACGATCACGGCGGTAGACGACATCGACGCCATCGAGATTGGTACCCAGCTTGACCAGGTCGTCGCGTGACATCGCGTCGAGCTCTTCATCTGTGTACTTCTTAGGCGTATCGCCGCCATGCTGGCCAGCGTCGCTCATGACCTTGCTCCGATCCACAATGCTGCACCGACGACAGCGATGATTCCGACGGCCCACATGGCGAGACCCTCAGAGGCCGGACCGAGGCCACCGAGCCCGTACCCACCGGGGTCCTTCGACTCGCCCGACGACTTGACGTAGGCGATGATGTCCTTCTTCTCCTCGATCGTCAGCTGACGATCCGAGAACTTCGGCATGTTCTGGGGACCGGTAACCATGGCAGCGTAGATCTGCTGCTCGCTGGCCGGATCCAGGACCGGGGCGTACTTGCCCGAGGACAGTGCGCCACCGCGGCCGGTGAAGTTGTGGCACGACGCGCAGTTGAGCCGGAAGAGCTCACTGCCGCGTCCGACGTCGCCACCGCGCAGCGAGGACTGGGCGATTTCGCCGTTCTCGTCGCGGATGAGCGTCGGGCCGCCGCCGTTGGCCTGGATGAAAGCGCCGAGGGCGTCGGTCTGCGCAGCATCGAACTTGGGGTCCTTGCGTGCAGCCTGGGCCTCGTTGCGAGCTGCCGGCATACGACCAGAGGAGACCTGGAAGTACACGGCTGCTTCGCCGACGCCGATGAGGCTGGGACCGCGGTCCTGCACGCCCTGCAAGTTCGCGCCGTGGCACGTGATGCATGACGTGTCGTACAGCTGCTTGCCTTCACGAACCAGGGCTGCTGAATCGTCACTGGCGGTCGCAACCTGCGGAGCTGGTGTCAACGCCGAAGCGAGGAAACCTGCGCTGATCAATCCCATCATCAATACGAGCGCGCCAGTGACGCGCCGGCGGATTTTCCGCTGGCGACGCGACTTCGCGGCATTCGCTGAGTTATCGGATGCGGGAGGGGGGGATGAACTCATCTGTATCCCTTTGGTATGTCGGGACGGAACTGGACGTCAGGGGCTGCCTGGGGCGTACAGCTGATTAACGGATGAAATAAATCGTGGCAAACAGCGCGATCCACACGATGTCGACAAAGTGCCAGTAGTACGAAACAACGATCGCGGCGGTGGCCTGGGCGGGCGTGAACTTGCTGACCCGGGTACGTGCGATCAAGAAGACGAAGGCGATGAGACCGCCGATGACGTGCAGACCGTGGAAGCCGGTGGTCATGTAGAACACCGAGCCGTACACGCTGCTCGAAATCGTGGTGCCCTCGTGCACGAGGTGGTAGTACTCGTAACCCTGGCCGGCGACGAAGAACGCCCCCATGACCAAGGTGATGGTGTACCAGCGACGAAGTCCGAAGACGTCGCCACGCTCAGCCGCGAAGACACCCATCTGGCAGGTGAACGAAGATGCGATAAGCACCAAGGTCACCGGCACGGCCAGATAAAGGTTCAATTCGGTTGGCTCCGGCGGCCAATTTCCGTTCGCCTGAGCTCGTGCCACGAAGTACATGGCAAAGAGCCCTGCGAAGAACATGAGCTCACTTGACAACCACACGATGGTGCCAACGCTGACCATATTCGGCCGGTTCAGCGAGTGCACGCGTTGGGTGATTGCCGATCCTGAAGTCCCTACTGCGCTCGTCACAGACAGAAGTATGACGCTTCGTCGTAAGAGACGACCACTCGGGTCCACCATCGGCGCGTCGCTCGGCTCGAGTTCGCGGGATCGGGCGGCGAACGCGCTGGTGGCGTGGTCGGAATATGCTGGCGCGATGGCAGCTACACACAAGAGTAGACCGTGGTTCCTGAGAATTTTCGGCACGAAGATTCCGACACCGCTCGATGCAGGGCGGTCGGATCTGGTCGTCGTTGCCGAAGGCTTCGACGACGCCGAGGCGAGCTCGACGGCTCTCGAACGTGCCGCCTCCACCGAGCCGGAGTTCAGGGCGGAGTCCGAAGTGGTTCTGCGGCATCATCTCGACCTCCCGGAGGGCTCGGTAGCCGATGCCGAGAGCATCGTCGCCCAGGACGGATATGTGCGAGGCGTGGGTCGGCCCGAGGACGTGACTCCGGTGGTCGAGAATTCGGTTCGCGTCGTCTTCGAGCGTGTCCAGGTGCTTGACGCCCTGCATTGCTCCCAGGAGCGGTCACGAATGGCTGGTCTGGCGCAGCGACTCGGTGGTTCGGTCGCCGGGTGGGACGCGCTCCAGCCCCCGATACTTGCGGAGGCGCCGCCCAAACGCGGTCGCAGAAAGTCCTGAGCGGCCCTATTCGGTTTCCTCGTTACCTCACTGACTAGGCTGCGAGGGTCATCGGCAGCACAAAATGGCAGCGCGAAACGACAGCTCGAAACGACAGCTCGAAATCCAGCCCACTTGAACGACAGGGGACCAAGGCACTATGGCCGGCACCGACGCATCCAACGCCGTGAACGTCGATTCGAGTGCAGTGGTGCGGTCCTGGCCGATGATTCTCGGTTTGCTCACGGACGGCAGTGACTTGTCGGAAGCCGACAGTCGCTGGGCTATGGGCGAGATCATGTCGGACAACGCCACCTCCGCTCAGATCGCTGCTTTCGGGGTCGGTCTGAAGATGAAGGGAGAAACCCCCGCGGAGTTGGAAGGGCTCGCCGCCGCGATGCTCGAACACTCCAGGCGCGTGCCGGTCGATTCCGACGTCGTCGACATCGTCGGCACGGGTGGTGACCGCTCCAACACGGTGAACATCTCGACGATGGCCTCGATCGTGGTTGCCGCGTCCGGTGTGCGAGTTGTCAAGCACGGCAACCGCGCTGCTTCGTCCAAGAGCGGTGGCGCCGACGTGCTCGAGGCGCTCGGCGTTCGCATCAACCTCGGGCCGGAGCAGGTTGCGAGGTGCGTCGAAGAGGTCGGCATCGGCTTTTGTTTCGCGCCGGTCTTCCATCCCGCACTGCGCTTTGCGGCGGTGCCTCGCAAGGAAATCGGCATTCCGACGGCATTCAACGTGCTCGGTCCACTGACCAATCCGGCTCGTCCGCGTGCCGGGCTGATCGGGTGCGCATTTCCGAAACTGATCTCGGTCGTCGCGGGAGTCCTTGCGCAGCGCGGCAATTCGGCGTTGGTGGTACGGGGAGACGACGGACTGGACGAACTGACCACATCGACGACGTCGACGGTTCACATCGTCGGCGGTGGAAGTGTGCGAACTGTCACGCTGGATCCGCGTGACCTCGGAATCGACCGCGTTCCTCTCGAAGAGTTGCGTGGAGGCGACGCCGAAATCAACGCCACCGTCGCCAGAACGCTGCTTTCCGGGCAGAAGGGGCCGGTCCGGGACGCGGTCCTGCTGAACGCGGGAGCAGCCATCGCGGCATTCAACGGTGTCGGCGACGATCTCGAGAGTGCGATCTCTGCCGGGATGACTGCAGCCGCTGCCGCGATCGACAGCGGCGCGGGCGCTGAACTGCTTCACAAGTGGGCGGCGCTCACCGCCGAGCTGGCCGACCAAGCCTGATCGAGGGGCTATTCACCCAGCGAGAAACCGGCCTCGACGTCTGCGCTGGAGAATGACTGGAACGCAATGTGTGTGGCGGTTCGGAGAACGCCGGGCACCTTGTTGATTCCTCCGGTGACCACGTCGGCGATCTGGGCGTGGTCACGCACTTTCACGATGGCGATCAAATCGACGTCACCTGCGCACGAGTAGACCTCGGTCACTCCGGACAGGTCGGCGACGGCCTGCGCGGTTTCCGGGATCCGAGCGGACTCGGCGTGAATCATGACGATGGCGTTGATCATTTCTCTCCTCGATTTCCCTGCGGGTTGTGATGACCCGGTGGTTTCGATCGAGCTTAGGGGTGCCGCCCCGCCGTTACGTCATCGATGTTCGGATTCGGTTCCGGCTCGGGCGAGTCGGCACCAGGCTTCCCACTTGCCGGCGCCGCTCACAGGTTCGACGTATCCGGATGTCGCCGACACGATTCGGACACCGTCCGACGAGAGCCACCTTGCGATCAGTCCCAGTTCTTCGGGTGACGCGCCGCGGAACGGGGCGTCGTCCGGTAGGACGGTTTCGGCCGCCGCGGTGATGGCGTCGACGACGGGCATCGGGTGAGTCCCACGTCTGGCGAGCCCGGCGGACGCGAGACGCCCGGACCGGATCACCGACAGCTCCCAGCCGCCGTCTCCGGTGGGGCGGGCGAGAACGAGTTGTTCGATCGCCGCGACTGCAGCGAGTCGCTGAGTGCGCCGCACTGCGGTGGCGACTGCGACCGTTCGGTCACGCAGACGAGCAGCATTCTCGAACAACGCGTGTGCGGACAGCTCGTCGATCCGGGCCTGCATCTGTTGGAGGGGAGCGTCGTTGGTTCCTCGGAAGAATCCACGCACGGCCTCAGGGGCGGCCGCGTAGTCCTCTGCGTTGATTTCCGGGGTCCAGGAGGCTGGACACGCCCCCAGTTCGCGAGCGGGGCAGTCAGGGCCGTGAACGGCGCCGCGTCCGAGACGCTTGGTACACGTGCGCAGACGACTGAACTCTGCGACGGTGTC
Source organism: Rhodococcus sp. BH5 (assembly GCF_027583855.1). Lineage (NCBI taxonomy): Bacteria > Bacillati > Actinomycetota > Actinomycetes > Mycobacteriales > Nocardiaceae > Rhodococcus > Rhodococcus sp. BH5. The sequence goes on from NZ_JAJHVW010000005.1 coordinate 301,211, forward strand.
GGCGACGTCGACTGCGTCGCCGCGAGAGGTGAACGGGCCGATCGAATCGGCCGTGGGCGTGCGAACCACGGACAGTCTCGGAAACGCCTCGTCGGTGAGGGTGATCCACCAACCTCGCTTGGGAAACTTGGAGCGACGGTTGTACGGCGGCGCATGCGCGCTCAGCAGTCGTAGTTCACGCACCCCGGCCTCGAGAGCGTGCGCGCACTCGACATGGTCCACGCGGGTGGCCAGCGCGACCATTTCCTTCATCCGGCCGCGGGTCTCCGAACCGGTGAAGTAGTTGCGGACGCGGCGTCGAAGGTCGGTAGCAGTTCCTATGTAGAGGGCTTCGTCGGAAGGACCGCGGAAAAGGTAGACACCGGGGCTTCGCGGCAGGTTTGCGGCGAAGGACCGTTTGGCCCGTTGATGCGAGGAAATGTTGGGCAGGTAGTCGACTAGTTCGCTGTAACTGTGGACACCCTGGTTTCCGACCCTGTCGATCAGTCCGTGGAGGACGTCGACGGTCGCACGCGCGTCGTCGAGAGCCCGGTGCGTCGGCTGGGTGGTCACTTGGAAGAGATGGGCGAGTGCGGAGAGCTTCACCGAAGGTGCCTCGTCGCGTGTGAGTACGCGCCGGGCGAGTTTGACGGTGCACAGGACACGGAACGCGGGCCACGGGCGCGCGCTGCGTGACGCCGCTGCTTTGAGGAAACCGATGTCGAACGGCGCGTTGTGTGCCACCAGCACCGCGCCCTCGGCGAACTCGAGAAATGCAGGCAGGACACGTTCGATGGGAGGTGCGCCGATCAGCATGGCCGTGGTGATTCCGGTCAGTTCGACTATGTAGGGCGGAATCGACCGGCCGGGGTCGACGAGTGTTGCCATTTCGCCCAGTACCTCGCCGCCGCGGATCTTGACGGCGCCGATCTCGGTGATGGAGTCCTGGTCGGCGCTGCCCCCTGTGGTCTCGAGGTCGACGACGACAAATGTTGTCTCGCTCAGCGGTGTGTCCAGTTCGTCGAAGCTCAGTTGCCGCCCGACGTCGAACTTCTCCCCGTCGGAGAACGGGGGCGGAGACGGAAATTCTCGGGCCGAGGCGGGACTCACACCGCAGACAGTAGAAGTACCCCCCGACACGAATTCGAGAGTGCAGACACGGAATCCGACCCGCACGGACTTCCATTGCGAAATCGGTGGATGAACGCCCGACAAAAGTAGGAGAGACGAGGATCACACTTGCGGTGGGAACTCGCGAATGTGGACGCGCGCCTACTTGTGAGTAGGGCGAGTCGAGGGGTCTTCGGTGCGTCTGTCGACGGCTGAAACCGCGTCCGTGACCGGAACAGGTTCTAGTTTCAAGTAATCATCGTTGAACTGCATGGAAGATCGGATTGTCGGGTTTGGTGAGCCTTGGCAGTGGGTAGCGGGCGCGGGTTTGACGGCCTGGAGTGGGTCGCCGAACCGACCTGTTGTTATCTCCCCGTGACCCGCCGGGCGTATCGCGGGCGCGGCACCACGATTTCCGGCGAATCGGGCACGATTGTCACGAAGCGGTCGACATCGTCGCGATCATTTCGTAACCTTCCTGAGACCTAACGAAGTCTTGCCGGACCAAACAGGACCGGCATCGTCAGGAACCGCCTAATCGGGATCTCCGCGAGGAACCCGAACCGGGAACCCAAGTTTCCACTGGGGTGAATCCCGCCTGGGGTGCAGCACGCAGGATCGCTGCAGACCACGCGGGTAGGGCTGATCTTCCCAGCCCGAACCCGTCAGCTAACTCGGTCGGCGGATGAATGGAAGAAATGGAGCACCCCTTAAGTGGCGTCACAGAGTTTCAAGCGTTCAGCGCAGTTGGCAGTAGCCGGCGCGCTCGCAGTCGGAGCATTCGCTGCAACCGCTGCACCTGCCTCGGCAGACCCCATCACCATCCCCGGCGTCGGCACGTTCGAGGTTCCGGGCGTTTCTATTCCTCAGTTGCCGGTCATTCCGGGCATCACCGACATCGCACCGGCTGCACCGGCCGCTCCCATCTCCAGTGTTGGTGAGCAGGCAGTTCGCGCCGCAGAGAGCAAGCTGGGCTCCCCGTACGTGTACGGCGCAGCCGGCCCGGACGCATTCGACTGCTCCGGTCTCGTTCAGTGGGCATACAAGCAGGCCGGTCTCAACCTGCCTCGCACGAGCTACGACCAGGCTGCAGCCGGCGTTGCCGTCGCACAGTCCGATCTTCAGGTCGGCGACGTGATCTCCTTCTACGGCGGATCGCATTCGGGCATCTACGCCGGTAACGGCAATGTCATCCACGCGTCGACCGCTGGTCAGCCCGTGAAGCTCGCTCCGGTGTCCTCGATGCCGTACGACGGCGCTCGCCGTTACTGATTTCTGAACACGCTCGACGGCTGTCTCCGGTAGGCAGTCGGAACGATCCGCCGCTGTGATGCGGCGGAGCTCGGGGGAGCTCCGGATCTTCGAATGTGGGCCTCGAATCTTCGATTCGGGGCCCACATTTTCGTTTCGCGACAATTCGCCCGGTACTTCACCCCGACACGCCTACCGGCGAGTAGACACAAACGTATGCCGTTCCGTAACCTTATCGAGACATTGCGCGGCCGAGACAGGTACTGTGGATAGTTGACAGCCAGCTAACAGATCGTCGACCGGTCCCGGTCGGCGTCGCTTCACCGAGACGGAGAGTTGCATTCCGTGGTTTCATCGAAAAACAACAGTCGAGTACGGGCCGCATTGACAGTGGGAGTGCTGGCGTTCGGACTCGTTGCAGGGCCTTCGATGCAGGCCGGTGCCGACCCCGTCATCACCAACCCCACCGAGGCGCTCGACAAGCTCGGTGAACTCTCCCGGGTTTCCGAGCAGACCAACGAAGCGCTGCACAACGCGCAGATCGACCTCGACGCGAAGCTGGCAGTCGCGAATGATGCGGACGTGCGATCGGCAGCCGATCAGGGTCTTCTCGACGCGGCTTCGGCGCGCGTCGCCGAGTTCGCTCCGGCGGTAAACCGTATTGCCACAGCGAATTACCAGGGTGCGCGAACCAATCGCCTCTTTGCGTTGATGGTGAGCGACTCGCCGCAGCAGTTGCTCGACCAGATGTCTGCGCTCGACGTGATTTCCAACGACGCGGCAGTACAGGTCTCTCAGTTCAACCAAGCCACTGCCGATGCGCGTGCCGCCTCGGAAGCGTCGAAGCGATCGGCCGAAGAAGCGCGAACCGCCGCCGATCAAGCCCGCGCGCTCAGTGACGATTTGCAGCGCAAGCAGAGTGAACTGCAGACGCAGATCGCCGACGTGACCAAAGCCTTCCAGAATCTCACCGACGACGAACGTAACCAACTGAGCGGTACGCCTTTCCCGCCGGACGTCGATCTCAGCAAAATTCTGGCTAACTTGACCCCTGGCTCGGGTGCTGCTGCTCTGCAGGCAGGCCTCACGCGGATCGGTGACCCGTACGTCTGGGGCGCGACCGGCCCGAACGAGTTCGACTGCTCAGGTCTGGTGGTGTGGGCCTACAAGCAGATCGGAAAGACTCTGCCGCGATCGAGCCAAGCGCAGGCGCAGGGCGGTGTACCGGTGTCGAGGGACCAACTACAGCCCGGCGACGTCGTGACTTTCTACAGCGACAACTCGCATGTCGGCATCTACGCCGGCGACGGAAACATTCTGCATGCGTCGACGTTCGGCGTACCGGTGAAGGTCCAGTCGATGGCAGGCATGGAGTTCTCCACTGCGCGTCGTTACTGACGGCTTGCTGCGCCCGAGCGGCGTGTGGCCAGCCGCCGTGAAGCGTCGAGTCGAGTTCTCCTACACTCGGCACCGTGCCGACTGAACCGATGACGACGCCCGACGTCGGCGCAGATCGACCACGCCGTTGGGAGTATCCGGCCCTCGTGGCGCTCGGTGTAGCCGTGGTGCTCGTTCTGGGCCTGACGATCTTCCTGACGAACAGGTCCGATTCCGACGAAAATGCCGCCGCCGAACAGGACGCGGAACGCAGCGCTCAAGTCCAGAGCTTTCTCGATGCATGGGCCGCGGCTCAGATGTCCGACGATCCGTCGGGGCTGGCGAAGTTCGTCGACAGTGCCGCCGCACCCGGTGTGCTCGAGGCGGAAGTTCGACGAGCCACTGCTGCGGGAGCGCTTGAATTCTCCGACTGGGGATACGAGATTCCCAGCGGCGGCCTGACTCCGGCGCCGCGAACCGGTGCGCCGGGCGGAGACGTCGAAGTATGGAATGCGCAAGTTCTGTTGCGGTACGCCCTCGACGGCGTCGACGCATTGCCCACGCGCAAGGCAGTGTCCATGACGCTCGCGAAACGCGGCGATCAGTGGTCGGTTCTTGCGGACGGGTCGATCGTCGGACTGGACGGCGCCCGAACGGCGGGCGAATCCTGGAACGGCCCCTGGGACTTCGGCCCGCTTGCCGTCGCCGAGAATTCTGCGGGTAACGCGCTGGTGATCGGCCACCCGGGTCAGCAGGCGTTCGTCGACGCTTTGGCTGCCGATGTGGACTCAGCCATCGAGAACACGACGCAGTTGTGGGGGCCGTGGTGGTCCGAGCGCGCGGTGCTCATGGTGGCGGGGTCCGCTGAGGAATTCACCGCACTGGTCGGCTCCCATCACGACGGCGCTTCGATTGCTGCAGTGTCGGTCGCGGATGCGACGGCGGACGGGTCTTCCGACGTGAGTGGCCAGCGGGTGGTCTTCTCGCCTGCCGCGGCTTCGAGGTTGACCGACATCACCAGGCGAACGGTGTTGCGCCACGAACTGATGCACATAGCCGCCCGATCGAAAACCCGTGACGGGTCGCCGATGTGGGTATTGGAAGGGTTTGCCGAATACGCGGGAAACCGTGGATCCTCGCGGGCCTGGGGTGAGATCGCGCCGACTCTGGCGGCAGCGGTACGCTCCGGCGATACTCCGACCGAGTTTCCGGACGACACGCAGTTCAGCGGTGTACCGGTCGTGAGTTCACTGGCGTACGAATCGGCGTGGTCGATCAACGCGTATATCGCCGATCGATTCGGAGAAGCAAAGCTGACCGACCTCTTTCGCGCTCTCGCCTCCGGAAAGATGACGGCCGAAGACCTCGATTCGCGGATCCGAGCGGTCGTTGGCGTCGGAACCGAGGAACTGCGAGCCGGATGGGTCGACTGGACCAACAGCCATCTGGGCTGAGTAGTTCGCGGCTGGGTCGATTGCAGCGGCGAGGTGCCCTTCGCACGTTTGAAGCACCGAGTGCCCTACGGTGGACGGATGCGCCGGACCCTCTTGGTGACCAACGATTTTCCTCCTCGCCCCGGAGGTATCCAGTCCTATCTCCACACGTTCGCCGGGCATCTGCCGCCGGACAAGTTGGTGGTGTACGCACCGCGGTGGCGGGGCGACTCGCACAAGAAGTTCGATGCGGCACAGCCTTTCGAGGTCGTTCGGCACCCGACGACGCTGATGCTGCCGTCGCCTTTTGTCGCTCGTCGAGCCGCGAAGTTGGTCAAGAAGCACGACTGCGAGTCGGTCTGGTTCGGTGCGGCAGCGCCGTTGGCGTTGTTGGCACCGGTTGTTCGACGCGCCGGAGCGAGCCGAGTGATCGCGAGTACTCACGGCCACGAGGTCGGATGGTCGATGATTCCCGGTGCGCGGCAGTCGTTGCGTGTGATCGGTGACCACACCGATGCGGTGACGTTCGTCAGCAAATACACCCGTGGGCGGTTCTCGGCGGCCTTCGGCCCGCAAGCGGCGCTCGAGCACCTTCCTTCCGGAGTGGACACGTCAGTGTTCCACCCGGACTCGGTCGCCCGCGCGGAACTGCGTAAGCGATACGGGCTGGGCGAGCGGCCCACGATCCTGTGCCTGTCGCGGCTCGTGCCACGCAAGGGGCAGGACATGCTCATCAAGGCGCTGCCGACCGTACGCAAGAGCATTGACGGGGCGGTACTGGTGATCGTCGGAGGTGGGCCGTACGAGGACCATCTCCGCCAATTGGCGCGTAAGACCGGGATGGACGATCACGTCGTCTTCACGGGCACGGTGCCCGCCGCAGAGTTGGCAGCGCACCACACGATCGCCGACGTGTTCGCCATGCCGTGCCGTACCCGAGGCGCCGGATTGGACGTCGAAGGACTGGGAATCGTCTACCTCGAGGCCTCGGCTACCGGTGTGCCGGTCATCGCCGGGCGCAGTGGTGGCGCTCCGGAAACGGTGCAGCAGAACAAGACCGGGCTCGTGGTCGACGGCACCTCTGTTCGCGACGTCGCCGAATCCGTGATCGAGGTGCTGTCCGATCGTGATCGCGCGGCCGCGATGGGAGCAGCCGGCCGGGCATGGGTTGCCGAAGACTGGAAGTGGGACACGCTCGCTTCGAAACTGCGTAATCTCCTCGGCTGAGCAAACGGGACTCGAACGCGAACGGCCCGCACCGAATTCGGTGCGGGCCGTTCATGTCGGCACGTTCGTGTCGGCAGAGGGCTGATCGGCGAAAGACTACTTGGCGTAGATCTTTTCGATGTCGGCGGCAAAGCTCTCGTGCACGACGTTGCGCTTGAGCTTCATCGTGGGCGTGAGTTCGCCTGTGTCCTCGGAGAAGTCGACCGGAAGAATGCGGAACTTCTTGATCGCCTCGGCGTGTGAGACGAGCTTGTTGGCCTCGTCGATGGCGTCCTGGATTTCGCCGACCAGTTCGCCGTCCGAAACCAGGTCGGCCGCTGTGGTTCCTGCGGCCTTGTTGTTGCGCTCGTTCCAGGCGGGGAGAGCTTCGGCGTCGATGGTGATGAGGGCGCCGATGAAAGGCTTCTGGTCGCCGACCACGATGGCCTGGCTGATCAGCGGGTGCGCGCGAAGGGAATCTTCGAGCTGAGCGGGGGAGACGTTCTTGCCGCCTGCCGTGACGATGATTTCCTTCTTGCGGCCGGTGATGGTGATGTAGCCGTCCTTGTCGACGGTGCCGAGGTCGCCGGTGTGGAACCAGCCGTTCTCGATCGACTCGGCGGTCGCCTTCTCGTTGCGCCAGTAGCCGGTGAAGACCACCGGTCCCGAGAGGAGGATTTCGCCGTCTTCTGCGATACGAACGGAGTTGCCGGCCAACGGCTTTCCGACAGAACCGACCTTCTGTGCGCCGATGGTGTTGACGGCGAACGCTGCGGTGGTCTCGGTCAGTCCGTAGCCCTCGTAGATCGTGACACCGATACCGCGGAAGAAGTGGCCGAGTCGAGCGCCCAGAGGTGCACCACCGGAAATGGCCAGCTGGCACTGCCCGCCGAGCGCTGCGCGCAGCTTCGAGTACACGAGCTTGTCGAAGAGAGCGTGCTTGGCCTTGAGAACGATGCCGGCGCCGCCCTTGTCCTGCGCCTCGCTCCACGCGACGGCGGTGTCTGCGGCCGCGTCGAAGATCTTTCCCTTGCCGTCGCCGTGCGCCTTGGCGCGTGCGCTGTTGTAGACCTTCTCGAACACGCGCGGCACCGAGAGGATGAAGTCGGGCGTGAACTCGCCGAACGTCGGAACGAGGTTCGGGATGTCGCTCGTGTGCCCCAGCGCTGCACCGGCATCGAACGACGCGATGCTGACTGCGCGAGCGAGAACGTGCGCGAGCGGCAAGAACATCAGAGTGCCAACGCCAGGAGTCTTGAGCAGCGTGCCGAGGTTGGAGTCGAGGATGCCCTTCGACTCGGCAATCAGGTTGGAGTGCGTCAGCTGGCAGCCCTTGGGTCGGCCCGTGGTGCCCGACGTGTAGATCAGGGTCGCGGGATCGGATGCCTTCAGTGCAGCGACGCGGGCGTGGACGTCCTCGTCGGAGATGTCGGCGCCCAGTGCGGTCAATTCCTCGACAACACCTTTACCGCCTGCCGCGGCATCGATCTGGTACACCGTGCGCAGCGCGGGGGCGGCTGCAGCGACGTCCTTCACGGTCGCGGCATGTGCGTCGTTCTCGACGATGAGGTCGATTGCTTCGGAGTCCTCGAGAATCCAGCGAACCTGCTCGGCTGCGGAGGTTTCGTAGATCGGAACCGTCACGCCGCCGGCCGCCCAGATGGCGTAGTCGACGAGCGGCCATTCGAAGCGAGTCGCCGACATGAGGCCGACGCGATCGCCCTGCTCGACTCCGATCGCGATCAGGCCCTTGGCGACGGCAGTCACCTGAGCGGCGAAATCGCCTGCAGTGACATCGACCCATGCATTTCCGACTTTGCGCTTGTAGACAACCGCCGCCGGCTTCGTCTTCGCGAAGGCGAAGACCGAGTCGACCGCGGAGGCATCCTCGGGAATGGTGAACGTCTGGGGTGCGCTGAACTCAGGCACGAAATACCTCCGACACTGCGAAATACTGACGAGTAGGGTTTTCGTCTCCTACTGTAGTCGCATGTCCGACGCAGTTGTGGCCAGGCTTACAGTCTGTCCGGTATGTAGTGTTGCGACACCCCTCGACGCTTCGCGGACGCGATATGTGAAGCTACTTCGGTGAGCAGCATTCAGGTCGCAGACCAGACTTTCATCGCCGCCCCGCCCGAGCGGGTCGCCGAACTGTTGTCCTCGCGCGCGCAGTGGCGTCGCTGGTTCAGTGATCTCGAGCTCGAAGTCCGGGAAGATCGCGGTCCCGCAGGATTCCGTTGGGGGGTGTCCGGTCAGCTGGTCGGCACCATGGAGGTGTGGCTCGAACCGGTCATGGACGGGACGATCGCGCACTACTTCCTGCATTGTGAGCCGGTCGGCGTATCGCCGTCCGATCTGGCGACCCTCGACCTCGCCGGGATGAACCGCAAGCGTCGGGTCGACGGCAAGGTCATGTCGTTCCAGCTCAAACGCGAACTCGAAGCGGGACGTGCCGCCGGAGTAGCACCGGACTGATAATCGAAGCACTGCACGTTGTGCAGGTTCTGGACTTTTGACGAAGGAAGGTAGCGCAGTCGTATGGCCGAGAAGACCAAGGGGTTGATCAGCATCGACGCTCCTGCCGACGCCGTGATGGACGTCATCGCCGATTTCGAGCGGTACCCCGAGTGGGTGGCCGCGGCGAAGTCCGTCGAGGTGACGGCGCCGGGACAGGGCGGCCGCGCGGACCGAGTACGTTTCGTCCTCGACGCGGGGATGGTGAAGGACACCTACGAACTGCAGTATTCGTGGGCACCGGACGGTATGGCGGTGAGTTGGGAGCTGATCTCGGGCGAGATTCAGAAGTCCCAATTCGGTTCGTACACACTCGAGCCCGGCCCGAACGGCACCACGTCGGTCACCTACGAGTTGACGGTCGACCTGACGATTCCGATGATCGGACTGTTCAAGCGCAAGGCCGAGAAGATCATCACCGACACAGCTCTGAAGGAACTGAAGAAGCGAGTCGAGGGCTGAGTGCCGGAGCAACGATCGCGCGTCCAACTGTTCGTCGGTAAAGGCGGAGTAGGCACGACGACGCTTGCCGCAGCGACTGCTGTGTCGGCTGCGACCGATGGGGCGAGAGTGCTGCTCGTGTCGATCGATCAGGCAGGTTCTCTTGCAGACGTCCTGGGCGTGCCGAATCCGCGAACGACCACATCTCTCACCGAGCGTCTCGACGTCCGGCAACTCGACACGTCAGCGCTCCTCGAGGACAAGTTCCGAGGATTGTCGGGGTTGATCGACGCTGCAGGAACTTTCGGAGCGGGAGATCACGAACACGGTTCGTCATTCGAGGGCTTGGAACCGGAAGAGTTGACGGGATCCCTGGGCATCCAAGACATGCTCGGGCTCGCCGAGATCGTCGACCTCTCGGACAGCGGCGACTACGACGTCGTGATCGTGGACTGTCCGGCCGCAGCCGAAGCGCTGCGGATACTCGGCTCGCCGTCGATGGTGTCGGAGTATCTCGAGCGATTGTGGCCGCGGCACAGGCGGATGGTGGCTGTGACAGGTACGGACATGCGGCTGCTCCTGCTCGTGTCCGTCGTCGAATGCGTGCTCGCGTCGGTGGATCGGATCGCGGTTCACCTCTCGGATCGGGAGAACACCGGCGTGCGTGTGGTGACGTCGGCCGACGGCGTGTCGGTCGCGGCGACTCGTCGGACGTTGTCCGGGCTGGCTCTGGCCGGGTTGCGAGTTGACGGGATTGTGGTCAACAACCTTGTCCCGCAGTTCAACTCGTCCGCCGGGAAGGGTGTCGACGATTCACCGGCGGCGCAGTGGCTCGCGTCGATCCGGGCGGCTCAGGCACTCGTCGTGGACGAACTGCGTGGATCAACCGATGGAATGTCCGTCACAACGGTCGAACGCGCTTGCGCCGAACCGGTAGGGTTGGCCGCTCTGGGCGAGATCGCGGCCACGTTCGAGGGTGGAACGGGCACGGATTCGGGCACCGTCGGTACCGCGGACAACATCGTGGTGTCGTTGGAGTCCGGGACCGGAGTCGATTCGGTGTACGTGATGCGGATGTACCTTCCGCTCGTGGATCCGTCGTCGTTGTCGTTGGGCCGGGTGGAGGACGATGTGCTGGTGGGAGCAGACGGCGTACGACGCAGAGTTCGTTTGGCGTCGGTGCTGCGTCGTTGTGTCGTGAACGGGGCGGAGTTGGACGGCAGTTACCTGATCATCCGGTTCAGCCCGGATCCCGCGGTGTGGCCGGTATGAGCGAAGAGCACGAGCGCCTCGTCGCGGAGTTTCGCGCGCTGGCGGAAACCGTTCTGACGCGCCTGGAACCGGTGCTGCAGAAGGCCGCAGCAGCGACCCCAGACGTTGCGAGTGACTCGGCGTCCACGGACACGCAGCCGGTGTTCACCGGCTGCAGCTGGTGCCCGGTGTGCGCCCTCGCCGCACTGGTTCGCGGTGAGCACCACGAACTGTTGGCATTCCTCGCGGGTCAAGCAGCAGCATTCCTTGCGTTGCTTCGTGAGATTCTCGACGAGTTTCTCGGGGGGCCGTCAGGTCCCGATCGTGGACCGGACGGCGGTCCGACGACGCCAGGTGCGGAGCGAACTCGCACGGCGGCATTTGTCCCGATCAACGTGACGGTCAAGGACTGACTCAGTACCCCGGGTAGAGCGAACGGCCCGAGATGAGCACAATCGACACAATGGTCACCGACGCACGAGGCACCGATTCAGGGTGCGCACTCCAGCGGACGCCGCTCGCGCGGGAATCGTCGCGATGAGCGCGCGCCGCTTGAAAGCGGTCTCCGACTCCACCATGGACGACATCTTGACGGTCGGCATCGACGTCGGCGGGACGAGTATCAGGGCCTCCGTCGTGGACGTCGACGGACAAGTGCTCGAGATGATTCAAGCCCCGACCCCGCAGTCGGCCAGGGCACTCGAAGACGGTCTCGATCGCGTCGTGCGCGAATTGGTCACCAGGCACGAGGTATCGGCCGTGGGGTTGGCGGTCGCCGGCTTCATCACCTCCGATCGAAGCTCGGTTCGGTTCGCTCCGCACTTGCCGTGGGTGGACGCGCCGGTCGGAAGTGACTTGAGCAAGCGGCTCGGCTTGCCGGTCGTTCTCGAACACGACGCCAATGCGGCGGCGTTCGCGGAGCACCGATTCGGCGCGGCCGCAGGTGGCCGCAATGTCGTGATGGTGGCAATCGGGACCGGAATCGGTGGAGCGCTGCTGATCAACGGTGAGCTGTACCGGGGGAGTCACGGAGTCGCTCCCGAACTGGGCCACATCCAGGTCGTTCCGGGCGGGCGTCAGTGCGCGTGTGGCAAACGTGGGTGTTGGGAGCGCTATTGCAGCGGAACGGCGCTCGTCGACACGGCAATCGAACTGCTTGCCGCCGACCCGGCCGCGTCGACGGTCCTGGCGCGTGAGGTAGCGGTGGATCCTGGTTCGCTCACCGGTCGCCGGATCGCCAACGCCGCGCAGGACGGTGACCCACTCGCGCTGGCAACGATCGCCGAGTTCACCCGTTGGCTGGCCGTGGGTCTGGCCATGGTCGGTGACGTCTACGATCCCGATCTGGTCGTGATCGCCGGCGGCGTCGCGAGTTCTGCCCCACTGTTTCTCGACGACGCCCGCGAGCAATACGCGACATTGTTGACCGGGGCGAAGCACCGCCCACTGGCCCGCATCCGTTCCGCTCAGCTGGGCGAAGCTGCGGGCATGGTCGGCGCCGCCGCTTTGGCCCGATCGGTAGTGCCTCAGGATCTCGGTGGGGTCGACGGCGCTGGAACCACGTCTGCCGGACTGTGATCGGGTCGATCCTGCAGGGGCGTGTGTAGCGGGGGTTACCGGTCGGCAGTAAGGTCGTACTCAGCGAAATTCAGCTGTGAATGGGAGGGACGCCGTGTGGTATTGGCTCTTCAAGTATGTGTTGCTGGGGCCGATTCTCTGGCTGCTCGGGCGTCCGACGGTCAAGGGTCACGAGAACATTCCGACTGACGGGGCGGCCATTCTGGCCAGCAATCACCAGGCGGTTCTGGACTCGTTCTACCTTCCGCTTCGCGTCAACCGCCGCATCACGTTCCTTGCCAAGAGTGAGTACTTCACCGGTTCCGGTCTGAAGGGCGCTTTCCAGAAGTGGTTCTTCACCGCGGTCGGTCAGGTCCCCATCGACCGAACCGGTGCAGACGCGGCCCAGGATGCACTCAACGCCGGTCTCAAGGTCCTCGGTTCGGGCAGCTTGCTGGGTATCTACCCCGAGGGGACGCGCTCGCCTGACGGTCGCCTCTACAAAGGCAAGACCGGAATGGCGCGCCTCGCACTTGAATCGGGCGTCAAGGTGATCCCGGTAGCGATGGTCGGCACCGACAAGATGAATCCGATCGGCTCACGGATGTGGCGTCCCGCCAAGGTCACCGTGATCGTCGGCGAACCCATCGATTTCTCCCGCTTCGAAGGCATGGGCGGAAACCGCTTCGTCGAGCGCGCTGTGACCGACGAGGTGATGTACAAGTTGATGAAACTCTCCGGCCAGGAGTACGTGGACATCTACGCGGCGAGCCTCAAGAACCAGGCGCCCACGAAACCCGAAGCTGCCGTCGACGTTCCGGCGGAAGGCAGCGAGTCGGTTGTCGATCTCGTGGCCTCGGCCGAGTCGAAGGAATCCGCGAAGACCGACAAGGATTCGCTCCCGGACGCACAAGCCAGCTAGAGATTTCCCACACCGGCCGCACGCGCATTGGCTCCAGAGCCTGCGCGTGCGGCATAGTTTTCGGACGTGCGCTACTTCTACGACTGTGAATTCATCGAAGACGGTCGAACCATCGATCTCGTGTCCATCGGCGTTGTCTGTGAGGACGGCCGAGAGTACTACGCGGTTTCGACGGAGTTCGATCCCGCCCGTGCCGGTAGTTGGGTGCGCAAGAACGTGCTGCCGAAGTTGCCGCAGCCTTCGTCGCCGCTGTGGAAATCACGCGAGAAGATCCGCGACGATCTTCTGAAATTCTTCGTTCCGCGGCCGATGGTGGTTCCGGAGCTCTGGGCGTGGGTCGCCGCCTACGACCACGTCGCGCTGTGCCAGTTGTGGGGCGACATGACGGAACTACCGCAGTCGATGCCGCGGTACACCCGCGAACTCCGACAGTTCTGGGAAGACAACGGCAGTCCTGCCCTCCCGTCGGCGCCCGCCGACGCACACGACGCACTTGCCGACGCCAGGCACAACCTCGTGAAGTTCGACGCCATTTCGGCTGCACGGTCACTTCGCTGACCCAGGTTTCGGTGCGCGGGAAGTGTTCCGATTGGGCTGCGATCGAGAGCCTGTGTGACGCGCCGACGAGCGAGCGAATATCCTGTAGAGGTGAACTGGACTGTCGACGTGCCGATCGACCGCTTGCCCGAACTCCCGCCGCTGCCTGCCGGACTGCGTAAGCAGCTCGACGAGGCGCTCGCGAAGCCCGCTGCTCAGCAGCCCTCGTGGCCCGCTGACCAGGCGGCCGCCATGCGGACTGTGCTCGAGAGCGTGCCTCCCATCACGGTGGCCAGCGAAGTCGAGGCGCTGCAAGAGCGTCTCGCGCAGGTCGCGCGTGGTGAGGCATTTCTGCTCCAGGGCGGTGACTGCGCCGAGACCTTCGCGGACAACACCGAGCCGCACATCAAGGGAAACATCCGCACGTTGCTGCAGATGGCCGTCGTGCTCACCTACGGTTCCTCGATGCCGGTCGTCAAGGTCGCTCGCATCGCCGGCCAGTACGCCAAACCGCGCTCGGCCGACATCGACTCGTTGGGTCTGAAGTCCTACCGCGGCGACATGATCAACTCGCTCGTCGCCGACGAGGCAGTCCGCGCCCACGATCCTTCGCGACTGGTGCGTGCATACGCCAACGCCAGCGCCGCGATGAACCTGGTTCGCGCACTCACCGGCGCCGGCATGGCCGACCTGCACAAGGTGCACGATTGGAACCGCGAATTCGTCGCAGCGTCTCCCGCGGGCGCACGCTACGAGCAACTGGCAGCCGAGATCGACCGCGGCCTGCAGTTCATGAACGCGTGTGGCGTCACCGATCCGAGCCTGCACCAGGCACAGATCTTTGCCAGCCACGAGGCTCTGGTTCTCGACTACGAGCGCGCGATGCTGCGTCTCGACAACGACAGCGATCACCCCAAGCTCTACGACCTGTCGGCTCACTTCCTCTGGATCGGTGACCGCACTCGTCAGCTCGACGGCGCGCACATCGCCTTCGCCGAGTTGGTGTCCAACCCGATCGGCCTCAAGATCGGCCCGAGCACGACGCCGGAAATGGCGGTGGAATACGTCGAGCGTCTCGACCCCACCAACAAGCCAGGTCGTCTGACTCTGATCTCGCGCATGGGCAACGGCAAGGTCCGCGACCTGCTGCCGGCGATCATCGAGAAGGTCCAAGCCACCGGTCACCAGGTCATCTGGCAGTGCGATCCGATGCACGGCAACACCCACGAAGCCTCCACCGGGTACAAGACGCGCCACTTCGACCGCATCGTCGACGAGGTCCAGGGATTCTTCGAGGTCCACAACGGTCTCGGCACGCATCCGGGTGGCATCCACGTCGAGCTGACCGGTGAGAACGTCACCGAGTGCCTCGGCGGCGCGCAGGACATCTCCGACCTCGATCTCGGCGGTCGCTACGAGACGGCGTGCGACCCCCGATTGAACACCCAACAGTCGTTGGAGCTCGCGTTCCTCGTGGCCGAGATGCTGCGAGGCTGAAACCTTGCTTCGCCGAAGCTGATTCGCGCCGGCATAGATTTTCGGCAACCGCCCTCACCCGCTCGCGCAGGTGGGGGCGTTCGCTATTGCGTGAATCGTGTGACGAATCGGCGCTGCCAGGGCATTTCGACGGCGCGAGGTGAGTAACGTGCGCGAACGTACGCGGTGGCGTCCTTACTGGGCACTCCGTCCATGACGGCAAGAGTGGCCAACGCTGTTCCGGTGCGGCCGTATCCACCACCACAAGCGATCTCGACTCTTTCGGTTTCCGAGCGCACCCACACTTCGTGCAAGGCCCTGCGCAGCGCATCGGGATCGCTCGGCAACCAGAAATCTCGCCAGCGGACCCACTCCGACTCCCATTCGGTGTCGGGAGGTTCTTTGCCGGTCAGATAGACGCCGAAGGTGGGGAGAGGTCCGGAAGGAAGTGGATTGCGGAGTCCTCGACCCCGAATCGATCTCCCCGACGGCAAGTCGAGTATCCCAATGCTCTCGGGTTCCCACGTGGCCATGAATTCAGATTAGGCCGAAGCGGACTGTCAGGGAATTGCGACGACGCTGATGTCGGTGCCCTTGGCAACGAGGTCGTTCTTGACGCTCTGGCTGATGATGACCGAGCTGTCGTTCTGGGTGAGCTGACGCACGGTGATCTCGAGGCCGAGGCGGCCGAGTTCTTCGCGTGCTGAGGAGACGGAGCGGCCGATCAGCGAGGGAACCTTGACGGAATCGGAGATGAGGAGAACCACGGAGGTGCCGGCGTTGACGGAGGACCCGACTGCGGGATCGGTGCCGATCACGCTACCGCCCTCGACGGCGTCGTCGAACGTTGTTCTGGTGGTGCTGACTGAGATGCCTACCTTGTCGAGGGCGGCGCGCGCAGCGTTCTCGGACATGCCCTTCACATCGGGAATGTCTACGGGCGGTGACCCTTTGGACGTGATGACCTTGACCGAGGAGCCCACGGCAACTTCGGTTCCCGGTGCCGGGTCGAGCGCGGCCACGCCGCCGATCGGGATCTTGGAGCTGAATGTGTCCCCGCCGTCGACCGCGACGAGAGTGCGGTCGGCGAGTTGTGCGCCCAGGGCCGAGACGTCGCCGCCGGCCGGAATGGGCGGGACAGTCGGACGCCCGAGCGAAGTCAGTAACGCCACGGTCGAGCCTTTGGTAACCCTCGAGCCGGAGGCCGGGTCTGTCCCGATCACCGTGTCGATGGGTTGGGCGTCGGAGTACTGACCCTGGACGTCGGGGGAGAGCCCGGCGTCCTGCAGAGCGGTGACCGCAGTGTCCTTGGTCAGCCCGTCGATCGAGGGAACAGCTGTATAGCGGCCCGAGCCCATCCACCATCCGCCGAAGCCCAACGCGAGCGCGAGGACCGCGATGACGAGCAGCCAGATCAGGGTGGCTCGTCGCGATTTGCGTCGTGCCTCGACAAAATGAGCATGCGGATCGTCGTGCCCCGGGTGGTCGTCGCCGAAATCGGAACCGTCGTCGAAATCCGAGTCGCCGTCGACCGTCGCCGGACGAGCAGTTTGTGCGGTGACCGCGCGAGTGTGCTGGATACCGCCAGGGGGAGGAGAGCCCGTGCCGAGCGCCGTGGTGGCTGCCACAGCCGGGGCCACGCCGGACGCCAATACCGTCGTGGCAGCAGGGTTCGGGCGCGCAGCAGAGTTCGGGTGTACCTCCGTGGGAGGCGCAGGCGCCGGTTGTGGCCGGGCCGGGGCAACTTGCGCGCTCTGGTGCTGGGCGCTTCGACGCGGAGCGGGAACGCGGTATGACGGAAGTTCCAGTTGCTCGCTCACACTGCGAAGTGCAGCTGCCATCTCACCGGCGTCGGCGAAACGATGTGCGGGCTCGCGGTGAGTGGCTTCGGCGACCAGACGATCGAACTGCGCCGGTACACCGGGGATACGTGAACCTGGGCGCGGGACATCGTCGTGGATGCGTTGGTAGGCGATGGAGAGTGACGAATCGCCGGTGAACGGTGTTGTACCGGTGAGAAGTTCGAACATCAACACACCGGTCGAGTAGACGTCGCTTCGAGTGTCGGCAATTCCTGACGTCACCTGTTCCGGCGACAGATAGGCCGCGGTGCCGAGGATCACGCTGTTGGAGGTGGTGGTTGCTGCCGCAGCTGCACGCACCAATCCGAAGTCGGCGATCTTCACTTCGCCGGTGTCCGAGATCAAGATGTTCTCGGGTTTGACGTCACGGTGAACCAGTCCCGCTCGATGCGCCACCGCCAACGCGTCCAGGACAGGTGCCACGACTGCAGCGACTGCGTGTGGCGGCATCGGTCCGCGCTCACGAAGGAGTTCACGCAAGGTGCCACCGTCGACGAGTTCCATCACGAGGAACACGTGATTGCGATCGCTGCCTTGGTCGTAGACGGCCACAAGGGCCGGATGCTTGAGTCGGGCCACGGCCCGGGCCTCGAACTCGAAACGAGTCAGGAACGCTGGATCGCCGGCGAATTGCGGGTCCATCACCTTGATCGCGACAGGTCGATCCAACCGTGTATCGAGGCCTCGATACACGGTCGACATACCGCCGCGCGCGATCGGTGCGTCCACTCGATAGCGGCGCTCGAGCATTTCGCCGATCAACCCTCGACCTCCGTAATGACTGTTCCTCCGTGCTTGCGATCTGTCTGCTTGCGGTCTAGGTGGTAGCTGTCGGCATGTGGGTGGTTGTTTACCGCGTACTGGCTCCCGCAGTGAGGGCACCCATTTACATCCACCGCGAAATCCCGGTTACTGATACGCCGCATCCCGTCCATCGTAGCCAGCGATACCGACGCGGAAGTCTCGAGAACGTCACAGAGCGCTGTGACCTGAGCGGAGCGGCAGTTTCGAGCACTGCACCGGGCGGTACACAGCGGGCTCGCCGGACCGGATAAACTTCTCGCGGTGAGCGCGATTCCTTATTGTGATGATGTCCTGGATTCTTCGGTTTCCCTGTTCCAGCTGGTGGATGTGGCGAAGAACGTCGGGTTGCCGGTGAGCAAGGTTCACCAGTTGCTTCGCGATCACAAGATCATCGCAGTCAAGCGGCATGGCGTTCTCGGTGTCCCCGAAGTGTTCTTCGGCGAGGACGGCCAGATCGTCAAGTGGCTGCCCGGTCTGCTGGCGGTGCTGCACGACGGCGGCTACACCGATGTCGAAATCCTCCGCTGGTTGTTCCTGGCCGACGATTCCCTGCCGGGGCGCCCGGTGGACGCACTGCATGGTGATCTCGCGCGTGAGGTCATCCGCCGCGCACAGGCCATGGCTTTCTGAGCTGCCGGCCTTCTGACAACTCACCGCATGCGGTTTTTCGCCGCGTAGGTTGCCGACCGGACCAGACCCGGCGCAGCGACTCGAAGTCGCGTGCGTCCTGGAACGGACACACGTCGATGCAGTATCCGGAAGTCGGCGCGCTCGACCTGGTCGAGAATTGCTCCGTACAACACGAAAGCCGTGCGGATCGACGGCTGGACCCGCCGATCGAGCATCGGGATGCCAGATTCGGCAGACCGATACCGCCCCCGCGTCACGGCAATGAAGTGTGCCAGCGCGCGCTTGACCCGAACGTCCACCGTTCCGGTTCTTCGCCCGTGTTCGAGCATCTCGATGTCGACCCCGAATGCGGCGAACTCGCCCGCCGGTAGATACAGACGTCCCCGGTCGAGGTCTTCACCGACGTCGCGGATGAAGTTGGTCAGCTGAAACGCCTCACCGAGATTCGACGCGGGCACTACAGCTTCCTGCTGCGGAACGCTCACTCCGAGAATCGGGAGCATCTGCAAACCGATGACGACGGCAGAGCCGTACATGTACTCGCTGAGTTCGTCCATCGTGTTGTAAACGGGTCGAAACTTCGCCGTGTCGGGGGCGTCCATCCGCATGGACTCGAAGAAGGCGTCGAAATATGCGCGCGGGATGTCGAACGTCTTCACAGCATCCGCGAAGGCCGGGAGTACGCGTGTCAGGTCGAGGGGAACCGTCGACGGGAAGCCACCTGTCGCAGTGGGGTTGTCGAGTGCGTTGACGGCTGCACGTTCGACGTCGGCGAGCACCGTGCCTCGTTCATGCGGACCCGAGGGTTCGTCCACGATGTCGTCGACGACGCGAGCAAATGCGTAGAGCGCGTGAACTGCGCGGCGTCGAGGTACGGGCAACAACCGGGTGGCCAGAAAGTACGTTCGGCCGTGTTCCCTCGTCACGTCCTCGCAGAATTCATAGGACGCAGGCAGTGCGTTCATGACACGCGGATCACGCAGATCCTGACGTCGAGGGCGCCGAGGCGGCTGACGTCATTTCGATCGGTTTCTCGTGTTTGCGTCCACGAAGTCGCAGTGGGTCTTCCGTCTGCAAGGACATCGCCGCGATCACGGCAGCGACGATGGCCAGAGCCACGTGCGGGAACGTGTAGAGGCCGATCGATCCGTCCGGCTGGAACACCAGCATCAGCCAGGTGGACAGCCCGGTCAGTACGGCGAGAGTCGTCGGCGACATTGCGAAACCGGCAGCTACTGCCAGCGGCCAGGAGTAGTACCAGGGGAGTGCTGCGGGGGACAGAACGACGATGGCGACCATCACGATCACGATGCCCATGACGGCGTCGCGCTCGGTCTTGCGGTAGCGCCACCACACGACGGCGATGATCGCGATCAACACAACCGCCGAGATGGTCCGGGAGACTTCGAGGATGTCGTTGAAATGGTCGCCGGCGAACCAGGAGGTTGCCATGGTTCCGATGTGCGCCACGATCGTGGGCAGCGAGAGCCAGTTGATGATCTTTGCCGAACCGGAGAGTGCCGTCGTCCAGCCGAGGCCGACTCCGGCGATCAGTGAGGTGGATCCGAGTACCGCCACGAACACCGCGAAACCTGCGCCGGCCGTTTTGACGAACGATCGGATCGGTGACGCCGGTTCTCGCCCGGCCGCTGCGGCGTCCTCCCGCTCGTGGATCATCCAGATCCAGACTATGAAGGGAAGTGCGACGCCTGCGGTTGCCTTGATCGCGACGGCGAGCGCGATCAGCCCGATCCCGAAGAGGTGCTTGCGTTCGAGAGCGAGCGCAATGCCTGCGGCCATGAGGCCGACCATGAGCATCTCGTTGTGAACGCCGCCGATCAGGTGGATCAGGACGAGGGGATTGAGTACTGCGAGCCACAGGGCGATCGAGGTGTTTCCGCCGAGCTTCGTCGCGAGATGGGGAACGGCCCACATCATCAGGGCGAGTCCGGGGAGCATCGTGATCCGCAACAGCATCGTGCCGGCGATGACGTTCTCACCGGTCAGCCGAACGATGGCGTCGGCAAGGAGAAGGTGAACCGGACCGTACGGGGTAGTTGTCGTCGTCCACACGTTGGAGACGTTGTCGAGCAGGATTCCCGGATTGACGACGGGGCCGACGGCATACGGGTCGAAGCCGTTGCGCAACAACGCGCCTTGCGCCAGGTAGGAGTAGGCGTCACGGCTGAACATGGGCACCGCGAACAGCAGCGGAAACGTCCAGACCGGGACGACGTAGCGCAATCCGCGCAACGAGACGTCACCGCGCAGAGTCGAGCGGCCCAGTCGAACCCAGGCGGCGATCATGCACAGGACACCGATCCAGACGATGGCCGCCGACAGAATCGATCCGTGTCCGAAACGGAGCCAGGACAGATGCATCGACTCGAGCAGCGGATCTTGGCGCCGGACGCTACCGGCACCGAATCCGCCGAAAGTGATCATGACTGCGCCGAAGAAACCGAGCAGTGCACTGTGACCTTCGGGAGTCCGAAGGAAATTGGCGGCCCTTAGGTGCCACGGTCTTTCAGTGGCTGCGGCAGAGGACGTCATCGGTGCAGGTTCCTCCCCCGAGGAGATCGGTGTCGATCGGCGCATGCAGCGCCCGAGTCGGTGAATCGTGGATGAATGGTCGGTTACGAGGGGCTAGTTTAGTTGCTCGCACGAGTGCCCACCGCGCTGGCTCGCTCGCGTGTACCGGTAATACGTTCGGCGGCGAGCCGTCCGGACAGCAGAACGGTCGGTACTCCCACCCCCGGAACGGTTCCCGATCCGGCGAGAACGACGTTGTCGAAGCCGCGGGCGAGGTTCTTGCGTCGGAACGGCCCCGTCTGGGTGAAGGTGTGTGCCGCTGCGAACGGGCTACCCGCGGCCATGCCCTTCTCGAGCCAGGTCTGCGGGGTGTCGACGTGATCGATCTCGAACCCTTCGACCAGTCCCGTGTAGCCACGTTCTTGCAGCGTGAGGATGATTTCGCGCACGTAGGGCGGGCCGAGAGTCGACCAGTCGAGACTTGCACTGTCCAGATTCGGACACGGCGCGAGGACTGACAGCGGTTCACGGATTCGGCCGTCTCGCGAGAAGGCCAGGCTCGGATCGGTCTGTGCCGGTCGGGTGACGAGCAGTGACGGATCACTCATCAGTCGCCCGCGGCCGCGGCGTGCCGTGATCTCGGCGAAGGTACGCTTCCACGCCTCGCCGAAGTCGATCATGTGGTGTCGCTGCGCGGGCCATTCGTCGGCGACCGCGGAGGAAACAGTGCCGTGAATCACGACAGCGGACGGCGATGTACGCACCGGGCGCGGACGCAATCGCGTATGCGGGCGCAACAGCGAGTCCGTGACGGCCATGTCGGGAGTGAGGACGGCGGCGTCACAGTCGAAGCGCTCGCCGTCGCGTGTGTGAACGGTGTGCACGCGCCGATCGCTCACCTCGAGGCGTTCGACAGTGCGGCCGAGATGCAGAATTCCGCCGGCCTCGGTGAAGGCGTCGGCCATCGACTCGGCGATCGTGCGCATTCCGCCCTCGGGGAAGTAGACGCCGAGTGAGGTGTCCATGTGAGCGATCGCCCCGTACACCGCGAGGGCCCGAGACGGAGCAACGCCCGCATACAGCGCTTGGAAGGTGAAGATCCGCCGGAGGCGAGGGTCGCGGATCTTGCGATCCACCTGCCCGCCCAGTTTCCCGAATCCTCCCAGTGCGACGAGCCGGCTCAGATCTTTGACTGCGTCACGCGAATTGACCAGTCCGAGGGGAGAATCGAAGTCGGCGTCCATGAAGCGGTCGAATTCCGCGTCGAAGATCCGGTTCAGCCATCGCCGCAACGCACGGTATCGCTGCGCTTCTTCCGGCCCGCAGACACGGGATACCTCGGCAGCCATGTCTTCTGGATCGGCGTGGACATCGAGAGCGGTGCCGTCTGCGAATCGCGCGTGGTACGTCGGATCGAGCTTGTGCACAACGAATTTGGGGTTTGTCGAGGCTGGGTCGGCACCGACGGCGGCAAGCGCGTCTTCGACGAGTTCGGGCATCGTGAGCACCGTTGCGCCGTTGTCGATGCTGTAGTCATTGCCCTGGTAGACACCGACTCGCCCACCGACCGAGCTGTTGCTCTCGAGAATCGTGACGTCGCGGCCGGCGCCACGCAGATACAACCCCGCAGACAGTCCGGCAAGTCCCGCGCCGACGATCACGACTCGATCGGTCGGCGAGCTGACGGTTCGAGTGCGGTGCACGTGTGCCACGGTCAGTAGCTTCGCTTCGTGGCCGCGATCGCCATGTCGGTCAGGCGAGCCTTGGACTCTGCCGTTGCCGTGCTCGAGTCGAGGGCGTTCGCAGCTGCCTCGACGAGGGTGTCGATCTGCGTTTCGACGTCGGTGACGGCGCCCAGATCGGTGATCACCTGGCGCAGAGTGTCGACCTCGGTGTCGGTCAGCTGCGTGCCGATTCCGTTGCGGAGCAGTTCTGCTGCCGCCGGATCTGCGGCGTCGGCGCGGGCAAGCGCCATCGCGAACAGGACAGTTCGCTTACCGGCGATGAGATCGTCGCCCGACGGTTTGCCCGTGACGGACGGATCTCCGAAGACACCGAGCAGGTCGTCGCGAAGTTGGAAGGCGATACCGATGTCCGTGCCGAAGGACCGGTAGGCATCGACCAACTCGGCGTCCGCACCGAACAGCGCGGCGCCGAGGTGCAGTGGGCGTTCGATCGTGTACGCGGCGGTCTTGTAGCGGTTGACCCGCATGGCTGCCTCGACGGTCTCGTCGCCTCGGGCTTCGTTGCTGATGTCGAGGAATTGGCCACCGAGCACCTCGGTGCGCATTGCCGACCAGACCGGGCTGACACGTGCGGCCGCCTCGGGGCTGATCCCGGATTCTCGGATCATGTCGTCCGCCCAGGCCAAGGCCAGGTCGCCGAGAAGAATGGCGACGGCCTCGCCGAAGTGCGCGGAGTCGCCGCTCCACTCCTCGTCTCGGTGCTGGTCCTCGAATTCGACGTGAACGGTCGGGAAGCCGCGCCTGGTCGTGGATGCGTCGATGATGTCGTCGTGGACGAGCGCGCAGGCCTGCACCAGTTCGAGGGCGGCGCACGCACGAATCACCGCGTCTGCGTCCTTCCCGTTCGGGTCGCCTCCGGCGCCGAGCCATCCCGTCCAGGCGAACGACGGTCGGACGCGCTTTCCTCCGCGCAGGACGAAGGCCTCGAGGGTGCTGACGGCCTTCTCGTATCCACCGCCGATGTTCGTGACGAGTTCGCGGCGTGAAGCGAAGAAGTCGCGGAGCGCTGCTTCGAACAAACCTGGCAGTTCGAGTGAGGTCGGATGCGGTGCGGTGTTGGTCGAACTCTGTCCAACGCGCGCGGTTCCTGCGGACAGGGTGGCCTCCAAGATCGGTATGTTCTCGCGCCGGATGGTTACACGGAAGCGAGCTTGGGGCCCAGCTTAGTAGGGGCTGGAATCAACGGCGGGTCGGGCCGTGAACTGCGCGATCCTGACATTCGGGATACGCAGTACTGGGCGATGAGCTTGTTTGCAGCTGGAAAACATATGCTTGACCGGTGACATTCGATCCAGTCAGGGGCCGCTCCAGCGAGGGGTGGGCCACCCGAACACCGTCGATCGTCGATCGGATCGCTTCCTCGACAGGTAGCCGTATTCCGTTCTCGGTCGAGTTTTCGCCGCCGCGTGACGCGGACGCCGAAGCGCGCCTGTGGCGTGCGGTGCGTACCTTCGAGCGGCTCGGACCGGCGTTCGTCTCGATGACCTACGGCGCAGGTGGCTCGACGCGCGATCGTACGGTGCGTGTCACCGGCGAACTTGCCGAAGAGACGACCCTGCTGCCGGTTGCTCACCTGACTGCTGTCTCACACAGCACCGAAGAGCTTCGCGCCATGGTCGGTGCCTACGCCGATCGTGGGATCAGCAACATCCTCGTATTGCGCGGCGATCCGCCCGGCGATCCGCTCGGCGAGTGGAAGAAGCATCCCGAAGGCGTCGAGTACGCCGAGGAACTCGTGCGGATGGTCCGTGACCTGGGCGACTTCCACGTCGGCGTCGCATCGTTCCCCGAGGGGCACTACCGCGCTCCGGACTTGGCATACGACACGAAGTACCTGGTGTCGAAGTTGCGTGCCGGCGCAGAGTACTCGATCACACAGATGTTCTTCGACGTGGAGGACTACCTGCGTCTTCGTGACCGGGTGAGTGCGTACGACGCAGAACAGGGCGCCAAGCCGATCATCCCGGAGATCATGCCGGTGACGTCGCTGCGCTCGGTGCGGCGCATGCTCGAGCTCTCGGGCTCGTCGTTGCCCCCCGCTCTCGAGCGTCGATTCGACGCCGCGGCCGGAAGCGGTCCGGACGAGAACCGTGCAGCGGTCCGCGAACTCGGCATCGATCTGGCCACCGAGATGGGTGAGCGGTTGATCGCCGAAGGCGCTCCGTGCCTGCACTTCATCACGTTGAACTTTGCGCGCGCCACCAGTGAGGTCCTCGAGCGACTCGGTCTCACTCCCGACACTTCGGTCGGGACAGCACAAGCCGTCTGATCTCCGGTTGCCCCGCTCGACACCAATCGAGGGGGGCAATCGTCAGGCGCTATTTCGTGGTGTTTTTCGGATTCTTGTTGTCAGCTTGCTTGCTGGCAGGTGATTTCGTGACAGGCGTCTTCATGACCGGTGCTTTCGCGGCCGGCGCGCGCTTGATCGGTGCTCGATTGCGCGCCATCCAGGCCATCGCACCGACGACAATCGCGACACCGAGCGCCAGCCCGGCCATGATTCCTGCCCACCCGGCGAAGCTTCGGGTGCTTGGGTCCGCGTAGTTGACCTCGGCGCGCATCGTGGACACCTCGCCGGCGGGCAAGGTCCACGACACCCGGGAATCGCCGTCTCGTGTTCCGTTGGTCGTGCCGACCCGTGCCGGGAAGGCGATGCTGACCTGGACGTCGGCGCCCTGAGTCGGAACCGTCTTCAGGTCTGCCTTGCCGTCGAGCGTGACGGTGTCCCCGGATCGCTTGAGGGTGATCTGGAACGACCCGGACCCCTCGGCGTACATGGAGCCCAGTTGGGCGACGTCACCGAAGGACAAGTCGCTGAAGAACGCCTGGCTGCCGACGTACCCGTCCTTCTTGTACTCCTGAACCCGTATCTTGTCTTCCAGCGACGAAGGTGGGGTCAGCTGCGGACCCTTGTCCGCCTCGTTCGCCGGAATAGCGGCAGCTACCACCTGTCCGGTCACACGATCGTTCGCGGACACTCCCATCGACACCTGCACGCGGATGCACCCGGCAAGCAAGGGAACAAGCATGAGGGCGAGCGCGGCAACCGTCAGGAAACGTTTCCGACTGGTCGGCTTGGCGGCGGGATCGGTGGACTGTTGCACAGTGGTCATCGTGCCAGCCGTGGCGTAGCCAGTCATCGAGGCGGGGGCGTGTCGGCGGGTGAAGTTCGGCGGGTGACCTTCACGACCTGCTCGAACGACGCATCCAACGACGAGTCGCGCCCCGGCGGCTGTCCGACAGTGCGATTCGAGCCGCACTGCGACCGCTGGCTCCGGACACACCGCCACCGGGATGAGTCGATGCTCCGGTCAGATACAACCCGTCTGCTCCCGGAACACGATGGCCGGACAGTTCCGGAAGCGGTCGCCACAACATCATCTGATCGAGTGACATCTCGACGTGCATGACATTTCCGCCGATCATCCCCAATTCCGACTCGATGTCCCGGGGAGTCTGAATGAACCGGTCGAGGACGGAATCGGCGAACCCGGGTGCGAAAGCCTCCATCTCGCCGACGATCCGGTCGGCCTCCGCCTCGGCGACCGATGCCCAATCGCGATGTCCGCTGAGGCGATACGGTTGCCACTGCGACCACAGTGTCACCTGATGCCGACCGGCCGGGGCGATCGTGGGATCGATTCCGCTGAAACTCATTCCGAGAACCGCAGGGCGAGGAGGAAGTTCCCCCGCCAGTGCTGCGCCGTGTGCAGTGCGCAAGTGTGCGCGATCGGAGACGAGTAATTGCAATCCCGAGGTACTTTCCCGTGTCGTGGCGTCGCCGCGGTACGACGGAAGCGCGGATGTCGCCAGTCGAAGTACCGCGCCGATGCCGGGGCCGACCCTGATTTTCCGCCGCCAGTGATCGAGCGTGGTTCGGTCGAAGCCCCCTCGGCCCAGGAGGTCGAGCGTGGTCAGGATGTGGCACCCGGCGATTACCTTGCGAGCGTGAACTTCTCGACCGCTCTCGGTTGTGGCGGTCCAGTGACTCGAGTTTCGACGGATCGACGTCACGCCGTCACCGAGCGCGACCGTGGCGCCGTCGACAGCCATCCGGGAGGCCAACGCAGCACTCAGTGCGCCGCTTCCACCGACTGCTCGCCCTGGCGGCAAGACGTGCATGAGGGCCGCGAAGCCGACCATCGGAGCGGTTCCCGGTTCCGACATCGCAGGCCCGGACTGGGCGCCGAACCACGCAAGTGCTGCTTTGAGTGCCTCACTGTCGAAATACTCGTCGAGCAGTGCGTCGCCAGGCGCGAGGAACTGCCGAGACAGTTCGCTGTTGCCGCGTGCGGTGGCGAGACCTCCGAACGCACCGATCAGGTTCGATCCGGTGGGCGGTGCGGAAAACGCTTTCATGACATGTCGACTGCGCTCCGACCAGACCGCGACGAATCGCCGGTAGGAGTCGGCGTCCTTTGTCCCGCATGCTCGTTCGATGGACCAGCAGGTTGCGTCGAGGTCGCGGTGAAACACGATGCCCGGCCCGTCGGTGCCCGGGGCGGGCGGCGCGAACGCCCACGGGTCACAGTCGATGTAGCGCAGTCCGTGCGCGCCGAGTCCGAGTTCCTCGATGATGCCGCTGTGTCGGATCATGAGGTGTGCCGACGACCCCCGGTCCACCTTGTATCCGGGAAATCGCTCGACGGTCGAGACGGCGCCGCCGAGAACCGTGTCCTTCTCCAGAACCTCGACCGACCAACCCTCGCGTGCGAGGTAGGCGGCCGATACGAGCGCGTTGTGTCCGGAGCCGACGACGACGGCGTCGAGAAGCGCGCTCACAGCGGCAGTCCACGGCCGAGGACTGCGAACGGCCGGTTGTCGCCGGCAAAACGAAATCTGCGGAGCACGTCACGAAAGCCGAGGCGACGGTACAGCCGCCAGGCTCGGTTGTCCTCGTCGTACACCTCGGGTGTCGACAACAGAACACTGCGTTCGGGTCGATCGACGAGGAGGTGGCGCAAGAGCGATTCGCCCAACCGGTGACCTTGTCCGTTCGGATGCACGTGAAGTTCGGTGAGTTCGAAGTAGTCGCTCAGAATCGCGTCGATCTCGCTCTGGGGACGACCCGAGCGCCGAAGCCCGTGCAGTACCTGTTGATGCCACCACTGGTCCGGGCTCCCGCGATACCCGTAAGCGATCCCCACCAGCGGCAGATTTTCGTGTGACGGTTGCTGAGGAACCGCCAATGCGCCGACTGCCTTCCAGCCAGGCCGGTTCGCGTGCTCCTGCCACATCGGTGCGCGATGGAACTCGGTTCCTCGCGGATAGTCCATCGCGGTGACGTACACGGCCAGTGCCTCGTGGAGTCGACTCGCGAATTCTGCGCGATCGAGGTCGACCGTATGTGGTGTCCAGGCGATCTGCGGGTCGACCGGTCTCACCTCTTCTCTTGACGGCGTGTCGGTGGGTGCAGTTATATTGAATAGGTCGAACAGACGTTCGATGTGGGTGATCCGGAGATGCCCGAAGGGAAGCGGGCATCTCCGGCCCACCTGGTCTTGGATCCTCACGGTGCAGGAGGTGCCCCGATGTCCGAGCGTGTGAAGCCTGAACGTGTGAAGTGCCAACGAACTCTTCCTGCCGAGTTGTCGAGTCCGTCGGATGCCGCAATTTCTCGATTGCCGATGTCGGCGAGGCGGTCCTTCGGCGCGAGGGACGCCAGCGACCGCACTGCTCGAGTGGGAAAGTCCGGTGTGGCGTGGGGGCTGCTCCGGAAGGCGGATGCGCTTCTCGAGGAAGCGATTGGGGCGGGCGATCCTGCCGACCGGTTCCGGTGTGCCTACCTGGCGGCCCTACGTGGTGCCGGGGCAGTGTTGGCCGCAGCTCCTGCCGGTGCCGGCTCGAAGCGCAAGCGAAGCGGAAACGCGTGGGTTCTGATGGACGCCGCAGCGCCCGCGTTCGGAGCGTGGTCGAAGTTCTTCGCAGGGTGGTCCTCTACGCGTGCGGCCGTGGAAACCGGCGTGTCGATCGTGATCACGGACTCCGATTCCGACGCATTCTTCGCCGAGGTCGGCCGTTTTCTCACGGCGGTCGAAGATTTCATCGGTCAGGACGCGTCCGAGCATTTGCGAGCGTCGTGAACAAATGGTCCGTGTCGGCAGTTGTTTCCGGGGAATTTCCTGGTCCGCACAGGCAAATGGAGCCGAATCGGGGCCCTTCGACACGAATACGTACGCTTGTGGCGGAACTCGTACCCGGAGTTGGTGGTCCGAGACCTAAACTGCTCGTATTATGAAAACAGGTAATCGTCCAACTTGATTACCCGCCGCCTCACACCGTGGGGTGGTTGCCAAACTTCCAGTGCCGGGGGAGGTACCGTGCCACTCTCCGAGCACGAGCAGCGCATGCTCGATCAGATCGAGAGCGCTCTCTATGCCGAAGACCCCAAGTTCGCCTCCAATGTGAGGGGCGGCCGTATGCGGGCGCCGTCGAGTAGACGGCGGTTCCAAGCAGCGGCTCTATTCGTGCTGGGTCTGGTCCTGCTGATCGCGGGGGTTGCACTCCCGCTCAAGCCGGGCGGTTTTCCGATCATCAGCCTGTTCGGTTTCTTGTTCATGTTCGGCGCAGGGGTGTTGTTCCTCTGGGGTGGTGGACGTAAGTCTGCGCCGGCCGCCGACTCCGCTTCCGAAGGTGGCAATCATCCCTCCGGTCCGCCGGGTAGGGGTAGTGCCGGCGGATCCGGGCGGGGACGCGGCCGGAAGTCCGGCGGCGGATTCTCGTCGCGGATGGAAGATCGATTCAAACGCAGGTTCGAGCAGGACTAGCTCTCCCGCCCTTCTTCGGGCGTACTTCGAGAGTGATGCAGTTCGGACGTGACGCCCTCTTCAGGGCACGGACGACCACACGTGTGGCGGTCGGCAACCAAGGTTGCCGACCGCCACACGCCGTTGCTGTGGGTGTTGTACGTGTGCGCCGGCAATCCATCGAGTGAATCAGTGACGTGCGAGCGAATCACTCGCCACTCCTGCTGCCTCAGGGCATGCCCGCGGGCTTCCCCCACTTCGCTCCACTCGGCCCTCCACTTTCCTCCACCCTGGTCGAACTGCAACGCACGACCAGACCTCGTCCCGCTCACGTCTATTCGAAAACCGCGCTTGTACTGCGATTTTGTGTGGGGGAGCAACAGATCGTGGCGTAAAGTGTCGATCTGACGGCGGTGTGGGCCGGGACACGGTTGCAAATTTCCCCCACGTCTCCCCACCTGCGCTGACCTGCTATTTATCAGCAAATGATGCTGAATAGGGACCATGTGCTCCTTGTTTGTGGGGGAAAGTGGGGTACTGTGGGTTCGGGCGGAGAGCTGAAGCACGATCCGCTCGATAGGGAGGGTTTCAGCGCAAGCTCGCAGGAGGTGTCGAGTGTTCCTCGGTACCTTCACGCCGAAGCTCGACGACAAAGGTCGGCTCACGTTGCCGGCAAAGTTCCGAGACGAACTGGCAGGAGGATTGATGATCACCAAGAGTCAGGATCACAGCCTCGCCATCTACCCCCGGGACGAGTTCGTCAAGCTTGCTCGAAAGGCAGCGGCAGCTCCACGCAATGATCCGGCAGCTCGGGCGTATGTCCGTGCTCTGGCCGCCGGCACAGATGAACAGCACGCCGATGCCCAGGGGCGAATCACCCTCTCGGCTGATCATCGGCGTTACGCAAACCTGTCCAAGGAATGCGTAGTGACCGGCTCCGTCGATTACCTCGAGATCTGGGATCTAGCAGCCTGGGAGAGGTATCTCGGAGACAACGAAGAGGACTATTCGCAGGCAACAGGCGAATCTCTCAGCGAGATCGTCTAGGCGAAGAGCCCCCGGCGAATGCCGCGAGGCCTCTGCCCGGAAAGACCCTGACGCACTTCCCCAGCGCCAGGTTCTCCTTCGGGCAGGGACCTCGAAGCATTCGCCTTCTCGAACAGTCATCGCCTTCTCGGAAAGTCAGCACCTTTTCGAAAAGTCATCGGAAATCATGAAAGTAGGAGCCGGAGCAATCATGGTGGATCACGAGGTGAACGAACCCTCGGATGCCGATGGCTTCGCGCACGTCCCTGTACTTCTGCACCGCGCCGACGATCTTCTCGGCCCTGCCATCACCGCCGTCGGTGACGGTGGAGCGGGCGCATACATGATCGATGCGACGTTGGGGCTCGGTGGCCACTCCGAATTCTTCCTGGGCAAGTACCCGGGCCTTCACCTCATCGGTCTCGATCGCGACACCAACGCACTCCGGATCGCTTCCGAGCGTCTGGCGCCATTCGCGGACCGAACGACGTTCGTGCACACCACGTACGACGGGATCGAGGACGCGCTCGAACAGGCAGGTCTGCCGTCGACGGAGTCGGTTCACGCGATCCTTTTCGATCTGGGTGTGTCGTCGATGCAGTTGGACGAAGCCGACCGAGGTTTTGCGTACTCGATCGACGCTCCTCTCGACATGCGGATGGATCAGACGGTCGGGCTGACCGCGGCAGAGGTCCTGAACACCTACAGTCACGGCGACCTTGCTCGCATTCTGAGCACGTACGGCGAAGAACGGTTCGCGGGAAAGATTGCGTCCGAGATCCTTCGGCAGCGTGAGCGTGAACCCTTCACCACCAGTGCAGCTCTGGTCGAATTGCTGTACCGAACAATCCCGGCAGCCACGCGGCGTACGGGGGGACACCCGGCCAAGCGCACCTTCCAAGCGCTGCGGATCGAAGTCAATGCCGAGTTGGATTCGCTTCGTGCAGCCGTTCCTGCCGGGCTCGACGCACTGGCAGTCGGTGGGCGAGTGGTGTTCATGTCCTACCAGTCGCTCGAGGATCGAGTTGTGAAGGCGGAGTTGGTTCCCCGCTCGAAGTCCACCAGTCCTGAAGGACTACCGGTCGAGTTGCCGGGTATGGGACCGGAGTTCCGCATTCTCACCCGTGGCGCAGAACGTGCGTCAGAGCAGGAAATCGAAGAGAACCCACGATCAGCTCCGGTGCGTTTGCGTGCCGCAGAACGCATTTCCAGGAGGCGGGCATGAGTCGTCAGGGCAAATCCGGTGCAGCGCAACGTGCATACGACAAGCGCACCGCACGGGCGGCAGGCCGGACCGGAACTGTCGCTGCTGCCGGCCCGTCTATCTCTCCTCGGGCGATGCTCAAGGGGAGAGTGCCGTTCGTCGCCTCCGTCATCGGACTTCTGTCCATCGGTCTCGCGGTGACTCTGCTGCTGACCACTCGCGCTGCCGAGGATTCGTACCAACTCAGTGATGCACGTGCATACAACCAGTCTTTGGTCGAGCAGAAAGCAGCGCTCGAACGTGACTTCCAGTCGCGTAACTCGGCTCCGGAGTTGGCAAATCAGGCAAGCGCTCTCGGCATGGTCCCCGCCAAGGACCCTGCACGACTGGTAGTTCATCCGGACGGTTCGGTCGAGGTCGTCGGAACGCCGACTCCCGCGACTGCCGGAGCTATGCCTCCGCTCGATGCGCCCACATCGGTGCCCGCACCGACTGCGACACCCCCGCGCACCACAACGCCGGTTGCTCCCGGAGCCACGCCGAGCGTTCCGAATAACACGCGAAACCTCGCGCAGAGTGAACAATTGGTTCCTGTGATCCCCACGACGACAGCACCCGCCACCACGACGGCGGTGCCTGCTCCGCCTGAGGAACGTCGGTGAGTCAGAACTCCCGTAACAACCCCGGTCGGCGTCCGCGCCGCTCGGCCACCGCCTCATTTCCGTTTCGTCAGCGAGTCGGTCGTATCACCATGTGTGGTGCGCTCGCCGTTGCGGCATTGCAGCTCTTGTGGATTCAGGGAATCGACGCGCCGAGTCTGGCTGCGGAATCTGCCAATCAACGAACCACGACCCAGGTCGATCCGGCTGTACGTGGCTCGATAACCGATCGCAACGGAAACCCCCTCGCCTTCACCATGGAAGCCAAGGCGCTGACTTTCCAGCCGGTGCGGGTACGCAAGGAACTCGAGGAAGCGCGCGCCAAGAGCATCGAGCAGGGCGCCGAGGGTGACAAGCAGGCGCCGGAAGTGAGCGATCGCCTCGCCGAGATCGCCGCCGGAATCCACGCCAAGCTCGGCGATACCGTTCCGGAAAAAGATCTGCTTCAGAAGATGAACAGCAACGAGACTTTCACGTACCTCGCGCGCAGCGTGGATCCGGCGGTTGCTGCCGAGATCTCGGACAAGTTCCGGGAGGTCGGCCTCGAGCGTCAGGACATCCGCGAGTACCCCGGTGGCTCTCTGGCCGCGAATCTCGTCGGCGCGACCGGCTGGGACGGGCACGGTTTGCTCGGTCTCGAAGATTCGATGGACTCCACGCTCGCCGGAACCGATGGATCCGAAACGTATGACCGCGGTTCCGACGGCGCTGTGATCCCCGGTAGCTGGCGTGACAAGCAACCGGCAGTCAACGGTTCGGGTGTCGAGCTGACCATCGATTCGGACCTCCAGTTCTACGTTCAGCAGCAGGTCCAGATCGCCAAGGACAAGTCGGGCGCAAAGAACGCTTCGGTTGTGGTCATGGACTCCAAGACGGGACAGGTGTTGGCCATGTCCAACGACAGCACCTTCAACCCCGCAATCGGCATCGACAAGAACGCGCCGACAGCCGAAATGGGCAATCCGTCGGTCAGTACGCCGTTCGAGCCCGGATCGGTGAACAAGATCGTCACCGCAGCAGCGGCCATCGAGGACGGTAAGACAACTCCGGACGAAGTTCTGCAGGTCCCGGGCAGCATCACGATGTCCGGTGCCACAGTCAAGGACGCGTGGGATCACGGTGTGGCCCCGTACACCTCTACCGGTGTGTTCGGAAAGTCCTCGAACGTCGGCACCTTGATGCTCGCTCAGCGAGTGGGCGAGGATCGCTACGCAGACATGCTGAACAGGTTCGGCCTCGGACAACGCACCGACGTCGGACTTCCCGGCGAGAGCGCGGGCAGCGTTCCGAGTCGCGACCAGTGGTCGGGCGGAACCTTCGCGAACCTGCCGATCGGGCAGGGTCTCTCGATGACAACCCTGCAGATGACCGGGATGTACCAGGCCATTGCCAACGACGGCGTGCGAATTCCTCCGCGGATCGTGAAGTCGACTGTCGATTCTTCCGGCACGCGGACCGAGACGCCGCAGCCCGAGGGCGTCGAGGTGGTCAGCGCCCAGACAGCGGCGACCGTTCGGGACATGTTCCGGTCGGTCACTCAGGAAGACACCGGCAACCAACGAGGAACCGGTGTTGCCGCGGGCGTCGAGGGATACCAGGTCAGTGGAAAGACCGGGACCGCGCAGCAGGTGGATCCCGCGTGCAAGTGCTACTCCAACTCCAACTACTGGATCACCTTCGCGGGAATCGCGCCTGCGGACAATCCTCGATTCGTGATCGGAATCATGCTCGACGCACCGGTTCGCGGCGTGGACGGCGGCGGCGGTCAGTCGGCGGCACCGTTGTTCCACAACATCGCGTCGTGGATGCTCCAGCGTGACAGTGTCCCGATGTCGCCGGACCCCGGTCGCAAGTTGGTGTTGCAGGCGGACTGATTGCGGTGTGTCGGTTTCGACACGGTCTTCGGGTGAATCCCGGACACGGTAATCTCAAACGTCGCAGTAACCTCATTCAGCGCAGTGCGCCGAACTTTGCTTGCGTTGCGACCGCCATAGACAACGACCGCCATAGACAACGACCGCGATAGAACAACGACAATTGCCAGGAGTCGAGTGACAGTGCCGAATCGTTTGCAATCGTCGAACTCGGACGGCGCTCCCGGGACGCGTCCGACACAACCGGTTGCTACCGCGATCACGGCGCTCTCCGAACTGTCCGGGGCTCGCCTCGAATGGGTGGGGCAACCGGGATCACAGTCCTCGGAGGTCGTCGTCAAGGGCGTCGACCTGCGTGCGCAGGGAATCGTGACCGATGACCTCTTCGCCGCTCTGCCCGGTGCACGGACCCATGGCGCTCAGTTCGCCGTCGACGCTCTGGGGCGCGGTGCGACCGCGATCTTGACCGACGAGGCCGGCCTCGAACTGATCGAGGCCGCGGACAAGGCGCCTGACCGGTCCGTCCCAGTTCTCGTTCATCCGAACCCGCGGGATGTGCTCGGTGAGATCTCCGCGGAAATCTACGGCCGGCCCTCGGAGAAGATGCAGGTCGTCGGCATTACCGGTACATCGGGCAAGACCACGACGTCGTACTTGCTCGAAGCTGCGATTGCCGGAGCCGGCCGCAAGCCCGGCCTGGTCGGGACCATCGAGACTCGAATCGACGGCCGCCGGGTGCCCAGCGCTCTGACCACGCCGGAAGCTCCGCAACTGCATGCTCTGTTCGCCGTGATGGCAGAGCAGGGGATCGATACCGTCGTCATGGAGGTCTCCAGTCACGCTCTTGCTCTCGGACGCGTCGACGGCATCCGCTTCGACATCGGCGCGTTCACCAATCTTTCGCAGGACCACCTGGATTTCCATCGGGACTTCGAGGAGTACTTCCAGGCCAAGGCTCGGTTGTTCGATCCTGAGTCGACGGTGCGAGCCGAGCATGCCGTCGTCT
Source organism: Rhodococcus sp. BH5 (assembly GCF_027583855.1). Classification (NCBI taxonomy): domain Bacteria; kingdom Bacillati; phylum Actinomycetota; class Actinomycetes; order Mycobacteriales; family Nocardiaceae; genus Rhodococcus; species Rhodococcus sp. BH5. Next base: position 336,353 of record NZ_JAJHVW010000005.1, read on the forward strand.
GCGTCGACGACGTGTGGGGTCGACGGATGGCCGAGTTGGCCGCGACCGACGAGAGCGACGCGGTGACCACGGTCTCGACCTCGACGGCCGAGGCCGAGTGGACGGTCGGCGCAGTCGAGGTTGCCGAGGACGGCTCGCAGACCTTCGAGTTGGTCGGGCCGGATGGACAGTCGTGGCCAGTCTCACTTCGTCTCCCCGGGCGATACAACGTGGCCAACGCTGCGCTGGCGTTGACCGTCAGTTTTGCTGCGGGACTCGACCCGGACGCGGCTGTTCGAGCGCTCGGGACCGTGGACGTCCCGGGGCGAGTTCAGCGGATCGACCGGGGGCAGAGCTTTCTCGCCGTGGTCGACTACGCCCACAAGCCGGCAGCGCTCGAAGCCGTGATCGCCACGCTGCGCAACCAGGTTCCCGGCCGAGTGGCCGTGGTGGTCGGTGCGGGCGGTGACCGCGACGCCGGCAAACGGGCACTCATGGGTGAAGCGGGTGCGCGAGGCGCAGACCTGCTGATCGTCACCGACGACAACCCACGCACCGAGGATCCGGCGAAGATTCGCGCTTCGGTGATGCAAGGCGCCATGGACGTGCCCGAATCCGAACGCGGCGAGGTTCGCGAAGTGGGGGACCGGGCCGCCGCGATCGAGCAAGCAGTCCGGTGGGCACAGCCAGGAGATGTCGTCCTGGTGGCAGGCAAAGGCCACGAAGTAGGTCAAGAAATCGACGGGGTCAAACACCCGTTCGACGACCGCGAGGTGTTGGGCGAAATGATCGGCCGATTCGCGATCAACACAGCACATGGAGGCAAGCAATGATCCCGATGACGCTCTCTCGGATCGCCGAGATCGTCGGAGGAACCCTGCACGACGTCGACGATTCGTCGACGCAGGTGACTGGAACCGTCGAATTCGATTCGCGCAAAGTAGCTCCAGGTGGGCTCTTCCTCGCCCTACCCGGAGCGCGTGTCGACGGTCATGATCACGCGGAAGCGGCGGTGGCAGCGGGCGCTGTGGCGGTGCTCGCGGCGCGGCCGGTCGGAGTTCCGGCAATCGTCGTTCCATCGGTGCCGAACGACGGTCCCAGTGCAGTGATGCTGCTCGAACACGACACCGACGGGTCCGGAGCCGCGGTCCTGCATGCCCTCGGCCTTCTGGCCCGAGCAGTCGTCGACGAACTGGCAACTAACGGCGCACCGACCGATGGTGGACTGACGCTGGTCGGTGTCACTGGTTCTGCCGGCAAGACCTCGACCAAGGATCTGATAGCAGCGCTGCTGCGCGAGTGCGGCGAGGTGGTTGCGCCCCCCGGGTCGTTCAACAACGAATTAGGTCTGCCGTGGACAGTGCTCCGCGCCGACGAGAGGACCCGCTTCCTCGTTCTCGAGATGTCGGCCCGTGGGGTCGGTCATGTCGGCGAACTGACGAAGATCGCGCCGCCGAAGATCGGCGTAGTTCTCAATGTGGGCACTGCCCATCTCGGTGAGTTCGGTTCGCGTGAAGCGATCGCGGTCGCCAAAGGTGAACTGGTGGAAGCACTCCCGTCGGCAGCCGACGGTGGAGTTGCGGTCCTCAACGCCGACGACCGCATGGTCGCCGCAATGGCGAGTCGAACCAAGGCCCGGATCGTATTCGTCGGTCAGTCCGAAGACTGCGACGTTCGGGCGACCGACGTGGTTGTCGACGACCAGGCCAGGGCTTCCTTCACACTGAACTGTTCACAGGGTTCTGCACGTATTCGCCTGGCCGTTCACGGCGAACACCACGTGAGCAACGCCCTGGCCGCGGCGGCCGTCGCACTCGAGAACGGCCTCGCGGTTGCAGACATCGCGCGTGTCCTCGAGGGCACGAAGGCAGCGTCCGCGAGGCGGATGGAAGTCACCGAGCGCGCCGACGGCGTCACCGTCGTCAACGACAGTTACAACGCCAATCCCGATTCCATGCGAGCCGCCCTCAAAGCGTTGGTGTCCATGGCGCGATCGGATCGGCACTTCGGTCGCCGTAGCTGGGCTGTGCTCGGAGAGATGGGTGAGCTCGGACCGGAATCAGTTGTCGAGCACGACGCGATCGGTCGCCTGGCCGTCAGACTCGATGTCAGCAAGTTGATCGTCGTCGGGACGGGCCGCACCTCGCGTGCGATGCATCAAGGTGCGGTGATGGAGGGGTCGTGGGGTGACGAGTCCGTCGTCGTGCCCGACGCAGCTGCGGCAATCGCCATTCTTGAAGCGGAACTCGAACCGGGCGATCTCGTCCTGGTGAAGGCGTCCAAGTCGGTGGAACTGTGGACGGTCGCCGAAGCGATACTGGCTGCAACGCCCAACACCGACAGCGAGAACACCGACAGCGAGAACACCGATGGCGAGAACGGCGGGGATTCGCAGTGATCCAGATTCTTCTCGCCGCAGGCATCGCGCTGGCGGTCTCCATCATGCTCACGCCGATCCTGATCAAGGCGTTCTCGAAACAAGGTTTCGGGCAGGAGATCCGAACCGAAGGTCCAGCCAGTCACCAGGCCAAGCGCGGCACTCCCACGATGGGCGGCGTCGCGATCCTGACCGGAATCTGGGCCGGCTATCTCGGCTCACACCTCATCGGTCTCGGCATGGACAACGCGGAGGGACCGTCGGCGTCCGGCCTACTCGTTCTCGGTCTGACCACCGCGCTCGGTGGAGTCGGTTTCCTCGACGACTTCATCAAGATCCGCAAGCAGCGCAATCTGGGACTGAACAAGACAGCGAAGCTGGTCGGCCAGTTCGTCGCTGCCATTGCCTTCGGAATCCTGGCCCTTCAGTTCCGCGGTGACGACGGGCTGACTCCGGGCAGTGTTCATCTGTCGTACGTCCGCGACATCGCCACCGTCTCACTCGGTTCCGTGGTCTTCATCGCCTTCTGCTACCTACTGGTCAGCGCCTGGTCCAATGCCGTCAACCTGACCGACGGCCTCGACGGATTGGCCGCCGGAGCGATGAGTTTCGTTCTCGGCGCCTACGTCATCATCACGTTCTGGCAGTTCCGCTACTCGTGCGAGACGAATCCCGGTAAGGGTTGCTACGACGTCCGAGACCCGCTCGATCTCGCGGTGCTCTGCGCGGCCGGCGCCGGCGCGTGCATCGGTTTCCTCTGGTGGAATGCCGCACCCGCCAAGATCTTCATGGGCGACACCGGTTCTCTTGCCCTCGGCGGCATGCTCGCCGGATTGTCGATCACCACCAGCACGGAACTGTTGATGGTGGTCATCGGTGCACTGTTCGTCGCGGAGGCCGCGTCGGTGGTGATCCAGGTAGCGGTGTTCCGGTCCAGCCGACGGCGGGTCTTCCGAATGGCGCCGTTCCATCACCACTTCGAACTTGCCGGGTGGGCTGAAACCACGGTGATCATCAGATTCTGGTTGTTGGCAGCTATTGCGTCGGCTATCGGATTGGCACTCTTCTACAGCGAATACCTCGCAGCGCTCGGAGGCTGAAAACCATGACCAGCTCAGCGGATTCCGAGAACGACCTGTCCTGGCTCCGCGGTACGCGAGTGCTGGTCGCCGGTGGGCGGGTGTCCGGTCAAGCGACCATCGAACCTCTCGTCGCCCTCGGTGCTGTCGTGACGGTTGCCGATTCGACCTTGGACTTCGCGGAGCGCTGCGCGGAGCTCGGCGCGGGCATGGTGACCACCACCTCGATCGAGGATGCTCCGGATTCGATCACCGAGTACGGGCTCGTAGTCACCAGTCCCGGCTTTCGGCCGGATGCACCGATCCTTGCAGCCGCCGCCGGTCACGGGATTCCCATCTGGGGAGACGTCGAGTTCTCCTGGCGCGTCGACCACAGCGGGCACTTCGGCACACCGCGTAAATGGCTCGTCGTGACGGGGACGAACGGAAAGACCACGACGACGTCGATGCTGGCCTCGATTCTCGACGCCGCCGGAGTTGTCGGCCGAGCCTGCGGAAACATCGGGCTGCCGATACTCGACGCACTCGCCGAGACGTCGCCGCGCGTGGAGTACCTCGCTGTCGAACTGTCGTCCTTCCAATTGCACTGGGCGCCTTCGGTGCGTCCGGATGCCGGCGTGGTCCTCAACGTCGCCGAGGATCACCTCGACTGGCACGGCGGAATGAGCGCGTACGCCGAGGCCAAGTCGCGGGCGCTGAGCGGAAAGGTCGCGGTGGTCGGCCTCGATGACGCGATCGCTTCCGAACTGGGAACTCGCGCAACTGCAGACATTGTCACCGGGTTCAGATTGGGTGAACCGGGCGAAGGAGAACTGGGTGTCGAAGCGGGACACCTCGTGGACAACGCATTCGGCGATCACGTCCGCTTGGCCGAAGCAGCGTCGATAGATCCCGCCGGCCCGGCAGGCGTCATGGACGCGCTGGCCGCCGCCGCCTTGGCGCGGGCACTCGGATTCGAGGCAGACGTCGTCGAACGCGGTCTGGCCGCACACAAGGTCGGCCCACACCGAGGGGCGCTGGTCGGCCGTGTCGGGTCCGTTGTGTACATCGACGACTCCAAGGCCACCAATCCGCACGCAGCCAGACCGTCGATACTCGCGCACGATCGCGTCGTCTGGGTTGCAGGCGGTCTGCTCAAGGGAGCCAGCGTCGACCAATTGGTGAGCGAAGTCGGCCCTCGACTCTCCGGCGCTGTCCTTCTCGGGCGTGACGCTGGTGTGATCGAGGACGCGCTCGCGCGACACGCGCCCGATGTTCCCGTGGTGCACGTGATGTCGGGGGACGATGCAGTGGTGAGCGAAAACAGCAGCAACTCGACTCTCACCATCCGGCTGCCGTCGGGTGCCGACGCGGATGCCGTCATGGCCGCAGTGGTAGTCGAAGCTGCCGAGTTGGCGTCCCCCGGTGATGCAGTTGTACTCGCCCCGGCCGCCGCGTCCTTGGACATGTTCGCCAGCTACGGACATCGTGGTGACAGCTTCGCCGCCGCCGTAGCCGCATTACCCGATCCGTTCACGGATTCGCCTGGCCAAGCCGGGAACTTGCGATGACCAAGGGTCCCAAGACCCGAATCGGTGCCTGGTTGGCGCGGCCGTTGGCGTCGTTCCACCTGGTGGTGACGATTGCCACGATGTTGACTGTCTTGGGGCTCGTGATGGTTCTGTCGGCGTCGAGCGTCGAGCAGTACGTGTCCGGTGGCTCGGCGTATTCGTTGTTCACCCAACAGTTGATCTTCGCGATTCTCGGAGCTGTGCTCTTTTACGTCGCGCTGCGGATCCCGGCGAGAGTGCTCCGGCAGTATTCGTTTCCGCTGTTCGTCGTCGTGCTGATCATGCTGGTACTCGTCCTGATTCCGGGAATCGGCACAGAAGCGCAGGGCGCGCGTCGCTGGTTCAACGTCGGCGGGTTCTCGGTGCAGCCCTCGGAAATCATGAAGGTCGCGTTGGCGATCTGGGGCGCCCATCTGTTGGCTTCGCGGCGGCCGGACGACCGATCCGTGAAGTCGATCCTGATTCCGCTCGTGCCCGCAGCAATGCTGGTCTTCGCGCTGGTCGTCGCGCAACCGAACCTCAGTACGACCATCGCATTGGGAATCATCGTCGGGGCCCTGCTGTGGTTCGGTGGGCTGCCACTGAAGCTCTTCGGCTCGATCGCGGTGACGGGCGTCGTCGTGGCGGGCGTGCTGGCGATGACGGCCGGTTATCGTTCCGATCGAGTTCAAGCCTTCTTCAACAAGAGCGACGACCTGCAGGGCAACAACTATCAGGCCAAGCAGGCTTTGTATTCGCTCGCCGACGGGGGCTTTTTCGGACGCGGACTCGGTCAGAGCGTCGCCAAGTGGAACTACCTACCCAACGCGCACAACGACTTCATCTTCGCGATCATCGGCGAAGAGTTGGGATTTGTCGGCTGCGCAGTGGTGATCGGTTTGTTCGCTGTATTCGTCTACACGGGATTGCGGATCGCAGCCCGCAGCATCGATCCGTTCTGGCGGCTCCTGTCGGCCACCGCAACTACCTGGATCGTCGGCCAGGCAATGATCAACATCGGTTACGTCATCGGACTGCTGCCGGTGACCGGACTCCAGTTGCCCTTGGTCTCCGCCGGCGGTTCGTCCTTGGCGATCACGCTGTTCATGTTCGGTGTCATCGCCAATGCAGCGCGCCACGAGCCCGAAGCAGTTGCCGCTCTGAACTCCGGGCAGGACGGCAAGATCTCGAAGTTGCTCAGACTGCCGAAGCCCGTGCTGTACCACCCGCCGTCAGGGGGCCGGCCTATCCGTCGACCGAAGCCCGCACGACAGATCGAACCGGCACGCGGACGCGACGGCCGGCGCGCGATCGAGCCGGGCGATCGACGCAAGCGGGCAGATCAAGGCGCTCGCCCTTCCTCGGATTCCAACCGAGGTGCGGCCGCTGGGTCACGGAAGCGCACCGCGGGAGGGCAGAATGGTCAGCGTCGGCAGGCGCCGACACGTAGGGCACAAGATCCACGAGAAGTTCGAGAGCGAGGAATTCGTAGGTGAGCGGCAACAAATCGGCTCTGTCGGTAGTGGTGGCAGGGGGAGGCACGGCTGGTCACATCGAACCCGCACTTGCGGTCGCGGACGCGGTCAAGGCCGCTGCGCCCGACACCAGAATCACTGCGCTCGGGACGGCGCGTGGTCTCGAAACCACCTTGGTGCCGGCTCGCGGGTACACGCTCGAGCTCATTCCCCCGGTTCCGCTTCCTCGTAAGCCCACGATGGATCTCGTCAAACTGCCGACACGCATCCTCGCCTCGGTGCGCAAGACCCGCGAGGTACTCGATTCCGTCGACGCCGACGTGATCGTCGGTTTCGGTGGTTACGTCGCGCTTCCGGCGTATCTTGCCGCACGTGGTGGTGTTCTTCGGCGCCGCCGCAAGATTCCGATCGTCATCCACGAGGCGAACGCCAGTGCCGGCATCGCGAACAAGATCGGTGCTCGCCTGGCGACGCGGGTGCTTGCTGCTGTTCCGGGTTCCGGAGTGAAGAACCGCGGCGATCAGGACGCCGAGATCGTTGGCATTCCGGTCCGGGCGTCGATCGCCAATTTCGATCGAGCGGGACTCCGCTCGCAAGCTCGCGAGTACTTCGGACTACCTCAGGACGGTCCCGTTCTGCTCGTCTTCGGCGGATCGCAAGGCGCGAAGTCGCTCAATGACGCGGTGTCCGGAGCAGCGGAAGAACTGGCGAAGGCCGGGATCTCGGTCCTTCACGCACACGGACCCAAGAACTCTCTCGAAGTCACGCAGTACTCGGAGACGGCACCGTATGTGGCTGTTCCTTATCTTTCGCGGATGGATCTCGCGTATGCCGCAGCCGACGCGACTATCTGTCGTTCGGGCGCGATGACGGTCGCCGAGGTCTCGGCGGTCGGGCTTCCGGCCGTCTACGTTCCGTTGCCGCACGGCAATGGTGAGCAGGAACTCAACGCGAAACCCGTTGTCGCAGCGGGCGGTGCGATCATCGTCTCCGACAACGAGCTCACGCCGACGTTCGTCGCCGGTACCGTCGTCCCGATGCTGAGCGACAGCGCGCGCCTCGACAAGATGAGCAGTGGTGCTGCCAACGTCGGGCACCGCACCGCGGCAACCGAGATCGCACGGATCGTGCTCGACATCGCGGCAAAGGAAAACGCCGTCCAGGAAAACGCAAGGGGAAACCGATGACCGCGCTGCCCGCCCACCTCGAGCGAGTACACATGGTCGGAATCGGCGGTGCCGGTATGTCCGGCATCGCGCGAATTCTGCTTTCCCGCGGGGGCCTTGTCTCGGGTTCGGACGCCAAGGAGAGCCGAGGAGTCCTGGCGCTCCGTGCACGCGGGGCGCAGGTCCGGATCGGCCACGACGCCGATGCTCTCGATCTGCTGCCGGGTGGTCCGACCGTCGTCGTGACGACGCACGCGGCTATCCCGAAGGACAACCCGGAACTCGTCGAGGCCGCTCGCCGCGGAATCCCGGTGATTCTTCGGCCGGCTGTCCTTGCATCTCTGATGCAGGGCAATCGCACGTTCCTGGTTTCGGGTACACACGGCAAGACGTCGACGACCTCGATGCTCGTGGTCGCCCTGCAGCACTGTGGTTTCGACCCTTCGTTTGCCGTTGGCGGCGAACTCAACGAAGCGGGAACGAATGCCCATCACGGCAGCGGTGACGTCTTTGTCGCCGAGGCGGACGAGAGTGACGGGTCGCTGCTGCAGTACGACCCCAACGTGATCGTCGTGACCAACATCGAGGCCGATCACCTCGACTATTTCGGCAGCGTCGAAGCGTATGTGAAGGTGTTCGACGATTTTGTCGACAAGTTGCGTCCGGGTGGGCTCTTGATTGCTTGCCTCGACGACCCGGGATCGGCGGATCTCGCGAAGCGAATCGTGGCCTCGGGCCGTTCGGACATCCGGGTACTCGGTTACGGATCGGCAGACGCGCAGGAAGTGGAGGCGGGCACCGCCTTCGAGCCTGTCGACGGTGTCGAGGTCGGAGTCCGACTACTGGGCTTCCATGCGCACGACGTCGGGGGAGTCCTGCAGTTCCACCTGGCGGGCGAGAGCGCCGCGCGAACCGTGCGGATGGCAGTGCCGGGTCGTCACATGGCGCTCAACGCACTTGCGGCTCTACTGGCTGCCCGTGACGCCGGCGCCGAGACGGAGGAGATCGTCGAGGGGCTCGCCGGATTCGGTGGCGTACACCGCCGGTTCCAGTTCACCGGCCGCGAGCGTGGTGTCCGGGTGTTCGACGACTACGCCCACCATCCGACCGAAGTTCGTGCGGTTCTCGGCGCGGCGGCGGATCTGGTTCGACCGGAGGACGATTCGTCGTCGACCAATTCGGCAGCCGGACGCGTGATCGTGGTCTTCCAACCTCATCTCTATTCACGCACCGCCGCGTTTGCCGAGGAGTTCGCGCAGGCGCTGGACTTGGCCGACGAGGTTGTCGTTCTCGATGTCTACGGCGCTCGCGAAGAGCCGATGCCGGGCGTCAGTGGTGCGCTGGTCGCTCAGTCGGTCACGAAACCTGTTCACTATCAACCGGATCTGTCACAGGCGCCGAAGCAGGTGGCGGCGTTGGCTCACCCCGGCGACATCGTCATCACGATGGGTGCCGGTGACGTGACCATGCTCGGCAAACAGATCCTCGATGCTTTGCGTTCGGCGCCGCATCCCGCGCCGCGATGACACCCGACGCACGAAGTCGGCGCGGGCGTCGAGATCCTCGAGCCAGACAAGCCACCAGTACGCGTCGGCGCAGTACTCGCACCGAATCGCGATACTCGACGCGGTCGACGGAGCCGGCTCCCGAACCCACACCGACTCGTAAGTGGTTCAAGCGACCGCTGATCGTGGCACCGCTGGCAATCGTGCTGGTGGTGGGAATTGCGTTGACGGCTTGGTTGTCTCCGGTGCTCTCGGTCCGGGGCACCGAAGTTCTCGGTGCGACGACCGTCAGTGAGGAACAGATCCTTTCGCTCCTGGCCGTACCGACCGGTCAGCCGTTGATGCGGGTAGACACCGGCGCCGCCGCCGCACGTGTGGCGACGATTCCGAAGGTGGCCTCGGCTCGTGTGCAGCGGATGTATCCGTCGACTATCCGCGTCACCGTCACCGAACGGGTACCGGTCGTTTTCGTCGACTCACCCGAGGGTGCACACCTGCTGGACGAGAAGGGCGTCGACTTCGAGATGGGCGTCCCGCCGCCCGGGGTTCCGCGTCTGGTGACACCGACGCCCGGGTGGAACGACGAGCCCACGCTTGCCGCGCTCGAGGTGTTGTCGGTGTTGCCGCCGGATCTGAGATTTCAGGTGGGAGAGGTTGCCGCTCGGTCGATTTCGAGTGTCACGCTGACTCTGCTCGACGGTCGCGTCGTAAACTGGGGCGGTGTCGAGCACTCGGATCGTAAGGCTGCTGTGACGCTTCCGCTGTTGACCCAACCGGGGCAGACGTACGACGTGTCCAGTCCTGATCTGCCGACGGTGCGATAGCGCCCGGTGCAGCCGTGCGTCAGTGCGCAGCAAATACTTCGGTGTGTCTCGGCGCGCCTAATGGCGGAACGCGACGACGGTGCATAGCGTTTCGTTTCAGATCGAATACTTGACATAACTCTAACCCTGTGGTTGAGGTTTAGGGTTGTTCTCGAAGAGCATGAAGCTACAAAAACAGCAGTAACAAAGACAGCAGCACTGACAAGCAGCGTGAAACACGACACGGAAGGCGAGAGCCGATGACGCCCCCGCACAACTACCTCGCCGTAATCAAGGTCGTCGGCATCGGCGGCGGCGGCGTGAACGCAGTCAACCGCATGATCGAACAGGGACTCAAGGGAGTCGAGTTCATCGCGGTCAACACGGACGCGCAAGCCCTTCTGATGAGTGACGCCGACGTCAAGCTCGACGTCGGTCGTGAATTGACCCGTGGCCTCGGCGCCGGTGCCGACCCGGAAGTGGGTCGCAAGGCAGCCGAAGATCACAAGGACGAGATCGAAGAGGTCATCAAGGGCGCCGACATGGTGTTCGTGACCGCAGGCGAGGGCGGTGGCACCGGAACCGGTGGTGCCCCTGTCGTGGCAAGCATCGCCCGGAAGCTGGGCGCACTCACCGTCGGTGTCGTGACGCGGCCGTTCTCCTTCGAGGGCAAGCGTCGTGGGGGACAGGCGGATACCGGAATCCAGGCGCTCCGCGAGTCCTGCGACACGCTGATCGTCATTCCCAACGATCGCCTGCTCCAGCTCGGTGACGCGGCCGTCAGCCTGATGGACGCGTTCCGCAGCGCGGACGAGGTTCTCCTCAACGGCGTCCAGGGCATCACCGACCTCATCACCACTCCGGGTCTGATCAACGTCGACTTCGCGGACGTCAAGGGTGTCATGTCCGGTGCCGGTAGTGCGTTGATGGGAATCGGTTCCTCGCGGGGTGAGGGACGCGCGATCAAGGCGGCGGAATCCGCGATCAATTCCCCGCTCCTCGAAGCTTCGATGGAAGGCGCCCGCGGCGTGCTCCTGTCGATCGCCGGCGGTAGCGATCTGGGCCTGTTCGAGATCAACGAGGCGGCTTCGCTGGTGCAGGAAGCTGCCCACATCGACGCCAACATCATCTTCGGAACGGTCATCGACGATTCACTCGGTGACGAGGTTCGTGTGACGGTCATCGCTGCGGGATTCGACGGAGGAGCTCCGGCTCGTCGTCCCGTGGAGTCGACCGCGCAGGGACGTGGAGCTATCGGCGCCGGGCGCGCGGGTGAGGTCGGCCGGTCACCGGTGGCCGCCGAACCTGCTGGCGAGCAGCCGATTTCCGCAGCGCGCGAGACCACCGGTTCGGGCAGCTTGCCTCCGATCGGTGGCCCCCGCCATGCGCCGGTCCAGGAAGACGAGGGCGACGACGACGTCGACGTGCCGGTCTTCATGCGTCGCTGACGTAGGGCTACAAACAGTTTCGAGAACAGGGTGCCCGGAATTTCTGGGTACCCTGTTCTTGACTGGATGTCCGGTCACGTCTGAGCCGGACGACAACTTTCGACGTTTGTGAGCACACTTATCTTGAGTACCGAGAAGTCGACCACCCGCACCCGCATTCGCCGCGTCGTGACCAGCCGAGCCGGTGGTGTTTCCGCGTCACCGTACGAGTCGTTCAATCTGGGCGATCACGTCGGAGACGATCCGGCAGCCGTCGATGCGAATCGCCGACGTCTGGCACGCGAAATAGGCGTCGAGCCTGACCATCTCGTGTGGATGGAACAAATCCATTCGCGCAACGTCACTGTCGTGACGGAACCGACCGACGAAGTGATTCCGGTGACGGATGCTCTGGTCACCACTGTTCCCGGCCTGGCGCTCGCCACCCTCAGTGCAGATTGTGTTCCCGTTCTGCTCTCCGACGAGGAGGCCGGTGTGATCGCGGCCGTTCATGCCGGAAGGATCGGTGCCCGCATCGGTATCGTCCCGCGCGTCCTCGCGGAGATGGTGCGTCAGGGCGCGGACGTTTCGCGTATCGGCGCCTTCCTCGGTCCGGCTGCGAGCGGACGCCAGTACGAGGTTCCCGCTGCGATGCGCGCGGACGTGGAAAAGCACTTGCCGGGTAGCGCAACTCGCACCGAGAAGGGCACGCCGGGGCTCGATCTGCGTGCGGGACTGCGTAAGCAGTTGCTCGCCGCGGGTGTGTCCGGTGTCGCCGAGGACCCGCGGTGCACGATAGAGGATCGCGCGTTGTTCAGTCATCGCCGAGAATCTCTGACCGGGCGTCAAGCTGCAGTGATCTGGATGGAAGCGCCCGCAGCGCAGGAAACCGTCTAGGCAGAAATGCGCGAGACGGAAATGCGGCTGACAGAAATATCGACGGCACTCGACTCGGTGAGGGCGCGATTGGCGGCCGCCTGCCTTGCCGCCGGTCGCGAAGTTTCCGACGTAGCACTGCTGCCGGTGACCAAATTCTTTCCGGCGTCCGACGCTCGAATTCTGTACGAACTGGGTTGCCGTGAATTCGGTGAGTCGCGTGAGCAGGAAGCAGTGGAGAAGGTCGCGGACTTCGACGGCGCTGCACAGACGGGCGCGATCGATGATCCGGTTCGCTGGCACATGATCGGACAGTTGCAGCGCAACAAAGCTCGATCGGTAGCGAAGTGGGCCTATGCAATTCACTCGGTGGACAGTGCGCGACTGGCCGATGCACTCGATCGGGCTGCGCTGAGTGCTTTGTCGGACGGTGAGCGCACGGAGCCGCTCCGGGCGCTCATCCAGGTAAGTCTCGACGGAGACCCCGCGCGTGGCGGAGTTCCGACGGGCGAGCTAACGCCTCTCGCCGAGCGGATCGAATCAGCCGAAGGTCTCGAATTCGCGGGACTGATGGCCGTCCCGCCGCTTGGATCAGATCCGGACGAGCAGTTCGAAATCCTCCGCAGGGCACATCTTTTGATCCTCGAATCGCATCCCCGGGCAACCGAACTCTCGGCCGGTATGACCGGCGATCTGGAGGCTGCAGTGCGCCACGGATCAACCTGCGTGCGTGTCGGAACCGCACTGCTCGGCTCACGACCAGTAATCTCGAGGTGATCGCTCAGGTGATCGCCCAACCCGTCCACACCGCTGCGACCGGTCGCAGTCGGATTGATTCCGCCGCGCCAAGGAAGGTCGATCAATGAGCAACCTGCATAAGTTCAAGGCTTACTTCGGCATGGTTCCCCTCGATGACTACGAGGACGAATACGTGGAGGAGCCCGATCAGGCTCGCCGCGCACCCCGTCGTAGTCACGACGGCTATGCCGAGCGCGACGACCGCGAGTTCGTCGAACCTGCCTTCTCGAAGGCGAGCTACGCGCCCAGTCGTCGTGACGAAGAGGACGCGGAGTTCGATCGCTACGATTCCCGGCCCCGCGTCGACACCGTTCCCAGCCGCAGCAGCCGCCCGGCGATGGCGCCGCGCCCGGCAAGCCGTGGCAACCTCGCGGTCGACGCGCGCGCAGAGCGACCCGAAGCGCGACGTGCGCCGGTTGTCGACGACGGCGGCCCGCTCGCCAAGATCACGACACTGCGTCCGCAGAGCTACGCAGAGGCCCGCACGATCGGTGAGCGGTTCCGGGACGGCACTCCCGTCATCATGGATCTGGTCGACATGAGCAACGCCGACGCGAAGCGTCTGGTCGATTTCGCGGCCGGCCTGGCGTTCGCATTGCGTGGTTCTTTCGACAAGGTAGCCACCAAAGTGTTTCTTCTCTCACCGGCCGACATCGACGTTTCCGCCGAGGAGCGCCGTCGGATCGCCGAGACGGGTTTCTACAGCCAGAAATGATGGTCTCGACCGCAGTCCGGCCCCTGAGCAGGGGTGACGTGAGCACATTCGAACGGCGGCCCGCCTCGGCGGACGCCGCATTCGGACCCATCGCCGGCCGTTACAAGACGGACTCGATGCGGACCGGTTCCGGAATTGCTGCGGTGTGTCTGTTTTGGACACACCGCAGAAGTCAGGCAGAGTGAGGGTGTGGACGCGCTTCTCTCTGTGATCTATCTGGTGCTGGTTGTCTTCTGGCTGTTGCTGATCGGCAGAGTGATCGTCGAGTTCGTTCGTTCGTTTGCCAGAGATTGGCGACCGACCGGATTGGTCGCAGTCATTCTCGAAACCATTTTTACGATCACCGATCCTCCGGTGAAACTGCTCCGCAGGTTGATCCCCCCGATCAACCTCGGTGGAGTTCGCTTGGATCTATCCATCATGGTCTTGCTTTTCATCGTCATCATCCTGATGTCGGTTGTTCGCTGAGCGCAGTCCGAGTGAGTGGTGTGCCAGAATGGATGCCATAACTCATCCAGTGGTTCGCCACTACGTAGTTCGCCACTACGTAGACTGTGTTGCAACTGAATGCTTGCTAGACCGCCAAATGACGCGTGAAGGGATCCTTCCATGCCGCAACTGACTCCAGCTGACGTGCACAACGTTGCGTTCAGCAAGCCGCCTATCGGCAAGCGTGGCTACAACGAGGACGAGGTCGACGCATTCCTCGACCTCGTCGAGCAGGCGCTGTCGCAGCTCATCGAAGAGAATGCGGACCTGCGCCAGCGCGTAGGTGAGCTGGATCAGGAGCTCGCGGCTGCCAAGAAGTCGCCGGCACCTGCTCAGCAGGCAGCACCCGTCGCAGCGCAGCCCAAGCCGGAGCCCGCTCGGGTCGTCGAACCGCCCAAGCCTGCACCTGTTGCAGCGCCGGTTCCCGCCGCCGCTGCCGTTGCAGCGCCGCAGAGTGGCGACACCCACATGCAGGCCGCGAAGGTCCTCGGACTGGCTCAGGAGATGGCGGATCGCCTCACCAACGATGCCAAGACCGAGTCCGAGCAGCTGCTCGGCAGTGCCCGCACCAACTCCGAGCAGCTCATGAGCGAGGCTCGCAGCAAGGCTGACGGCATGATCGCGGATGCGCGCAACAAGTCGGAGGCGATGCTCACCGACGCTCAGACTCGCTCCGAGACCCAGCTTCGCCAGGCTCAGGAGAAGGCAGACGCTCTCAAGGCGGACGCCGAGAAGAAGCACACCGAAATCATGGCGACCATCAACCAGCAGCGTTCGGTCCTCGAGGGCCGTATCGAGCAGCTCAAGACGTTCGAACGCGAGTACCGGGTGCGCCTGAAGTCCTACCTGGAATCGCAGCTCGAAGAGCTCGAACAGCGCGGCTCGGCCGTTCCGGTCGACGGTGGACAGGATTCCTACAGCCCGTCCTTCGCCAAGGGAAACAGCTGACCGAGAGCGCCCCGTCGGCTCAGCTATCGGACCGGACAAAGGTTGATACGTGCTGGTCGTGACGTTGGTTCTCGCGGGAGTTGGTTTCGCTCTCCTGATCGTCGCCCTGACCACAGGGTCGTTGATCTGGGCGTGGGCATGTATCGCGATTTGTGTAGCAGGTGCCGTCCTCCTGCTGGTCAGTGCGCTGACCAGCAGGAAGGCGGTTCCTTCGTTGGATGACCCGGCATCGGGCAGCGGAATGTCGTCGCCTTACGGTCGAGTCGAGAGTTCCTCGAATTCGTCGATCGACGATGCAGCCACCGCCAACGATGACAATCAGAGAAATCATGGCGAGTCGCCGGGTGGCCCCGACAAGTCCTAGGGCGAGTTCCGACAAGGTCCAGGACGAGTATTAGACTGTCCAACACGAATACCAGGCTGTGATCCGGCAATCACCGGGGAGCTTTCGGAAGAACGGTTCTTGTCGCTTCAGGCGCCCAGAACTCAGTAGAACCGAACGGGTGAGCCCGTCACAGCTCGATCGAGTGGCACCTCGGGATCCAAGCGCGGATCTACGGGGTGCAAACGGGGTGGTACCGCGGTGTCGGCGCACAAGCGCCACGTCGTCCCCGTGCCGAGTCCGACTGGCACGAGGAGATCGCCATGGCGAGTAACGGGTACCCCAAAGTCGACTACGGTGTCCCCGCCGACACCGGAGTCAAGTTCCCCGAACTGGAACAGAAAGTCCTGAAACAGTGGGACGACGACGACACCTTCCGTGTGTCGGTTTCCAATCGGGACGGCAGCGAAGAGTTCGTTTTCTACGACGGACCGCCCTTCGCAAACGGCTTGCCGCATTACGGTCACCTGCTGACGGGGTACGTCAAGGACCTGGTGCCGCGCTTCCAGACCATGCGTGGACGCAAGGTCGAGCGACGCTTCGGCTGGGACTGCCACGGCCTGCCCGCAGAACTCGAAGCGGAGAAGCAACTCGGCATCAAGGACAAGGCCGAGATCGAAGTCATGGGTCTGGCCAAGTTCAACGAGTACTGCAAGGCCTCGGTGCTCAAGTACACCGACGAGTGGCGCGACTACGTCACCCGCCAGGCACGTTGGGTCGACTTCGACAACGACTACAAGACCCTGGACGTCGACTTCATGGAGTCCGTCATGTGGGCCTTCAAGGAGCTGCACGACAAGGGCCTGATCTATCAGGGCTTCCGCGTGCTGCCCTACAGCTGGTACGAGCAGACTCCGCTGTCCAATCAGGAGACTCGTCTCGACGACGCGTACAAGATGCGTCAGGATCCTGCAGTCACGGTCGACATGCCGCTGGTCGCTCCGGGTTCACCATTGGACGGCGCAAACGCGATCATCTGGACCACGACTCCGTGGACACTGCCGTCCAACTTGGCCACTGCGGTTCATCCCGAGGTCGACTACGTCCAGGTGCTCGGCGAGGACGGAAAGCGGTACGTGCTCGCGGAAGCACAGGTAGCTCATTACGCACGTGAGCTGGGGGAGGACCCCGAGGTCGTTTCCCGCCACAAGGGCGCCGAGTTGGTCGGACTGTCGTACACACCGCCGTTCGACTTCTTCCTCGGACATCCAAACGCGCACGTCGTGCTTTCGGCCGACTACGTGACAACCGATTCCGGAACCGGAATCGTCCACCTCGCACCGGCTTTCGGTGAGGAGGATATGGATGTCGCCACGGCCAACGGTATCGAGGTCGTGCAGCCGCTCGATCCGGGTGGAAAGTTCACCTCGATGGTTCCGCCGTACGAGGGCTTGATGGTCTTCGACGCCAACCCGGTCATCATCAAGGACCTCAAGGCCGCTGGAAAGCTGCTGCGGCACGAGACGATCGAGCACTCGTACCCGCACAGTTGGCGCAGTGGGCAGCCGCTCATCTACATGGCGGTTCCCTCGTGGTTCGTCGCGGTCACCAAGTTCCGCGATCGCATGGTCGAGCTGAACAAGGACATCACGTGGGTGCCCGAGCACATCCGTGACGGCCAGTTCGGCAAGTGGCTCGAAGGTGCACGCGACTGGAACATCAGCCGAAACCGCTACTGGGGCAGCCCGATCCCGGTGTGGGTGTCGGACGATCCGCAGTACCCGCGTACGGACGTCTACGGATCGCTCGATCAGTTGGAGGCAGACTTCGGTGTGCGTCCGACCGATCTGCATCGCCCGATGATCGACGACCTGGTCCGCCCGAACCCCGACGACCCGACCGGGAAGTCGATGATGCGCCGCGTTCCCGAGGTGCTCGACTGCTGGTTCGAATCCGGTTCGATGCCGTACGCGCAGGTGCACTACCCATTCGAGAACCGTGAATGGTTCGAGGGCCATTTCCCGGGCGATTTCATCGTCGAGTACAACGGGCAGACTCGCGGCTGGTTCTACACGCTGCACGTGCTGGCCACCGCACTCTTCGATCGTCCGGCGTTCAAAACCGTTGCTGCGCACGGCATCGTGCTCGGCGACGACGGACTCAAGATGAGCAAGTCCAAGGGCAACTACCCGGACGTGAAGGAGGTGTTCAACCGCGACGGCAGCGATGCCATGCGATGGTTCCTGATGTCTTCGCCGATCTTGCGCGGCGGAAACCTCATCGTGACCGAGCAGGGCATCCGCGAAGGTGTGCGTCAGGCATTGCTCCCGCTGTGGAACGCCTGGAGCTTCCTGCAGTTGTACGCGCCGGAATCCGGTGTGTGGCGTACCGATTCGAAGAACATCCTCGATCAGTACATCCTGGCCAAGCTCGCTACCACCCGCGACGTGATCACCGAGGCCCTCGAGGTCAACGACATCGCCGGCGCGTGCGACGAGCTTCGGTTGTTCTGTGACGCACTCACCAACTGGTATGTGCGACGGTCGCGTTCGCGGTTCTGGGACGAGGATCGCGACGCGATCGACACCCTGCACACCGTGCTCGAGGTCGTGACGCGTCTCGCTGCGCCGCTGTTGCCGCTGGTGTCCGAGGTGATCTGGCGCGGGCTGACCGGGGAGCGCTCGGTTCACCTGGCTGATTGGCCCGAGGCGTCGGAGCTCCCCGCGAACCCCGAGCTGGTAGCGGCGATGGACGACGTCCGGACCGTGTGCTCCACGGTGCTGAGCCTGCGCAAGGCGCAGAATCTGCGTGTTCGTCTTCCGCTGCCCGAGGTCACGGTTGCGGCGCCGGATGCCGAGCGTCTGCGTCCGTTCCTCGGACTGATCGCCGACGAGGTCAACGTCAAGAAGGTCGATCTGACCGATGACGTCGACGTGCACGGGCGCTTCGAGATCGCGGTCAATGCGCGTGCTGCAGGACCGCGTCTGGGCAAGTCCGTTCAGACTGTCATCAAGGCGGTCAAGGCGGGCGACTGGACCGAGAACGCGGACGGCGTCGTGGTTGCGGCGGGCATCGAACTGCTGCCCGAGGAGTACACGCAGAAACTGGTTGCGGCCGAGCCGGATTCGACGGCAGCACTGCCGGACGGTGCGGGACTGGTCGTACTCGATTCCGCTGTGACGGAGGAACTCGAAGCCGAGGGATGGGCCAAGGACCGTATCCGTCAGTTGCAGGATGCGCGCCGTGCTGCCGGTTTCGACGTCTCGGACCGGATCAACGTCGTGCTCGAGGTTCCGCAGGACTGCAAGGAGTGGGCGGAGCGTCATCGCGAATTGATCGCCGGTGAGGTTCTGGCCACCTCCTTCTCGGTGGGTGAAGCGGGAGACGACGCCGTCGATCTCGGTGACGGTATCCGCGCCGCGATCACGAAGGTCTAATACCGCCATATCTACTCCGGCTCCCCGATGAATGTCTGTATGTCGGGGTGCCGGAGTAGTTTGCTCTCATGAGCACGAGCAAGGAAACCGTGGCGCGCATTCTCGAGCAGTTGGAACCGCTCGACGTGCGGGCAAGGGCGATGTTCGGCGAGTACGGACTGTATTGCGACGAGAAGATCGTGGGCTTGATCTGCGGAGACGTTCTGTTCGTCAAACCCACCGAGGTCAGTACGGAGTTCGGATCAGAGGCCGATCTGGCTCCGCCGTACCCGGGAGCGAAGGATTATTACCGGGTGTCGGAGGAACGGTTGCAGGACCTCGATCACCTGCACGCCTTCATTCAACGGACTGCCGACGTATTGCCCCTGCCGAAGAAGAAGTCGCCGAAGAAGAAGGCGCGGACGTAAATTCTGCACCTACTTTTGAGAGAACCGTAACGCCCGATGAATCAAGGTGATCCCACACGAAGTCGTAGGTGGGTGCTGCATCTCGACATGGATGCGTTTTTCGCTTCCGCCGAGCAGTTGACGCGTCCCACTCTGCGAGGTCGCCCGGTGCTGGTCGGCGGCTTGGGCGGGCGCGGGGTGGTGGCCGGGGCAAGTTACGAAGCGAGAGTTTTCGGTGCGCGATCGGCAATGCCGATGCATCAAGCACGCCGGATGGTCGGTGGTGGAGCGGTGGTATTGCCGCCACGGATGTCCCTGTACTCGGTTCTCAGTAAACGCACGTTCGACGCGTTGCGCCTTCGTATGCCGATCCTCGAGCAACTGTCGGTGGACGAGGCTTTCGGGGAACCGGTGGAGTTGGCCGGTGTCGGAGCTGACGAGGTCCGCGCGTTTTGCGAGGACCTGCGGGCGTTGATCAAAGCCGAGACCGGGTTGGTCGCTTCGATCGGGGCCGGCGCAGGTAAGCAGGTCGCCAAGATCGCGTCGGGACTGGCAAAGCCCGACGGCGTCGCAGTGATTCCTCCCGGGATGCAGCACGAGTTGCTCGATCCACTGCCGGTGCGAAAGCTCTGGGGGATCGGCCCTGTTGCCGAGGAAAAGCTCAAGCGTCTCGGCATCGAAACCATCGGAGGGTTTGCCCGCACTCCCATAGCGGAGGTGGCGTCGATACTGGGAACCACTGTCGGTCCGGGGTTGCATCGGCTTGCGCAGGGGATCGACGATCGACCGGTCGCGGAGCGTGCCGAATCCAAGCAGATCAGCGCGGAATCCACGTTCGCCGCAGACATCGTCACCATGGCACAACTGCGCGCGGCCGTCGAAAGTAGTGGTCGCGCAGCATTTTCCAGGCTGGAGAAGGACGGAAGAGCTGCTCGCACCGTCGTACTGAAGCTCAAGAAGTCCGATATGAGTATCTTGACTCGATCCGTGACGCTGCCGTTTGCCACCATCGACCGCCAAATCCTCATTGCGACTGCGCAGAAACAGGTCATCGATCCACAGGAATTGGGGCCGATTCGCCTGGTCGGTGTGGGATTCGCCGGTTTGTCCACCGTTCGGCAAGGATCACTTTTTCCCGAGTTGGATCAGGATGTTCCCGGCTATCCGGTCGAGACTCTCACGGGTGCCCTCGATGAGGCCGAACTCGACGTTCCGGTGGCAGCACGTGTCCCTCAGCGCTACTGGCACCCCGGTTTGGACGTGAAGCATCCAGAATACGGACACGGTTGGGTGCAGGGCGCCGGGCACGGTGTGGTCACCGTTCGCTTCGAAACCCGTTCCAGCGGAACGGGAATCGCCAAAACCTTTGCCGAATCCGATGAGGTGCTCGAGGTAGCAGATGCGGTCGACAGCCTTCTCTGAGGATGTCCTTAGACTTTTTCCGCTTACCGTTGGGTAATGTTGTCGACGATCCTCGAGCAAGCACGATGTTCGACTGACGCTCGAATGTGAACACCCGAATGGATAGGACTGAGAAGTTGAAGCTTCAGAAGATGACCGTTGCAGCCGTGGCGATCGCAGCAGCCCTGACGATGACCGCTTGTGGCTCGGATGACAAGACCGACTCGCCCACCACGACGTCGAAGACCACGACGACCACGACGGCCTCGGACTCGACAGATGCGCCGGTCGCGTTGCCGACCGCCCCTGAGCTCAACGCCAAGGTCGCCCAGGCACTCGACGAAACCGTTCCGGCCGCAGACAAGGTCAACCTCGTCCAGGGCGCCGAGGCTGATCCCGAGCTCATCAACCAGGTCGCTGCTGCCGCCAAGGCTGCCGGCGCGCAGGTCGAGATCCTCGACCCGGTCACCGACACAGGCAGCGAGACGGCAGCAGCTTCGCTGAACATCGTCGTCAACGGCCAGCCGCTGCAGCAGGGCCTGCAGGCGTCGTTCGTCTACGAAGACGGCGTCTGGAAGCTCTCGAAGACCACCGCTTGCCAGATCGTCGGCGTTGCAGGTCTGACCTCGCCGGCTTGCGCTGCTTGATCTCTCGGTAACACCTGAAACACCAGAGCGGCCGCCGACTCCCGAAGTGGAGTGGGCGGCCGCTCTTCACGTGGTAAGCGACGTCAGTGATGGAATCCCTCGGTGACGCGCGGCCGCGGCATCGGGCTGTCCAGTTCGTCGAGGAACGCGGTTTCCTCTTCGATGATGCGCAGCAGATTGGCCGCCAGGTCCATGCTCAGTCCGTTACGAACCACGATGCGCTGCACTGTCAGATCCGCGAGATCGTCCGGCATGGGGTAGGCCGGCACCAACCAGCCCTTGCCTCGCAACCGGTCCGAGAGGTCGTACAACGTCCAGTTGGACGTGTGCCCCTCGGCGAGGCGCCACGCGAAGACCGGGATGTCGGAACCGTCGTTCCACAGTTCGAACGCGTCGAGTTTCCCGATCCCTTCGGCGAGAAATTTCGCCACGTCCTGGGAGGACTGCTGGATCGCGCGATAGCCGTCGTGGCCGAG
Source organism: Rhodococcus sp. BH5 (assembly GCF_027583855.1). Classification (NCBI taxonomy): domain Bacteria; kingdom Bacillati; phylum Actinomycetota; class Actinomycetes; order Mycobacteriales; family Nocardiaceae; genus Rhodococcus; species Rhodococcus sp. BH5. The sequence continues at coordinate 358,188 of NZ_JAJHVW010000005.1, forward strand.
ACGCAGGAACAAGTAGAACTGCAGGATCACCTGAGCGCCGGGACGCGAGAAGTTCAGTGCGAAGGTCGGCATACTGCCGCCGAGGTAGCTCACCTTGAAGACGAGGTCGTCGGGAAGTAGATCCTGCGATCGCCAGACCACCCAGCCGAGGCCGGGGTAGACGAGCCCGTACTTGTGCGCCGAGGTGTTGATGGAGTGGACGCGCGGTAGTCGGAAATCCCATTCGAGTTCGGGCTGAAGGAACGGTGCGATCATCGCACCGGAAGCGCCGTCGACGTGGATGGGGACGTCGAGTCCCGTCTTCGCCTGGATCGCATCGAGTGCTTTCGAGATTTCCAGGACCGGCTCGTACATCCCGGTGTACGTGACGCCCATGATCGCGACGACGCCGATGGTGTTCTCGTCGACATACTTGTCCAGATCGTGACCGTCGAGGGTGCGGTGTTCCTCGCTGATCGGCACGTAACGCGCTTCGACGTCCCAGTAGTTGCAGAACTTCTCCCAGCACACCTGGACCGCGGAACTCATGATGAGATTTGGCTTTTCGGTGGACTTGCCCGCGGCTTTTCGTGCGTGCTGCCAGCGTCGTTTCATCGCCAGGCCGCCGAGCATGCAGGCTTCGGACGAACCGATCGTCGAGGTGCCGATTGCGTCCTTGGGGGAGGGCGAGTGCCAGAGGTCGGCAAGGATGCGCCAGCAATAGGTTTCGATCGCGGCGGTCTGCGGATACTCGTCCTTGTCGATCATGTTCTTGTCGAACGACTCGGCATACAGTTTGGTGGCGTGATCGTCCATCCACGTGCTGACGAACGTCGCGAGATTGAGCCGCGCATTGCCGTCGAGCATCGTTTCGTCGTGGACGATCTGATACGCGGTCTCGGGAAGCATGCCGTCGGGTTCGAGTGTGTACTTCGATGCAACCGAATCCTCGCCAGGCCTCGAGAAGATCGGATTGACGGCTACGTAATCGGTGTGATCTGACCTTCTGGGTTCCGGCATGAACTCTGGCTCCTCACATCAGTGTGTCGCGTTGGTCTGTTTCGTACCTACTCTCACCGTTCAGTGTGGACGGGCAGTTGTCAAAGGGTCTGTGGTCCCGAATCATTCGCGTAAGGCCGAGACGGGACCAATCCGCTCGTTGTCAGGGCGTTTGTGCGCGCAGGCGATCGGCGGCGGCCGATGCCATCGAGTGCGGCACGTCGGGGGCGATCGGACTCGGCGCAGTTGCGGACACCTGGGTCAACGTGGTCCCGACTGCGGCCACGATCGCATCGGCGACCAAGGTGAAACCGCCACTCTCCGTGATGATTCGGAACGCGAAAGACGCGTCGCCGACGTTCGGGTCCGACGCTCCGCCGACGCGATAGGTGATTGTCGTTCCGTCGGCATCGGTTCCTGAATATTCCGCGCACCCGGCCAGCGTGGTCTGAAGTTTCTCGAAAGCTGCTGCTGCCGCGGTGCCGTCGGCGTACGAAGCAGAGTCCTGATCGATGCTCGTGAAATCGGGGCCGGTGAACATGTCGGAGAGGTCGGCGACCGATCCGGGAGCCTGGGTGGCTATCGGCGCCAGAACCTGGGCGCAGACGGCGGGGTCGGTGCTCGACTTGTCCGCCTCCGAACTCTCCGGCGCCGGTGCGAGGCCGAGGTCGTCGACCGGGTCGGGAACTATGTCGAAGTCCGCAGGTAGCTCGGACAGGGTGAGCGCGGCTCGTTGCAGGCCGTCACGGTCGAGAGGCGCCCCGCTCAGCGGTGCGGCCGGAGCAGCCGTGAACGGCGCCAAGCCGACCTGTGGGGCGGAAACCTGCGTAGTCGTGTCGGCACCAGGCGAGTCGTCCGAGCCGCAACCGGTCACGACGAACAGTGCCGCCGTTGCGGTCAGACCAAGTGCGAGAAGCGACCGGCGTGTCACGATTCCCACCGAATGCTGTTGGAGATGGTCTGCCGGATCACCGAGGAGCTGTCCGGGTCGCCGTATGCCTGGTCGCCGCCGACGGTCATCTGTCCGTCGATCGGCAAGGGGAGTGAGAGGTCGACGGTGAGGTTTCCGGAGCCGGCCATGACGTACTGATCGATGTTCAGCGTTCCGGCGTCACCGGCCAGGTTCCAGACCGGGCTCTGCGGGGTCTGCGATACGTCCACCGCGAGCGAAAGCCGATTGCCCTCGCGCGCGGTGAGCGTGACGGTGGTTGTCTGATCGAGCAGGATTTCGCTGCTGACTTGCTGCCGAACCACCCAACGTGCGCCGACACCGACCGGAGCGTCGGGGAGTGCGACGGTCCGGTAGACCGCTTGGCCCAGCGCTTGTTCGATTGCAGCGCGGGCAGCATTGGCCGAGTTGGCGGAGGGCTTCAACCGTAGGGCGGTGATGGCGCCCGAATCCGTGACCGACAATCCGGCCGCAGACCCGTCGGCCCCGCTCAGCGCAGCCTGCAGCGTTGCATCGGGCGAGGTCATCGACGACAGCGTGAGGTCAACGACTGCGGTGGGATCGTCAGCGGTCACGTTTGCCGAGAGCGGGATCGTGATCTCCGGCGAAGAGAAATCCTGCGCCGGTTGTTGATCGATCTGCTGACTCACGACGGCCTGGGTGACGAGCGTCGCCGTCTGCGTGGTGCCGACAGGCAAGTTCGTACGCAAAACCTCGCGCGGCTCGCTTCCCGCCTCGAGAACTTCGACCGTCGCGGCGGTCACCGGAACAGTCACCTCACTCGGCGAGGAGGTCGGGGTGTTCGGAGGTTGATCCGAGTCGCCGCAAGCGGTGAGAACGGTGGTGAGAGCGAGGGCAGCGAGGGCGAACGGAACGCGTCGGCCGGTCGTGGACAGCAGTGGCACGCGCTCCAGGCTAGCCGCAGTTGCAGAGTGCGTGACCCGGTGCGGTGAACATGAGGGATGATGGTTGCGTGAGTACAGACCACCCCGACCGAGATGTCAACGCGGAGGATCAGCCGATTACCGAAATCTCGAAGGCCGACGAGCCCGAAACCGTGAAACCGGAAGCCGTGAAATCGGAAGACGGTGACCTGGCGGTTGCGCCGGTCGAAAAGCCCCGCCGGCTGACCATGCTCATTGCCATCGCCGCTGTCATCCTGCTCTCGGACATTCTCACGAAGGTGTGGGCAGTCGCCGCGGTCAAACCGGGGCAGCCGATCGAAATCATCGGTGACGTGGTCACATTCACGATGGTGCGCAATCCGGGGGCAGCGTTCTCGATGGCGACGTCGATGACGTGGATCCTCACTCTCGTCGCAATCGGTGTGGTCATCGGTGTGATCAAGATCGGTCGCACGCTCCGATCACCGTGGTGGGCGCTCGGTCTCGGCCTCGTTCTCGGCGGCGCGCTGGGTAACCTCGTCGACCGATTCTTCCGCTCTCCCGGAATCATGCGCGGACATGTGGTGGATTTCGTCTCCGTCGGCTGGTGGCCGGTGTTCAACATCGCGGATTCCGCGATCGTCTGTGGCGCGATTCTGCTCGTCGTCCTGACACTGTTCGGCTTCGAACCCAACGGTGAACGCCTGCGTGATCACAAGGCGGACGACAAGAAGTTCACCGAATCGAAGGCTGCAGCCGAGGGAGAAACCAAGTGAGGGAATCCCGTTCGATGCCAGTGCCCGACGGTCTCGATGCCATGCGCGTCGATGCCGGCCTCGCGCGCCTTCTCGGACTCTCGCGCACCGTGGTCGCGACACTCGCGGAAGAAGGCTCGGTACTCGTCGACGGTGTGGCCGTCGGCAAGTCCGATCGTCTGACCGCAGGGTCGTGGCTCGAGGTAGTCCTGCCCGAACCGCCGCGGCCCCTGACCATCGAAGCGACACCGGTCGAGGGAATGGAGATCCTCTACGCCGACGACGACGTCGTGGCAGTCGACAAGCCCGTCGGAGTTGCCGCGCACGCCAGCGTCGGGTGGACGGGACCGACCGTCATCGGCGGACTTGCCGCGGCCGGTTTCCGCATCTCGACGTCCGGTGCCCACGAGCGTCAGGGCATCGTCCACCGTCTGGACGTCGGAACGTCGGGTGTCATGGTGGTTGCCACATCCGAGCGCGCGTACACGTTGCTCAAGCGCGCTTTCAAGCAGCGGACCATCGACAAGCGCTACCACGCTCTGGTGCAGGGACATCCCGACCCGAGCAGCGGAACGATCGACGCGCCCATCGGACGCCATCACGGGAACGACTGGCGATTCACGGTCACGGCCGACGGCAAGCCCAGCGTCACGCACTACGACACCATCGAGGCGTTCCAGGCAGCGAGTCTGCTGGACGTGCACCTCGAAACCGGTCGCACACACCAGATCCGTGTCCACTTTTCGGCGTTGCGCCATCCGTGCTGCGGTGACCTGACTTACGGCGCGGACCCTCGACTTGCCGAAAGGCTCGGCCTCGAGCGCCAGTGGTTGCACGCCGTGTCTCTTGGATTCGCACATCCGGCGGACGGTCGCTGGGTCGAGATCAAGAGCAAGTACCCGAAGGATCTCGAACACGCACTCGAAGTTCTCCGGTCCTCATGACACCGCGCGGGCTTACCCCCGCGCCGGCCGTCGTCGCGGTGGTGGTCGGTGTGGCGGCGGTGGTGGGCGTGGGGTTCGCGAATCCCGTGCCGACCCCGCCGATCCGGACGGACACCCTGGGTCCGGACAGTGGGGAAGCTGTCCCGGACTACCTCGACCGAGCGCGAGATTCCGTCGCGTCGGTCGATGGGCCGGTATGGGCGTTGGTCTCGTTCACGAAGGCACTCACCGTCGACGAGGTCATCACGTCGACCAGCAGTGTTCAGGTGCCGGGCGCTGAGGTCTCGGGCGTTCGCGTGTCCAGGGTCATGTTCCGAGTTCCGATCGAGCGCGTCCAGACGCCGCTCATGTCGGTGCCCGTTCCCGACAACGACGAAGCAGTACGCAGATCGCCCGGTGTTGCAGCCACGCGACTGGTCTCGCTCGGCGGCGACACCGATCGTCAGCAACAGGTGGCGCTCGCGTCGGCGAAGCAATTGTCCGCCGGGTGCGCCTGCGCGGTGGGCGTGCTGGTGCGAGCGACTCCCGAAGGACTCGAAGCGATCGAACATGACTCGAACGTCCGTGCAGTGGAAGCGTTGCCGTCCGACGCCTCGCCGTGGTTGGCAGCCGTCCGTCCCTTGCTGCCGGAGTACGTGGACGTCGTTGCTCCCGGCCCCGACGATGGTCCGGTCCCGTGAACTCCGGTTCTGTGAACAAGGACGAACGCGCTGAGTCCCGTTCGTCCTCGGGGATCTTCTACGGTGTGGCGGCTTTCCTGTTGTGGGGAACGTTCCCGGCATTCTTCGGGCTACTCGACTTCGCCGATCCGGTCGAGATCCTGGCGCACCGGGTGGTGTGGACCCTTCTGTTGATGCTGATCGTGTTGGCCTTTGCCGGCCGCCTCGGATCGCTTCGCGGAATCAGCGCACGCACCTGGCTGCTGGTGACCGCGGCGTCAGCGGCGATCGCCGTGAACTGGGGGACGTACATCTATGCCGTGGTGTCAGGCCGCGTCGTGGAGGCGGCTCTCGGGTACTTCATCAACCCGCTGGTCACCGTTCTGCTCGGCGTCGTGATCTTCCGCGAACGATTGCGTCCCGCCCAGATCGCCGCGCTCGTTCTCGCTGCCACGGCAGTTGTGGTGATCACGGTCGACTTCGGGAAACCTCCGATCGTCGCTTTGCTGCTCGCCGGCTCGTTTGCCACCTATGGGTTGGTCAAGAAGGTGGTTCCGCTCGATCCTCGAACCAGTTTGACTGCCGAGGGAGTCGTTGCCGCACCGTTCGCGGTCGGCTACCTCGTGTTTCTCGGCCTGACCGGGGCCGGTGCATTCATCAGCAGCGGTACCGGGCACAGCCTGTTGCTGCTTGCCGCCGGCCCGGTCACCGCGCTGCCGCTGCTCCTGTTCGGCGTCGCCGCTCAGAGAGTTCCGTTGGCGACGATGGGCATGCTGCAGTACCTCACCCCGGCGCTCCAGATGGCGTGGGGTGTGGCCGTCATGCACGAGGACATGCCGGCGTCACGGTGGATCGGCTTCGTTCTGATCTGGGCTGCACTGGTGATCTTCACGACAGACACCTTCGTCGCCGGTCGACGTTCGCGGCGTTCGGTGAGGTCGAGCGCCGAACCCGAGGTTCCGGTCACGTGACCGGAGGCGGCGCACGGCGACTCCGCTACGTCGGTCGCCGGTCGTGTCGGCAGCGCGGCATACACTCGATCTCGCTCCCAGACCTTCAGAGAGGCGCACGTGGCTGACTCGTTCGTACATCTTCACAATCACACCGAGTACTCGATGCTCGACGGTGCGGCCAAGGTCGGCGCCATGTTCGAGGAGGCCGCTCGTCTCGAAATGACCGCAGTCGGCATGACCGACCACGGAAACATGTACGGCGCCAGCCAGTTCTACAACGAGGCAAAGAGCGCCGGCATCAAGCCGATCATCGGCATCGAGGCCTACATCGCACCCGAGTCTCGCTTCAACACCAAGCGAGTTCTGTGGGGCGATCGCAGCCAGAAGTCCGACGACGTCTCCGGTAGCGGTGCGTACACCCACATGACGATGGTGGCCGAGAACGCGACCGGACTCCGCAACCTCTTCAAGCTGTCGTCGCTCGCGTCCATCGAGGGCCAGCTCGGTAAATGGCCACGGATGGACGAGGAGCTCATCGCCGCGCACGCCGAGGGCATCATCGCGACCACGGGTTGCCCGTCCGGTGAGATCCAGACCCGCCTTCGTCTCGGTCACGATCGCGAGGCTCTCGAAGCTGCCGCGAAGTGGCAGGAGATCTGGGGCCCGGACAACTTCTTCCTCGAACTGATGGATCACGGTCTCTCGATCGAGCGCCGTGTGCGAGAGGGTCTGCTCGACATCGGCAAGCAACTCGGTATTCCGCCACTTGCCACCAACGACTGCCATTACGTCACCAAGGACGCCGCCGAGAATCACGAGGCGCTGCTCTGCATTCAGACCGGCAAGACGCTCTCCGACCCCACTCGCTTCAAGTTCGACGGCGACGGCTACTACCTCAAGTCCGCTGCCGAGATGCGCGCCATCTGGGACAACGAGGTACCGGGGGCATGCGACAACACCGTTGCCATCGGCGAGCGTGTGCAGTCGTACGAGGACGTGTGGGCGTTCCACGACCGCATGCCGATCTTCCCGGTCCCGGAGGGACACACGCAGCAGACCTTCCTGCGCGCCGAGGTGATGCGCGGACTCGATCGCCGCTTCCCGAGCGGACCGCCGCAGGAGTACCTCGCCCGCGCCGACTACGAGATCGGCGTCATCAACGAAATGGGCTTCCCGGCCTACTTCCTCGTGGTCGGCGACCTGATCAACCACGCCAAGGACGTCGGGATCCGTGTCGGGCCCGGCCGTGGATCGGCTGCCGGTTCGTTGGTGGCCTACGCGATGGGTATCACCAACATCGACCCCATCCCGTACGGGTTGCTGTTCGAGCGATTCCTCAACCCCGAGCGTGTGTCCATGCCCGATATCGATATCGACTTCGATGATCGCCGTCGCGGCGAGATGGTTCGCTACGCGACGGACAAGTGGGGCAACGACAAGGTCGCCCAGGTCATCACCTTCGGCACCATCAAGACCAAGGCTGCCATCAAGGACTCGGCTCGCGTCCAGTTCGGCAAGCCGGGCTTTGCCATCGCCGATCAGATCACCAAGGCGCTCCCGCCGCCCATCATGGCCAAGGACATCTCGGTTTCCGGTATCACCGACCCGAAGCACGAGCGGTACAAGGAGGCAGTCGAGGTTCGAGCGCTCATCGACTCCAGCCCGGACGTCGCGAAGATCTACAAGACCGCGGTGGGTCTGGAAGGGCTGATCCGCAACGCCGGTGTGCACGCTTGCGCGGTCATCATGTCGTCCGAACCGCTCACCGACGCAATCCCGGTCTGGAAGCGCGCCCAGGACGGCGCCATCATCACCGGGTGGGACTACCCCTCGTGTGAAGCCATCGGTCTGCTCAAGATGGACTTCCTCGGTCTGCGAAACCTCACGGTTATCGGCGACACGCTCGAGAACATCAAAGCCAACCGCGGCATCGACCTCGACCTCGACACGTTGCCGATGGACGATGCGGCAACATACGAACTGCTCGCCCGCGGCGACACTCTCGGTGTGTTCCAGCTCGACGGCGGCGGTATGCGCGAGTTGCTGAAACTGATGCAGCCCACCGGATTCGGCGACATCGTCGCCGCATTGGCGCTGTATCGACCGGGACCGATGGGTGTGGACGCCCACATCTCGTACGCCAAGCGCAAGAACGCCTTGGAAGACGTCAAGCCGATTCACCCCGAGCTGGAGGAGCCGCTAGCGGAGATCCTCTCGGAGACATACGGCCTGATCATCTACCAGGAGCAGATCATGCAACTGGCGCAGAAGGTGGCCGGTTACACCCTGGGTCAGGCCGACTTGCTGCGTCGCGCCATGGGTAAGAAGAAGCTGTCCGAGCTGGAAAAGGCCTACGCCGGCTTCCGGCAGGGCATGTTGGACAACAACTTCAGCGAAGCCGCCATCAAGGCGCTGTGGGACACGGTCCTTCCCTTCGCCGGGTACGCGTTCAACAAGTCGCACTCCGCCGGCTACGGACTCGTGTCGTACTGGACTGCGTACCTCAAGGCGAACTACCCGGCCGAGTACATGGCGGGTCTGCTGACCTCCGTCGGTGACGACAAGGACAAGTCCGCGATCTACCTCGCCGACTGCCGCAAGTTGGGCATCACCGTTCTCCCACCGGACGTCAACGAGTCACGCGTCGACTTCGCGACCGTCGGCGACGACATCCGTTTCGGTATGGGGTCGGTGCGCAACGTCGGCGCCAACGTCGTCGCTTCGATCATCAAGGCGCGCACCGAGAAATCGAAGTTCACCGATTTCTCCGACTATCTCGGCAAGATCGACGCGATGGCTTGCAACAAGAAGGTCACCGAATCTCTCATCAAGGCCGGTGCTTTCGACTCGTTGGGTCACCCGCGCAAGGGCCTGATGTTGGTTCATGCCGACGCCATCGATTCCGTGATGAGCACCAAGAAGGCAGAGGCGATCGGACAGTTCGACCTCTTCGGCGGTGCCGAGGCGGACGAGTCGATCACCTCGGTGTTCGACGTCAAGATTCCCGAGGAGGAGTGGGACTCCAAGCATCGCCTGGCACTCGAACGAGAGATGCTGGGGCTGTACGTTTCCGGTCACCCGCTCAACGGTGTCGAGCACATTCTTCGCCAGCAGTCCGACACGTCCATCGCTGCGATACTCGAAGGCGGCGTTCAGGACGGTGCCCAGGTAACTCTCGGCGGCATCATTGCCTCGGTGGACCGCCGGGTCAACAAGAACGGTCTGACCTGGTGCATCGTGCAGCTCGAAGATCTCGTGGGTGGAATCGAGGTGCTGTTCTTCCCGCAGGCGTACGCCGTTTACGGGATGGACATCGCCGAGGATGCCATCGTGTTGGTCAAGGCTCGCGTTTCGATCCGAGACGATCGGATGTCGCTGATCGGCAACGACCTTGCGGTGCCTGATATTTCGGCGATCGGGGTCGCGCGTCCCCTGTCGGTCTCGCTGCCGCTTCGCCAATGCACCAAGGACAAGCTCAGTGCTCTCAAGCAGGTGCTGACCAGGCACCCCGGAACATCCGACGTTCACGTTCGGCTGATCGGTGGAACCGAAATCAGCTTGTGGAAGGTCGACGACGTCCTTCGGGTCGAACCGTCCTCGGCACTGATGGGCGACCTGAAGGCATTGCTCGGACCGAGTTGCCTGACGGTCTGACCGCCGAGCGGACCTGAACCGAACGAAGGGACCTTGCTGCTGATGCAGCAAGGTCCCTTCGTGGTTCGCGGGAGTTCGGGGGAGTGCGGTGATCAGGTGGTGCGTGAGTAGTGCACGCGCCGTACCCACCACGTGACTACAGCGGCCGTTGCGGCAGTCAGTACGGCCACCTGCATCGACTGCGTGACGGCACCGGCGACGACGAACAGCACGAACCCGACCACGAGAGCTTCGATCTTGTACAGCGGCCACCGAGTTCCGGCCAGATCGACGCAATAGTCGGGGGAGGGGCGTGATTCGCGAGTGGAGATATCTGCGGTGGTCATCTCGTCCCTTTCCGATACGGCTGTTCGAAGCTGTGGTTTCAGAGTAGCCAGAGATGAGAGTTCGGGCAAGCGAACTTTATTGATCGGCAGCTCACTTAATCGATCAACCAGGGGAGTGCGCGGGCGACAGGCCTGGTCGGCGTGGTTCGGTGGCCAAGGTGCTCGAGTGGGTGTTCACTGGTACACATGCCAATCACAGGTGAGTACGAACCCAGTCCAGCGTCGTGGGCCGCCGATCAGGTCGCACGCATCGAGAACTCCGGTGGCACCGAGGGAAACGACATGAACGGCATGCCCGTCGTCGTTCTCACGACCATCGGGGCAAAGTCCGGCAAGGTCAGGAAGACGCCGCTGATGCGGGTCGAGCACGACGGTTCGTATGCCGTTGTGGCTTCGCTCGGTGGCGCCCCGAAGAATCCGGTCTGGTACTACAACGTCAAAGCCGACCCGCACGTCACGCTGCGTGACGCGACGCAGGTCTTCGACCTGGTTGCTCGGGAAGTCACCGGCGACGAGAAGGCGGTCTGGTGGGAGCGCGCTGTCGCTGCGTACCCCGACTACGCCGATTATCAGACGAAGACCGATCGTGAGATTCCGGTGTTCGTGCTCGAACCCAAGTAACCCCGCATTCCACAAGAAGCGCTGCATCAATCACAAGTAAATCGTCACTCCCGGGGGTCGGCGATCCCGACTCCCGTGAGTGTGTCATGGAGGTCTGATGAGTCCGAAAACCGTTGCAGATCAATTGGTTCAGCAGCTCGTTGACGCGGGTGTCAGTCGGATCTACGGCATTGTCGGTGACAGTCTCAATCCCATCGTCGATGCGGTTCGTCGCACCGGTGGTTCCGAGAAGGGCGGAATCGATTGGATACACGTCCGGCATGAGGAAGCAGCCGCCTTTGCGGCCGCAGCGGATGCCCAGATCACCGGAAAACTCGCAGTGTGTGCCGGATCCTGCGGTCCCGGAAACCTTCACCTGATCAACGGCCTGTACGACGCTCATCGTTCGGGCGCGCCGGTCCTCGCGATCGCCTCGCACATCCCCAGCGCCCAGATCGGAATGGGTTACTTTCAGGAAACGCATCCCGAGCGGATCTTCATCGAATGTTCGAGTTACACCGAACTCGTCAGCACGGCAGTCCAATCACCACGCGTGGTGCAGTCGGCGATTCAGCATTCGGTGGCTCGAAACGGCGTCTCGGTGATCGTGCTTCCCGGGGACATCGCCGATTGTCCGGCAGAAGGCACCCCGCCGACACTCGTCGAAACTCGAAGGCCGACAGTCGTTCCGGATGCCGGTGACGTCAAGGCGTTGGCAGACGTGATCAACGGCGCACGCAAAGTTGCGATCTTCGCCGGCGCGGGCGTGCGAGATGCGCGCGCGGAGGTTCTGGCGTTGGCCGAAACCGTCGGCGCTCCCATCGGGCATTCACTGCGTGGCAAGGAATGGATCCAGTACGACAATCCATACGACGTCGGGATGACCGGATTGCTCGGTTACGGTGCGGCGCACGACGGTATCCACGGCGCCGATCTCCTGCTCCTGATCGGTACGGACTTTCCCTACGATCAGTTCTTGCCCGACGACGTTCGTACCGCTCAGATCGACATCGCGGCCGAGCGGTTGGGGCGTCGAACCAGCCTGGACCTGGCTGTGCACGGCGACGTCGCGAGCACCTTGAGCGCACTGATTCCGCAGCTCGATCGAAAGACCGACCGCGGGTTCCTGGAGGACACGCTCGCCAAGCACAACACTCTGATGACCAAAGTGGTTGGTGCATACACGGATCCGGTCAAGCAGCGCACGCCGATTCACCCCGAGTATGCGGCCTCGATCTTGGACGATCTGGCAGCCGACGACGCAATCTTCACCGCCGACACCGGGATGTGCAACGTGTGGACGGCGCGCTATCTCAATCCGAACGGATCGAGACGCTTCATCTCCTCGGCGCTGCACGGATCGATGTCCAATGCGCTCCCACATGCGATGGGTGCTGCATGGTCGAGTCCGGGGCGTCAGGTCATCTCGGTGTCGGGCGACGGTGGATTGTCGATGCTGCTCGGTGAGTTGGTCACCGTCGCGATGTACAAGTTGCCGGTCAAGATCGTGGTGTTCAACAACTCGACGCTCGGAATGGTCAAGCTCGAGATGCTGGTCGACGGCCTTCCGGATTTCGGGGTCGACGTGCCCGCGGTCGACTACGCGGCGGTTGCTGCTGCGCTCGGTATCTTCTCGCGCCGAATCGAGAATCCTGCGGACATCGAAGCGGGCCTACGCGCCGCGCTCGATCATGACGGTCCGGCCTTGGTGGATCTGGTGACCGATCCGTTGGCATTGTCGTTGCCGCCCACCATCACCGGTGGTCAGATGAAGGGCTTCGCTTTGGCGATGTCGAAGATGGTGATGAACGGCGGCGTCGGCGAGGCAGTACAGATGGCCAAGTCGAATCTGCGGAACGTGCCACGTCCCTCACAGTTGGATCCGCGCGGCTGACCTACCGCCACCCTGCCTCGCAGACCATGCGGGGCGGGGTGGTGGGAAGGTTGATCTCCGACGTGCGAAAATGGCGGGGTGTCTAACTCGCCCGATGTCGTAGTAACGAAGTCCACCGTCCCCGCGCTCGACGCGCAGGAGATCGACGCGGCCATCGAGCGAATTCAGCACGTCATTGCGGCGACGCCCCTGCAGTACAGCGATCGTCTTTCGGTGTTGACCGGGGCACACGTGTATCTCAAGCGTGAGGACCTCCAGGGCGTTCGTTCGTACAAGATTCGTGGCGCGTACAACCTGATCGCTCAGCTCAACGAGGCCGAACGCGGTGCCGGCGTAGTGACTGCCAGTGCCGGTAACCATGCGCAGGGTGTTGCTTTCGCGTGCCGAACGATGCAGATCAAGGGTCGGATCTACGTTCCGGCCAATACCCCCAAGCAGAAGCGTGATCGCATCCGCGCGCACGGTGGAGCGTTTGTCGAACTGTTCATGATCGGTGAGACCTATGACGCCGCCGCTGCTGCGGCCGCCGAGGACGTAGCCGAAACCGGCGCAACCATGGTTCCCCCGTTCGACGACGTGCGCACCGCTGCGGGGCAAGGAACCATCGCAGCGGAGATTCTCACGCAATTGGACGCCCCTCTCGACACGATCGTCGTGCCGGTCGGCGGCGGCGGTTGCATTGCGGGCATCGCCACCTACCTGCACGAACGGTCGCCCAAGACGTCGATCGTCGGGATCGAGCCGTCCGGTGCGGCGTCAATGACGGCCGCTCTTGTTGCCGGGGGCCCGGTGACTCTTCCCGACGTCGATCCATTTGTCGACGGCGCAGCGGTCAAGAGGATCGGCGATGTTCCCTACGAGGTCGTCTCACGTCTGGGTGCCGCCGTGGTGTCGCACGCGTCGTTGCCGCTCGTGGCTCGTCAACTTCAGACACGGTCCGGTTCGGGATCGTTTGTCGTCAATCAGATCGACGAGGGCGCTATCTGCACGGCGATGCTCGAGCTGTATCAGAGCGAGGGCATCATCGCCGAACCCGCGGGAGCGCTTTCCGTTGCGGCACTTCAGAATTTGACGTTCGAGCCGGGTTCGACCGTCGTGTGCCTGATCTCCGGTGGCAACAACGACGTCTCTCGTTACGGCGAAATCCTCGAGCGTTCGCTCGTTCACCTCGGGCTCAAGCACTACTTCCTGGTCGACTTTCCGCAGGAACCGGGAGCGCTCCGTCGCTTTCTCTCGGACGTGCTCGGGCCGGACGACGACATCGCGCTGTTCGAGTACGTCAAGCGAAACAATCGCGAGACGGGTGCCGCGTTGGTGGGTATCGAACTCGGTTCCGCCGACGGGTTGGCGGCGTTACTCGAGCGGATGGAGCGCGCGCCGATGCAGTCCGAGAGGCTCGAGCCGGGAAGCCCGGCGTACCGCTATCTGACGTAAGAGACGCCCCCGGTCAGGGCCGCAGTCGCTCGACCACCTGTCGATGCAATTCGGGATCCGGCTGGGGGAGCCCGAGCATCGCCGCCAAATACAGGCCGTCGCCGACGAGTCGGATGATCTCGGCCTGCACAGGGTCGGCGATCTCGGTCTGAAGGCCCTTGTCCCAGCTCCGCATCACATGTGTGACGGCTTTCTGGATTTCGTCGTGTTGTCCGTCGACTGTTCTCAGTGCCGCGATGATCGACCGGAAGAGTGAGAGTTCTTCGCTTTCGTTCGCATCGGGGATCTGCAGATAGAACTCGGTGACCGTCGTACCGCCTGCTACGGCGTCTTCGAGTTGCTGATCCGAGCGTTCTCCGAGTCTGCGGACCATCGCCGCGAGCAGTGCTTCCTTGCTGGGGAAGTGATAGAGAAGTCCGCCCTTGGAAACCCCGGCTTCGGCGGCAACGCCTTCGAGCGTGACTTGGGCGACGCCGCTGACCAGCAGCAGCTTCTCCAGTGCGTCGAGAATTCGATCGCGAGTGTCGGCAGCCATGTGATGTGACCCTACCCGGAAATAACTTTACCGCTCGGACGGTTCACTGTTACCGTAGACCTACTGTACCGGCTGGACGGTGCAGTGAAGTCTTTTCGAAAGAACTCAGAGAAAGTCGCAGGGGAGCAATGTCAGTGTCGGCAGATACGTCTGCAATCAATCCCGACGAGGTTCGGGCGACAAAGCGTGACTGGGCGGGCTTGATAGTCCTTGCCTTTGCTGTGTTGCTCATCGCAGTCGACGGCACGGTGCTCGATCTTGCGCTTCCGTTCATCAGCGCCGACCTCGAGCCGAGCAGCACGCAGTTGCTGTGGATCATCGACGTCTATTCGTTCGTGCTCGCCGGTCTGCTCATCACCATGGGTACGCTCGGCGACCGGATCGGTAGGCGAAAACTGCTCCTGATCGGCGCAGTCGGCTTCGGTCTCGCCTCGATCATCGCCGCTCTCGCTGTCAGTCCCGAGATGCTCATTGCCGCCCGCGTGCTGCAGGGTATTTCCGGTGCAACGCTGATGCCGGCCACCCTCGGTCTGATCCGCACGATCTTCGTCAATCCGCGTCAGCGCACCGAGGCGATCGGTGTCTGGGGCGCGATGGCCGGTGGCGGTACCGCGGCAGGCCCTTTGGTCGGTGGTTGGTTGCTCGAGCACTTCTGGTGGGGTTCGGTCTTCTTGATCAACATTCCGGTCATGATCGCGCTGGTTGTACTCGGCCCGATCCTGATCCCGGAGTCGAAGGACCCCAATCCGGGTCGATTCGACCTCATCAGCGCTGGTCTGTCGATGGCGACCATGTTGCCGCTGGTGTACGCGGTCAAGGAATCCGTGGTGCACGGCGTCAGCATCACGTTGCTGGTGATCGGCCTCGTTGGTCTCGCGGCGGGTTACGTGTTCGTGCGTCGTCAGCGGATGCTGAAGGATCCGATGTTGGATCTGAAGCTGTTTGCCAACGCGTCGTTCTCCACCGCCGTCATCACCAACCTGCTCTCGATCTTCGCGCTGGCAGGTGTCCTGTTCTTCGGCTCGCAGTACCTGCAGTTGGTGCTCGGTAACTCGGCGCTCGACGCCGGCCTGCTGATGCTCCCGGGTATGTTGCTCAGCGCATTCACCGCGGTTGCGGCGGCCTGGTTGATTCGCCGGTGGTCGGTGTCTCACGTGCTCAGCGCGGGCCTCGCGGTTGCCGGTATCGGTGCTGCGATGCTGCTCGCGCTCGGCGTCGACAGCGGCCCGTTGATGTTCGTGATCGGCTTCGGTCTGGCCGGTGCTGGTGTCGGTGTCGCGTTGACGTTGACATCGGATCTCGTGGTCAGCTCGGTGGAACCCGAACGCGCCGGCGCTGCGTCCGCTGTGTCGGAGACCGCGTACGAACTCGGCATCGCGCTCGGCGTGGCGATCCTGGGCAGCGTGGTGATGGCGATCTTCCGCAAGGGAATCGACACCTCGATGCTCGAAGCAGATCAGGCGCACGCTGCACAGGGCACACTCGGCGGTGCCCTGCAGGAAGCAACGTACCTACCTGGTGAACTCGGTTCGGTGCTTGCCGATTCCGCGAAGTCGGCGTTTGTCGACGGTATGCACGTTGCTGCCGGTGCAACAGCTTTGGTTCTGTTCGTCAGTGCCGCATTGGTGTTGAGGATGCTGCGGAGTACACCAGAGAACGCGAAGCGTTAATACCGGAATCTCGAGGGTTAGTCAGCTTTCGAGTACGACGAACGAGTGCCCCGGCACCACTGTTGCGGACGCGGTCTCGTCCTGTGTCGGCGGATCCCACCAGAGGATGGGGGTTCCGCCGGCCGGGACCGAGGCCGCGTCCGTTCCCAGATTGCACACGATCTGTAATGCGCCGCGGCGCAGGGTGATCCACTGGTCGTCCTCGTCGTAGTCGACGTGCAGGTGCCCCAGCCAAGGGTCGGTGATCTCGATTCGCTTCCTGCGCAGGGCAAGTAGATCGCGATAGCAGGCCAGGACGCGAGCGCGTGTCTCGTCGTCTCGCTCGTCCCAGTCCAGTTTCGATCGCAGAAATGTCTGTGGGTCTTGCGGATCCGGAATGTCGTCACTGTTCCAGCCGTGCGCCGCGAACTCCGCTTTGCGGCCTTTGGCAGTGGCCTCGCCGAGTTCCGGTTCCGGATGCGAGGTGAAGAACTGGAACGGCGTGGTCGCTCCCCATTCCTCGCCCATGAACAGCATCGGCGTGTACGGCGATAGCAGGACCAGCGCCGCCTTGATCGCCAATTGTCCTGGCGTCAGATAGGCGCTCGGGCGGTCCCCGATCGCGCGGTTGCCGATCTGATCGTGGGTGCACGTGTATGCGAGCAGGGCGCTGGCGGGCTGATGCGTGATGTCGATCGGCCGGCCGTGAACCCGTCCACGGAACGAGGAATACGTTCCGGCGTGGAAGAAACCGCGCCGCAATGTATTTGCAAGGGATTCCAAGGATCCGAAGTCGGCGTAATAACCCTGGCGTTCGCCGGACACGGCCGTGTGAATGGTGTGGTGGATGTCGTCGTCCCACTGCGCGTCCAAGCCGAACCCGCCGGCCGCTCGTGGCGTGATCAGAGTGGCGTCGTTGAGATCGCTTTCGGCGATCAACGTGAGCGGTCGACCCAGATGGGCCGACAGTGTTTCCGTTCGGACGGCGAGTTCCTCGAGGATGTGCGTTCCGGTGTGATCGACCAACGCGTGGACGGCGTCGAGGCGTAGACCGTCGATGTGGAAATCGCGCATCCATCGCAGGGCATTGCCGATGATGTACTCGCGAACCTCGCCCGACTGCGGACCGCCGATGTTGATCGTTCGGCCCCAGGTGTTCGCTCCATCGGCAATGTAGGGGCCGAACTTTTCGAGGTAGTTGCCCGACGGGCCCAGGTGGTTGTAGACCACGTCAAGAATCACGCCGAGTCCGCGTTCGTGGGCCGCATTCACCAAGCGTTGCAATCCGTCCGGGCCACCGTAGATCTCGTGGACCGTGTACCAGAGCACACCGTCGTAGCCCCAGTTGTGAGTTCCGTTGAAGCCGTTGACCGGCATGATTTCCACGAAGCCGACGCCGAGGTCTACCAGGTGATCGAGACGTTCGATCGCGGCGTCGAATGTTCCTTCGGGGGTGAACGTTCCGATGTGCAGTTCGTAGACCGATGATCCTGGGAGTTGTCGTCCGGTCCACTGAGAGTCGGTCCAGGACGCCTCGTCGAGTTGGTGCAGTTGGGAGCTGAGATGCACGCCTTCGGGCTGGCGTGGTGAACGTGGATCCGGGAGTGTTTCACCGTCGACGACAAAGCCGTAGCGAGCGCGGTTGTCGCAGTCGACCTCGGCGCGCCACCACCCGTCGTCGGTCCGGTCCATCTCGTGCGTGATGCCGTCGACTTCGACCCGGACCGATTCCGGTGTTGGCGCCCAGACCTCGAATGTATGCACACGATCAGCATGCCTTGTTCGGCCGGATGTGGCAGCCCGGCGGGCTGGTTCCGTCGTCAAGGACTGTTTCTATCCGCAGGTGTTGCCGGACGGTGCAGACAGCGTGATCAGTTTCGGAGCGGGGGCGCTGCAGCATCCGCCCTCGGCTTTCCCTGTGTCGGTTTCTGCTGTGTCAGGTTCGTCGAAAATACCTGCGCCGCCGCAGACTCCGGTCTCCGGAAGGATCAACTCGACGCGGGCCGCTGCTTCGTGATCGCCGGCGAGCTCGGCTGCGATGCTGCGAACCTGCTCGTAGCCGGTCATCGCCAGGAAGGTGGGTGCTCGGCCGTAGCTTTTCATTCCAGCCAAGTACACCCCCGGCTCCGGATGGCGAAGCTCCTTCGCGCCATGCGGGTAAACGGTGCCGCACGAGTGGACGTTCGAATCGATCAGCGGAGCAAGCTCGACCGGTGCTTGTAAGACCGGGTCGAGGCCGAGTCGAATTTCCGAGAGCCAGGACAGATCGGGGCGGAAGCCGGTCAGCGTTATGACGTTGTCCACGTTCTCGATGCGATCACCCGCATCGGAGGCAAGTATGAGTTGTCCCGAAGGGGTAGTTGTCACCTCTGCGGTGCGGAAGCCGGTGACGACGCTCAACAGGCCATCCTCGACGGCCTTCTTTGCGCGCAATCCCAGGGCGCCGCGCGCGGGCAGTTCGTCAGCGTCGCCGCCTCCGAATGCAGAGCCGATGTTTCCTCGGCGGACCGCCCAGGTGATGCGGGTGCTCGGAGCGTGCTCCGCCAACCCTGACAGCGCAACGATCGCCGTCAGCGCGGAGTGGCCACTACCTGCGATGACGGTGTGCGTTCCGGCGAACTGTGCCCGCACTGCCGGATCGTCGAGATCCGGAACCCGGTACCGGATCGCAGTACCCACAGCGCCTTCGCCGAGTGCAGGAAGACCTTCACCACCGAGCGGGTTGGGGGTGCCCCAGGTGCCGGACGCATCCACAATGGCCTGGGCGAACATCCGATCCTCGGTTCCGTCACGGCGCCGCAGGTGAATCGAGAGGGGTTCGCTGTCGCGTCCGGCGTCGACGACCAGGTCACGTCCGCGTCGAGCGACGCCGATCACCTCGGTGTCGAACTGGACCAGGTCGGCGAGGGCCGAGGCGAGTGGTTCGAGGTAGAGCTCGCACCATTGCCGGCCGGTCGGATAGGTCTGCCCGTCGGGTGAGCTCCATCCATTCTGGTCGAGGAGTCGCCGCGCGGCGGGGGAGACGAGTTCGGACCACCGGGAGAACAGTCGAACGTGATTCCACTCGGAGATCGCAGCACCGGCTGTGGTTCCGCGCTCGAATACAAGGGGTGTGAGTCCGCGCTCGCGCAGTTCTGCTGCGGCTGCCAGGCCGATCGGGCCGGCCCCGATCACGACAACGGGTAGGGGGTTCATTTTCGTGCCTTTCATCGACGATTATCGATCTACGGAGAACTGTATCGACGATCATCAATGTAGGCAAGCATCGACAGCTGTCGATATAGTGGAGAGATGACTTCGCTGCAGACTCCGACGGTGCGAGTCGGCGATTCGGACCCGGATCAGATCCGTTCTTCCGTCCTCGCGCAGGGCGATGCCGATACCTACGCGCAGTGGTTCGCCTGCCTTGCCGAGCCGATGCGCGTCCGATTGCTTCACCGGGTAGCGAGCGCGGTCGGTGGTATTACCGTCGGAGCGCTCGCCGAGGCGTTGGGGATCGGGCAACCGACGGTGTCGCACCACCTGCGCAAGCTCGCCGATGTGGGTTTTGTGACCATGCGTAAGGAAGGGACGAGCACGGTCGTCGCGATGAGTCCGACGTGTTGCGTTGCCTTGCCGCAGGCGGCGGATTTGGTGATGGGAGTCCTTGCTCCGCGTCCGTGCTGCCCGAGTGATCTGCCCGACGATGTCTCTGTCCGGGCCATGATCGACGACGACTGGGATGCGGTTCGCCGTATTTACGGCGAGGGTATCGACACTCGAAATGCCACCTTTGCCGCTGAGGTCCCCTCGCGTGAGCATCTCCACGAACGGTGGCTGCCGCAGCATCGATGGGTGGCGACTATCGGGGGTGTTGTTGTCGGATGGGCTGCGTTGAGTCCGGTTTCCGAGCGTGACTGCTACCGCGGGGTTGCCGAGAACTCCGTGTACGTTGCGGACGGCATGCGTGGTCGTGGCGTCGGAAAGGCGTTGTTGCGCAAGCAAGTCATGGCCGCCGACGCCGACGGACTCTGGACTCTGCAGACGTCGATGTTCCCGGAGAACCGTGCCTCCATCTCGCTCCATCATTCGGCCGGGTTTCGAACGGTCGGCCTTCGCGAGAAGATCGCCGAACTCGACGGCGTGTGGCGCGACACTGTTCTGCTCGAGCGTCGAACGGCGATCGCCGAGGGATGAGTCCGGGATCCGGCTGACCGGATGCCCGATTGCGCGTTGATTCGATATCTGTCAATATCGAAGAATGTCGAATCAAGAGCTGCCGGACTCCGAGGCTTGCTGCACCCCGCTCGTTCGTGAACCGTTGACCGAGGATTGGGCCGGCGACTTGTCTCGGATGTTCAAGGCCCTCGGCGATCCGGTTCGTCTCCGCTTGCTCAGCTTGGTGGCAAGTCACGAGGGTGGTGAAGCCTGCGTCTGCGACATCTCCGACTCGTTCGACTTGTCTCAGCCGACTATCTCGCATCACCTGAAGGTGTTGCGCCAGGCCGGGCTGCTCGATTGTGAACGACGCGGGACCTGGGTGTACTACTGGGTTATTCCGGCTGCGCTGCAACAGCTTTCCGCCGTTCTGCTGGTAGAAGGTGCGAGCGTGAGTGCCGTGGACGCTTGCGCTGAGGTCACCGCATGAGCAACACCGCTGCCACCACCGAACACCCCGAAGTCGTCGGAAAACTCTCCACCCTCGACCGCTATCTGGCGGTCTGGATCGGCGTGGCCATGGTCGTCGGCCTGCTGGTTGGACGCTGGATCCCCGGTGTGAACACTGCCCTGGACAAGGTGCAGATCGACGGCATCTCGCTACCGATCGCCCTCGGTCTGCTGATCATGATGTACCCGGTCCTGGCGAAGGTCCGCTACGACCGCCTCGACACAGTCACCGGGGACAAGAAACTCCTCGCCGGCTCCCTGTTCCTGAACTGGGTTCTCGGCCCGGCGCTGATGTTCGCCCTCGCCTGGCTGTTTCTTCCTGACCTGCCGGAATACCGAACCGGTTTGATCATCGTCGGTCTCGCTCGCTGCATCGCGATGGTGATCATCTGGAACGACCTGGCCTGCGGAGACCGCGAAGCCGCCGCGGTGCTGGTCGCCATCAATTCGGTGTTCCAGGTGATCATGTTCGCCGTGCTCGGTTGGTTCTACCTCTCGGTCCTGCCCGGGTGGCTCGGCCTCGAACAGACCACCATCGACACCTCGCCCTGGCAGATTGCGAAATCGGTCCTGATCTTCCTCGGTATCCCGCTGCTGGCAGGTTTTCTGTCCCGCTTCTTCGGCGAACGCGCCAAAGGCCGCGACTGGTACGACAACAAGTTCATCCCCAAGGTCAGCCCCTGGGCGCTCTACGGTCTGCTGTTCACCATCGTCGTGCTCTTCTCGATGCAGGGCGAACAGATCACCTCCCAGCCTTGGGATGTCGTCCGGATCGCGCTGCCCTTGCTCGCGTACTTCGCGCTCATGTGGGGCGGAGGCTACATCCTCGGCGCCGCAATCGGATTGGGCTATGAACGCACCACGACCCTGGCGTTCACCGCCGCGGGCAACAACTTCGAACTCGCGATCGCGGTAGCCATCGCCACCTACGGCGCCACCTCGGGGCAAGCTCTTGCCGGTGTCGTCGGCCCGCTGATCGAGGTACCGGTGCTCGTCGGGCTGGTCTATGTCTCCCTTGCTCTACGCAAACGCTTTGCAGTCGAAGAGGTTTCATCCAGTCGAGAAAGAGCGAGGTCATGAGCAAACCATCGGTGTTGTTCGTCTGCGTCCACAATGCCGGTCGATCTCAGATGGCCGCGGGATTCCTGAGCCATCTCGCAGGCGACGCCATCGAGGTCCGTTCCGCCGGATCCGCACCCGCCGAGACCGTCAATTCGGCAGCGGTCGAGGCGATGGCAGAGCGCGGTATCGACATCTCAGCGCAGTCTCCGAAGATCCTCACTGTCGACGCCGTCCAGGATTCGGATGTCGTCATCACCATGGGCTGCGGCGACACGTGCCCGATCTTCCCCGGCAAGAGTTACCGAGACTGGGTTCTCGACGACCCGGCCGGACAGGGCCTTGAAGCAGTTCGCCCGATCCGTGACGAAATCGAGCGGCGCGTTCAAGCCTTGATCGCTGAACTCACCACTGCCGCGAAGTCTTCCTGACCGATCGGGGACTCGACAGGATCATTCGCCCGCGGGCTCGATGTGTTCGGCACCGAGGACGGAGAGTCGGTATTCCTGTGCGTCCTGCTCGGTTTCGAAATCTTTCTCTTCGAGGAGATTCCGGTCGGCGTCGAGGTATCGGTAAGTAGTCATTCCCCCACCGTGTCACTGATGAACGATTCGTGCTCGGATACCGGTTCGATTTCGTCTACGGCTATTTGAATCAGCCTTCCGTAGCGCCGGATCAGATCCTCCGACGACAGTGAATCCTCACCGAGGAGTTCGAGCGTCCGCATGCCGGTGGCCAGTCCGAGCAGCAGTGAGACGACGATCTGGCTGCGTACCAAACCGGGCTCCGTGTCGCCGATGCGGCGCGCGATCCCGTGAACGTATCGTTGCTTGATCTCGGCCCGAGCGGCGGCCGGATCTGGCGCCTCGTGAACGTGTACTGCGAGCATTGCCCACGGATCGGTTTCATCGGATTCTCTACGAGCGACAAGTTTCTCGACCAGTTGACAGCCGATGTCTCCGGTGGCGTCGGCATTCGGATCCTCGTCCGTCGGAGGTGCGGACGGGATCGCAGCCGAGTACAGCCGAGCTTTGCTGCCGTAGATCTTCATGACCAGGGCAGGGGAGTAGCCGGCTGCGACCGCGATGTCCTTGATGGTCGTCGATGCGTAACCGCGTTCCGCGAACAAGGCTTTCGCTGCTGTGAGGATGCTGGCTTCGCCGCTGCTCATGTCGCTCGCCTCCGCCTCGATACCCGATCGCCATGCGTTCGGTTGCTCGTACTGGCGTTCATACTGTCGTCAACGGCTCGGCATCGACGGGTACGTCGAAGTCGACGACGGT
This sequence comes from Rhodococcus sp. BH5, assembly GCF_027583855.1. Taxonomy (NCBI): domain Bacteria; kingdom Bacillati; phylum Actinomycetota; class Actinomycetes; order Mycobacteriales; family Nocardiaceae; genus Rhodococcus; species Rhodococcus sp. BH5. The sequence continues at coordinate 381,391 of NZ_JAJHVW010000005.1, forward strand.
GGACTGCGCGATGACCGCTATCTGACGAGCCAATGTGCCGTGTCCGCTCTCGGTCAGCGCGGTCAGGATGTACCGGCCGGATGTGGGAAGTGCGATTCCGTAGTGCCCGGTTCCGTCGGTGACCGTGGATGCGACGAATTCGCCGGTCGGTTTCGTGAGTGTGACGACGGTTCCCGAGGTTGTTCGGCCGCCGACTCCGACCTTGCCGGAGATGGTGAGGCGGTCACCGAGTTCGACGGTGTGCGTCGATTGCGCGCTGTCGAAGCTGATTACCTGTGATCTCGGGGACCAACCGTCGGCACTCGTCACTACCAAGTACCGTCCGGGCCGGGGTAGTGCGAGGGAGAAGTTGCCCTCGTTGTCGGCGCGACTCCAGTCGATCGGTCGCCCCTCCATGTCCATCACGGTGACAACGGCCTGCCGGATCGGTCGGCTGTCGGCCCGGACCACACGACCGGCAACCACAATTTCCGTTTCGGACACGGCGGCGTCGGGAAGCTCGAACCCTTCCGGGGTCACCGGGCGAAGTGCCGCTTCCGGTTTTGCGCCGCGGCGAGGAATGAACGCAGCGGCAGCGGCAGCAGCCACGGCGGCGAGGGCGGCCAGCCAGAAGATGTTCTTGAAGGCGTCGATCGACGGAAGGCCCTCGCCCGGCCCGGACGGGATGACCATCGAAGTGAGCATGGCGGCAACCACCGCGCTGGACGTGGAAGTACCGACTGAGCGGAGCAGCGAATTGAGGCCGTTTGCCGACGCGGTTTCGGTGATCGGAACCGATCGCATGATCAGCATCGGCATCGCGGAGTAGGCGATTGCGGTTCCGATGCTGACCACCGCCGCGCTGATGATGATCAGTGCTATCGAACCGGTCAGGAACACTCGCGCGATGTAGGCGAGCGCGAGCACCGTGCCGCCGACGATCAGGGTGATCTTGGCTCCGAATCGCTTCGTGATGTTCGCGGAGACGGGCGCGAAGAAGACCATCGCGAGGCCTGCCGGAATCATGCACAGTCCGGCCGCCATCACGCCCAGTTCGAAGCCGTAGCCGGAGATCTTCGGCATCTGAAGTTGTTGGGTGGTGGAGAGGTTGTTCGCGTACATCGAGAAGCCGACGAGGATCGAGGCGACGTTGGTCAGCAGAACAGGCCGCTTGGCCGACGTTCGAAGATCGACCATCGGCTGGGTGACGCGGAGTTCGTAAGGGAACCACAATGCGAGAGTCACGATTCCGATGACGAACATCAGCAATGTCAGTTCGCTCGTCCACCCCCAACTGGCGCCCTTGGAGATGGCGAGGAGGATCGCCGTGAGTGCTGTCGAGAGCATGACCGCGCCCAGGAAGTCGAATTTGCCGCGGGTACGAACACTCGATTCCGGGACGACGACGGCTACCGCGATGATCAGCAGGACGCCCACGATCGCCGAGAGCCAGAAGATGGCGGGCCAGCCCAGATGCTCGAAGATCAACCCGGACAGCGGGAGCCCGAGTGCGCTGCCGATTCCGAGAGTGGCACTCATCAACGCTGTTGCCGACGCCACCTTCTCCTTGGGCAGTTCGTCGCGCATGATGCTGATTCCGACGGGGATCATCGAGATCGCGAAGCCCTGGAGACCACGTCCGATCAGCAGGGCGACAAAGTTGCCGCCGATCGCCGCGACCAGTGATCCGACCACGATCATCGTCATCGAGATCAGCATCATGCGTCGTTTTCCGAACATGTCTGCCAGGCGGGAGACGATCGGAGTGGCGACGGCACTCGTGAGGAGCGTGACGGTGACGAGCCAGGAGGCGTCGTCAGCGCTGACGCCGAGGATCTTCGGGAAATCGGGCAACAACGGAATGACCATCGTTTGTTGCAGCGCGACCACGGTGCCGGAAAGACAGAGAATTGCGGTAATGAGCCGACTTGAACGGCGAGTGGTCGGAGACGAGTGCAATGCCAAGAGACGGTCCTTCACGCGGCGATGGTGAACGGGAATTCACCCATGAGTGAACCACTGTTCACCGGTCGGTGTCACCTTCGGTGAATATGCGATTTCTCACGACGGCAACTCGCCCCGGGGTTTCCGAGTCGGCATGGCGGGAACAACGTCAGTGGTTGGTCTGCGCCTGCGCGAGCGGGCAGCGAGGAGGAGTGATGCATGCCGAAGTGGGTGACCGTCTCCACGTCCAGGGGCGCGTGGTGGGGCAGGCGGAGGTAACTGCCGAGGTTCTCGAGGTGCACGGCGAGGACGGCGGTCCTCCGTATCTGGTCAGGTACGACAACGGCCACGAGGCGTTGGTGTTTCCCGGTAGCGACGGCTGGATAGATCACCCCGGAAAAGGCTCCTGAGCTGCACGATTCTTTCCATGCATGGTCGTTGCATCGAATGCGGCTAAAGTGTGCGCAATGGAGGGCAGACGCCAGTACCACTCCCGCGTGCGTGAAGCTTCCGCGCAGCGAACGCGTGAACTCATTCGTGATGCGGCGACGGCCTTGTTTGTTCGAGACGGGTATGTCAAAGCCACCGTCAAGCAGATTGCCGCCTCGGCCGGCGTCGCCGATCGGACGGTGTTCACAGCCTTCCCCGGCGGGAAACTCGAGATCTTCGAAGCGGCCCTCGCTGCGGCGCTCGATGCCGAAGAGGTTCCACTCGGCGCGCCGAACCTGGCCTCGGACCCCGATGACGTTCGCCGGATCGTCTCCCAGATCGTGGCTCAGGGCATCGGACTGCTCGAACGTGCCGGCGCTCTGATGATGGTCGCGGTCGAATCCTCGGGTGCGGATGCCGACATGCGTCGACTATCCGAGGAGTCGTCGGATCAGTCGGCCGTCAATGCGATGTCGATAGCCGAGGGTCTCTCCGAGCATGGCTTGTTGAGGCCTGAGATTTCGCTCGAGAAAGCCGCGGGCATACTTGCCGCTTTCGTCTCGCCTCAGCTTCATCAGCAATTGCGTCGGGTCAGTGGATGGGACGTCGATGCGTACCGAGGATGGCTCGAGTTCAACATTCGCCAGAATCTAATGTACTAATTGGTCTGTTTTCGTTAGCATGGCGAGGGTTTTTTATTCTCGGGAGGAATCGCCAGCGTGCCCTATGCCTTGTTCGGCCTCATCACGATGTTGCTGTGGATTTTCTGCATCGTCGACGCCATCACGAGAGATGACGCCTACATCCAGTACCTACCCAAGGTCGTCTGGATTCTGATCATCATCTTCCTTCCTACTTTGGGATCGGTTCTGTGGCTGGTGGTCGGGCGCGGACAGAACGCGCCCCGCGGTTACGTCGGCCCAACCGGTTACGGCGAATACGAGCGCCCGGGACGTGCCGTTGCGCAGGATCCGGCGGCGGACGAAGCCTTCTTGCGTCAGTGCCGCGAGCGGGCGGAAGAGCAGCGTCGAATTGCCAAGCAGCAGCGCCGCGACGGCGACGCTGATCGGATGTGAGTTATCGGTAGGCCGTGAGTCGGTCCAACACGAGCCGAAGCGGCGGCCACGACGATCGGCCGCGACGCGTCACCGCATAGGCAGTGAGGATGACGGGCGGATCGACGAGTGGTTCGACGCGCACGCCTTCGCGAGTCTTGCGTTCGAGCGGCATCAGCCCCACGCCGTAACCACTGAGGATCAAGAGTTCGACCAAGTCGAGACTGTCGATCTGGTGAGTGATCCGAGGGGTGAACCCGGCCAGCGACGCGAGGGTTCGCACAGCGCGCTCGTCTGCCGTGTTGCGTGAGTTCACTATCCATGACGTGTCGGCGAAGGCGCGGAGATCGATTCCGGATTCTGTGGACTTGTCGGGAGCTTTGGCGTCGTCGGGAACACACAGTCCCCATGGCGTCGACCAGAGCGGAATTGCTTCGAGTAGTGGGCTCGGCGACGCGGGGGCAAGGTTGTAGTCGTACGTCAGTGCGAGGTCTAGATCGTCGCGTTCGAGGAGTGCAAAAGCCTCGACGGGTTCGTATTCGTAGATCATCACGTCCACCTGCGGGTGACTGCGTTGCAGGCTTCGAGCGACGGGGAGCATCGCGGTTCTGATCGCAGTTGCGAATCCGCCGACTCGCAGGGTCCCCACCGGTTCCGCGTCCGGATCGAGGTCCAGGCGAGCTGCATCGACGGCTGCCAGGATGGTGACGGCATGATCGGCCAGTCGTTGACCGGCCGGCGTCAGCCGCACCCGGCGACCGTCGGGCTCGATCAGTGCGGTACCGGTCTCCGCGGTCAAGGCCGCGAGTTGTTGGGACACTGTCGACGTCGTGAGGTTGTGCGCTTCGGCGACCGCACGCATCGAACCCAAGCGGGAGAGTTCGAGGAGGAGATGGAGTCGACGGGTTTCCATCCTTCGATCATTCACTAATCGTGAACATAATGTAGGTCAAAATCGCGTGGACACGAACGGTTGGCCTCCCGTTCAATTCAGCTATGGATACGAAAGCGCGGGCCGGAGTGGGCCTGGCTGTTTTGGCGATGTTGTGCGTGCAGCTCGGGCTCGCCGTGTCGGTGGGCCTGATCGATCAGCTCGGCGCAGACGGAGCGGCGTGGCTACGACTCGCTTGGGCAGGCATCATTCTTCTGATCATCGTCAGGCCCCGCCCTTCGGCGTTCACTCGCAAGGCGTTTCTGGCTTGCGTGGTTCTGGGTGTGGTCACCGCAGGCATGACGCTCCTGTTCATGGCAGCGGTGGAGCGCCTTCCGCTGGGGACAGCAAGCGCATTGGAATTCTTGGGTCCGCTGACGGTTGCTTTGCTCCGGGGGCGTGGCCGCGTTCTGTGGCCGGTTCTGGCAGGCGTGGGCGTCGTGCTTCTCACCGAACCGTGGGCCGGGACAGTCGATCTGGTCGGTGTGGCGTACGCACTCGGTGCGGCGCTCTGCTGGGCGATGTACATACTGCTCACCCAGCGCGTCGGCGACGAGGTTGCCGGTATCAACGGGCTGGCGGTGTCGATGGCGGTAGCCGGGTTGGCCGCGACAATTGCCGTAGGCCACTCGGCTATCGGGCGGCTGACTCCGCATCTGATTCTCGTGGGCCTCGGACTCGCGATCTTGCTGCCCGTCGTGCCGTTCGTTCTGGAGATGGTCTCGTTGCGAAGGCTGTCCACGGCGGCGTTCGGCACGCTGATGAGTCTCGAGCCTGCTTTCGCGCAGCTTATCGGTCTGGTTGTGCTGCAACAGGTTCCGAGTGTTCTGGCCGTGGCAGGTATCGCGTGCGTCGTCGTCGCAGGGATCGGCGCGGCCCGCGGTGGTGCTCGAGGTGGCGCCCGGAAGCCGACTGAGCCACCCTCCGATTCCGAGCGAACGTACCTTTCGGCGCCTTCATGAGACCGAGAGTGCCGTTCGCTCAGGTCGCGTTCGCTCAGTGCGAGTGCGCCGCGGCGATTGCTCCGTCGAACACGTCGGCGACCTCGCCGAGGGAATCGAGAATCGGCTGACCGGATCGTTCGACGCGAGCCCGCACCAGCGAGCCCTCGAGCGCGGACACTGCCAGGACGGCAAGCCGTTCCGCTCGCGCACGTCCGACCCCGGACGCGATCAGTGTGTCGCGCAGTAGCGAAGTCCACTGTCGATACACCGCCTGTCCGGCGGCTGTCACGCTCTCCGAATCGGGGGCAAGTTCCAACAACACCGTCGTGATCGGCGAGCCTTCGTGGAAATCCGAATCGCTCACCCATCCGGCGAGCAACCGCGCGTACTCGCGCAGCAGCGACCCGGCGTCCGATTGGCTGTCGGCGAGTTCGGTCAGGGTGTCGGTGACCAACTGCCCGCCGACGCGGACGACCTCTTCGCCGATCTGCTCTTTGCCGCCGGGAAAGTAGTGGTAGAGCGAACCTTTCGGCGCCCCGCTCGACTTGAGGATCTCGTTGAGGCCCGTTGCCGCATACCCCTGGCGGCGAAACAGATCGGCCGCAGCTCGTACGAGTGCTTCGCGGTGTTTCGGGGGAGTCGCCACGAGTTGGAGCTTAAACACCCCAGCGATCCACCACAATCTATGTAGACTGGTCTACATGGGAAATTCTGAAATGCTCGAACAGTTGCGCGCGGTCAACGCCTCGGCGGCCTTCAACCGGTGGGCCGGATTCGAAGTCACGGAGGCCGAACCGGGTCGCGTTTGTCTGCGGCTCGAATGGCGTGAGGATCTGGGCCAGTACTCGGGACACCTGCACGCTGCGCTTGTGGCGGGACTCGTCGACACCGCGTGCGGATTTGCTGCTTTCACCCAGGTAGGTGTCGTGGCGGCGTCCAACTGCGCGGTCAATTTCGTGAGTCCGGGCGTCGGAACCGCATTTGTCGCTACGGCGCGCTCGGTCAAGGCCGGGCGCAAGCAGGTGTTCGTCACTGCCGAGGTACATGCCGAACGCGAAGGCGAATCGGTGCTCGTCGCGTTCGGCACCACCCTGTTGGTTCCACTCGCCCCTAAGGCCTAGGCAAGACAGAGCTGAAGGTCACGGAACGAGGATGAACTTTCCCGCGGGGTGCGAACTCTGCAACTCGGTGTGAGCGAGTGCCACGTCCGCTAGCGGGAAGGTCTTGGCGATCTTCACGATGAGGTGTCCGGAACCGGCTTGTTCGACAAGTTCGGATCGTGCCTTCAAACGCGCTTCCGCACTTGCCGGATTGCCTCCGCCGACGGAAGCGAAGCCGTCGGTCTGGGCGCGTCCGAACGCGACGATGGTGACGATGCGACTCTTGTCGGTGACCAAAGCCAGAGATGCATCGACGGCTTCGTCCGTTCCGGCGGTGTCGAACGCCGCATCGACGCCGTTCGGCGCGAGTTCACGGACACGCGCTTCGAGGCCGTGGCCGTAGAGCACAGGCGTGGCGCCGAGCGAGCGCACGTAATCCTGATTCGAGGCTCCCGCAGTGCCGATCACCGTAGCTCCGCGACCAACTGCCAGCTGAACAGCGATCGCGCCGACGCCGCCGGACGCGCCGTGGATGAGAACGGTGTCGCCGGAACCGACCCGAATGGTGTCGAGGGCGTCGACTGCAGTTCCGCCGACCAGAAGGAGGCCGGCTGCCTGTTCCCAGCTGATGCCTGCGGGCTTCGCGGTGACAGAGGAGACCGGCACGACTACTTGTTCGGAGTAGAGGCCGTTGCCGGGGCTGACGATCACTTCGTCGCCGACGTTCACATTTGTGACGCCGTCGCCGACAGCCGAGACGACGCCCGCTGCCTCGCCGCCGAGGCGGATGGGAAGTTTCTCGGGGTCGGTGCCGAAAGCGCCGCTGTAGAGCTTGAAGTCGAAGGGATTGACGCCGATCGCCTTCACGTCGACCAGGACTTCACCTGATTTCGGTGCCGGTAAATCGACGTCCACCAGCTTCAGGACCTCGGGCGTGCCGTACGTCTGCGCTACAACAGTTTTGGTCATGTCTCGCGCAACCGTCCTCGGGGAAACGATATTCCCCGAGGACGGGAAAAACTCGAGAAGATTCGATCAGCGGATCAGGGTGCCCAGATCGAGCGGCATCGCGATGCCGGTGATGTGATGGGCCTCGTCGGAACCGAGGAACGCGACGGCGGCGGCGATGTCCTCCGGCTGGCTGACCGGGTCGGGCAAGGTCTGCATGAAGATCGGACCGAGTGTGTGGGCGTTGGCGTCGATGAGCGGCCGCATGTCCGTCATCTGCATTCCGGTTTCCACGCCGTGTGGGTGGATGGTGTTGACCCGAATGTTGTACTGCCCCAACTCCGAGGCCATCGTCTTGGCCAGACCGGTGATGCCGTGTTTGCTCGCGACGTAATGGCCGAGGAAGGGGAGGCCGCGCAGGCCGGCGACGGAGCTGGTGAAGATGATCGAGCCACCGGTGCCTTGCTTGATCAGGTGCGGGATCGCTGCCTTGGCGGTGTGGAAGACGCCGGTCAGGTTGACGTCGAGCGTTTCCTGCCACTGCTCGGGCGTGATTTCCCAGGACATGTTGGCAGAACAGATTCCGGCGTTCGCGACGACGACGTCAAGTCGCCCCAATTCGTCGATGCCGGCCGCGAGCGCCGCGGACAGCGCAGAGAAGTCGCGAACGTCGGTCTTGGTAGCGACAATTCGACGGTCCAGGGCCTTGACCATTTCGACTGTCTCGGCCAGGTCGTCGTCGGTGGCGCCGGCATACGAGGTGGATTCGAATTGAACACACGCGTCGACGGCGATGATGTCTGCGCCCTCTTCTGCCAGCCGGACAGCTTCGGCGCGCCCCTGACCACGGGCGGCTCCGGTGATGAAGGCAACTTTTCCGGTGAATCGACTGGCGGCCATGCTCAAACCTCCGACTAGTGGTGATGATCTGCTCTTCGGAAGTTAGCGCGACGAAGTTCTTTTCGGGGGTGAATGCCCAGTCAGCGGAAACCGCTCAGCGCACCCTGGTCAACAGGGCACATGGCCCGGCAGCGAAGATGTCCCGCGCATCCGAAGACAAGACGGGTTGTCCGCTCAGTGCGTCGACCCATTCGCCATCTGGCAGGTCCACTCGCGTATCTCTCCAACCGTGCGACGAGAGTCTGAGCGAATGTCGCGTCGCCAGAGCAACGACCATAGGCGGATCACCTGCCGGGCCGCGCGAGAAGCCGACCAGATGACCGGATCCGGAACCTGAAGCGAAGACCGGCCGGTACTCACCGTGATCGAACCACGAGGGGTTCTCCCGCCGCAGTGTCAGTGCCGTGCGAACGAGGTGCAACTTTGCGGTTCCTGTTGCGTCGATCGGCGCGGCGCCGGAATCGAGCAGTGATCGCCTCGTTCCGTAGTCGACAAGCCGCCGGTTGTCCGGATCGACCAACGAGTCCTCCCACAGCTCAGTGCCCTGGTAGACGTCGGGAACGCCGGGCCCGAGAAGTTGGAGCAGCTTTTGGCCCAGAGAGTCCGACCAGCCGTGACGCGCGATCCGGCCGACGAATTCGCTGACCGAATCACCGACCGGGCCGTCGATCACCTCGTCGATCCAGCGGTGCACTGCCGACTCGAAGTCGACGTCCGGATCGTTCCAGGAAGTTCTGGCGCCGGACTCGCGGACGGCTTTCTCCGCATAGGCGTGCAAACGCTCGCGCAGCTCTGGAACCGAGGCTGCCGAGCGGCCGTCCGCCGGCCACACACCGATGATGTTCTGCCACAAGAACAATCCGGTAAGCGGATCAGGGCTGGGGCACACGTCTTCCCACTCGCGAATCAGCCGGGCCCACAGCGTCGGCACCTGAGACACAACACCGATCCGTGCCCGCACGTCCTCGCCGCGTTTGGTGTCGTGAGTGGACAGACTCGTCATCGCGCGCGGCCACCGCTTCGCTCGGTCCGCGTTGTGGAGATGGAATTCGGCGACGGAGACGGCAAGCGATGCCGGGTTGCCGCCGACTTCCTGACGTGAGACCAGGCGCGCCGTCCGATAGAAGAGTCGATCTTCGACGGACTTGGCCATGACAGCGCCACACACCTGCTGGAAGCGAACTGAGGCTTCACCGCTGTTCACCAGGGATTGCGCCAACACGTTGAACGATGGTTCATGTCCGGGAGCCAATTCGTGCATGTCGCCGACGATCCGAGCGGCCAAACCGGCGAGGGGACTGTAGTCGGATCGGTACACCGGCATCCGAGCGATCGCGACGACAACTGCGTCGTTCAGTTCGGTCTCACTGCAACGACTTCCGGTTTCGCGTCGGATTGCACGTACGAGCCTGCGAACCTCCGGTGCCAGGTCACCGCGCCCGGTGTCGCGTTTGAACTGACGTTCGGTGTGATGCAACCACGTACTGTCCCCGTCGTCGCCGGTCAGATCTGCCGAGAGTTCGGTCAATTCGAGTTCGGCGGCGGGATCGACGAAAATGCCGCCCAGCTGATTGAGGGCGTCGTATCCGGTGGTGCCGTCGATCGGGAGCATCGGATCGAGTGGTTCCGTATGGCCGAGGATCTTTTCGATCACGAGCCACTGATCTGGTCCGATCAGTTCTCGCAGGCGCCCGAGATATTCCGCCGGATTCGCGAGTCCGTCCGGATGATCGATGCGAACGCCGTCGATCAGTCCTTCGTCGACCCACGACTTCACTTGCCGATGGCAGAGTTCGAAGACTTGGGGGTCCTCCTGGCGCAGCGCAGCGAGTTCGTTGACGGAAAAGAACCGTCGGTAGTTGACGATCCCGGCGTTCCACGGTACGAGTCGGTACGACTGCCTGGAGTGCACCTCCTGTGGAGATCCGAATTCAGTACCGGCAGCGATGGGGAAGCGGTGCTCGTAGAACGCGAGAAGTGTTTCCTCGCCATCTTTCTCGACAGTCAGTGCGTCGAGATCGTCCGGGCTGCCCAGTACCGGGAGTGAGAGTTTGCCGTCGGCGCCGTTGGCTCCGTTGTCCTCGGCCCAATCGATGTCGAAGAAATGCGCGTACTCCGACGACTGCCCGTGCGTGAGAACGTCCCACCACCAAGCATTTTCGCGAGGTTTGGCGACACCGACATGGTTGGGGACCAGATCGACGATCAGGCCCATCCCACGTGATCGAACGGCGCGCGAGAGCTCCACCAGGGCCTCGCGGCCACCAAGTCCTTCGGACACGGTTGTCGGATCGGTGACGTCGTAGCCGTGCGTCGATCCGGACGTTGCCGTGAGGATGGGGGAGAGATAGAGATGTGAGACCCCCAATGCCTCGAAGTAGTCCACCTGTGCGGCCGCATCACGAAGAGTGAATGCATCCGGTCGCAACTGCAGTCGGTAGGTGCTGGTTATCGGGGCCATGTGCACGTCTCCCTCAAGCGGTTCTGCGAAGTACCGTCAATGCTCGCGCTTTTACATCCAATGTTGTTCCGGCTTTGATCACGGTATCGCTCTCACCGGTGGGGACCGAGGTGTCGAGTACGACGGTCCACTCCGACGCGTAGTCCGCGTTGGGGGTGGAGAATTCGAGATCTTCGTAGTGGGCGTTGAAGCAGAGAAGGAACGAATCTCCGGTGACGCGCTCGCCACGGTAGTTCGGTTCCGGGATCGCGTCACCGTTGAGAAAGACAGCCAACGACTTGCCGAAACCGCTGTCCCAGTCGGCCGGAGTCATCTCTTCGCCAGACGGCGTGAGCCAGGCGATGTCGCGACTCTGATCGCCGCTTCGAATAGGTCGCCCCTCGAAGAATCGACGACGCCGGAAGACCGGGTTCTTGGCGCGCAAGGCAATTGCGCGCTTGGTGAACTCGACGAGGTCGGCGTTGGTTTCCGCGAGAGTCCAATCCATCCATGACAGTTCCGAATCCTGGCAGTAAACGTTGTTGTTACCCTGCTGAGTTCGGCCCATCTCGTCGCCGTGAGCAAGCATCGGGGTGCCCTGGCTGAGCATCAGCGTAGCCAGTATGTTCCGGCTCTGACGGCCACGCAGTTCGAGGATTTCCGGGTCGTCGGTGGGGCCTTCGACCCCGCAGTTCCACGATCGGTTGTGCGATTCGCCGTCGTTGTTGTTCTCGCCGTTGGCTTCGTTGTGCTTCTCGTTGTACGAGACTAGGTCGTGGAGGGTGAAACCGTCGTGAGCGATGACGAAGTTGATGCTCGCGCCAGGGCGACGTCCGGTGGCCTCGTAGAGATCAGAGGATCCGGTGAGACGGGAGGCGAACTCCCCCAGCGTTGCCGGCTCACCACGCCAGTAGTCGCGGACGGTGTCGCGGTATTTGCCGTTCCATTCGGTCCACAGGCCGGGGAAGTTGCCGACCTGGTAACCGCCTTCGCCGACGTCCCACGGTTCGGCGATCAGCTTCACCTGACTGACGATCGGATCCTGTTGCACGAGATCGAAGAAGGCCGAAAGGCGGTCCACGTCGTGCAGTTCACGGGCGAGTGTCGAGGCGAGGTCGAAGCGGAAACCGTCGACGTGCATCTCCGTGACCCAGTACCGCAGAGAGTCCATGATCAATTGCAGCGTATGCGGATGACGGGCGTTGAGGCTGTTGCCCGTTCCGGTGTAGTCCATGTAGTGCTCTTCGTCGCCGTCGACCAGGCGGTAGTAGGCGGCATTGTCGATACCGCGGAAGCTGATGGTCGGCCCCATGTGATTGCCCTCGGCGGTGTGGTTGTAGACCACGTCGAGGATCACTTCGATACCCGCCTGGTGGAAGCTGCGCACCATGGCTTTGAATTCCGCTACGGCCGCATCGGGTTTCGTGGCCGAGGAGTAGTCGGTGTGTGGAGCGAGAAAGCCGAAGGTGTTGTAACCCCAGTAGTTTCGCAGACCTTGGTCGAGAAGCACCTGATCGTGCATGAACTGGTGGACCGGCATCAGTTCGATCGCCGTGACACCCAGATCGGTGAGGTGCTCGATGATCACCGGATGAGCGAGCCCCGCGTACGTGCCGCGCAATTCCTCCGGAACTCCGGGATGCGTCGCGGTCATACCCTTGACGTGCGCTTCGTAGATGACCGTCTCGTGATACGGACGCTTCGGCGAGTGGTCGGACGCCCAATCGAAGAACGGGTTGATGACGACGGTCGACATCGTATGGCCGAGCGAATCATGTTGGGGGAAAGGGATGGTGGCGGGTTCGTCGACGAGTGGTTCCGGCTCGAAGGGTTCGGGCTCGAGGATCTCGTCCGATTCCTGATCGCCCGTGGGCGAGTCGTCTTCGAGGCCCACCTCGTCCGATTCGGCTTCCGAACTCGTTTCGTCGGTAGCCTCTTGCGGCCCCACGGCGGGAGATTCGTCGTCTCCTGAAGGTTCGGGGTCCGCCGCCGATTCGACGTCGTACGAGAACAGCGAACGGTCTCCGTCGAAGTCTCCGTCGAACGCTTTTCCGTATGGGTCCAGCAGGAGTTTGCTCGGATCGCATCGCAGACCTGCAGCCGGATCGTACGGCCCGTGTACGCGGTAGCCGTATCGCTGGCCGGGGGATACCGACGGAAGGTACGCATGCCAGACGTAACCGTCGACCTCGTCCATCCGAATGCGGGTTTCGGTTCCGTCCTTGGCGATCAGGCACAGCTCGACGGCCTCGGCGACCTCGGAGAAGAGCGAGAAATTGGTCCCAGCGCCGTCGTAGGTGGCACCGAGTGGGTACGCACTGCCAGGCCATACCGGGATGGGAGTGGCTGAGGTCTCGCTCGGCGGTTGATCCATGAATCAGACCCTATCGGGTGCAGCCGATCGAATCTCGTCGACTGTCTACGGTGCCGATCACCGTTTCGCCTGGCTGCGGGCGGTTGCAAGCATTCCGGCTGTGATCTGTTCCACCTCTGCCTCCGAACACAGGTACGGAGGCATCGCGTATACGAGGTTGCGGAACGGCCGGAGCCAGACGCCGGCGTCGACGGCTGCATCGGTCGCGCTCTGCATGTCGACCGGCTGTTCGAGTTCGATCACTCCGATTCCGCCTTTGACGCGGACGTCGACGACCCCGGGAATTGTGACGGCTTCGGCGAGGCCTCGAGCGAGGCCACGTTCGAGGGTTGCGACGTCACGCCGCCAGTCCATCGCAAGCAGAAGTTCGGTCGACGCCACCGCGACGGCGCACGCGAGTGGATTGCCCATGAAGGTGGGGCCGTGCATCAGCCCGCCGCCCTCACCGGCAGTGATGGTCTCCGCGATCTCCGTGGTGCACAGCGTTGCCGCCAGACTCATGTACCCGCCGGTCAGTGCCTTGCCGACGCACATGACGTCGGGACTGACGCCGGCGTGATCGGCGGCGAACAATTCTCCGGTGCGTCCGAATCCGGTCGCGATCTCGTCGAAGACCAGGAGGACTTGGTACTTGTCGCAGAGGTTACGCAGGTCGATCAGGTACGCGGGATCGTGGAAACGCATTCCGCCGGCGCCTTGGACCACCGGTTCCACGATCACCGCTGCGAGGTCCTCGTGATGCTCGGCCAAGAGCGATTCCAACTCCTGCACGTATTCGGGGAGATAGCCCGCCGGGGGAGCCTGCGCGAAGACCTGAGGGCGCAGGACGTCGGTCCAGAGAGAATGCATGCCGCCGTCGGGATCGCAGACGCTCATGGGGGTGAAGGTGTCACCGTGGTATCCGCCGCGCCAGGTCATCAAACGATTCTTCGACGGCTTTCCGAGGCTCCGCCAGTACTGCAGGCACATCTTCACTGCGACTTCGACCGCCACCGAACCGGAGTCGGAGAGGAACACCTTGTCGAGGTGAGGTGGTGTGATGTCGACGAGCAGTCGCCCGAGGCGAGCGGCGGGTTCGTGCGTCAGTCCGCCGAACATGACATGGCTCATTTTGCCGAGCTGCCGTGCGGCGGCGGTGTCGAGCACGGGATTGCGGTAGCCGTGAATGGCGGCCCACCACGAGCTCATCCCGTCGACCAATCGGCGGCCGTCGGAGAGCGTCAGGGTAGCCCCCTGCGCAGAGTCGACGATCAGCGGACGAGTCGACGCGGGAAACGATCCGTACGGATGCCAGAGGACATCGGCATCGATGGCGGAGACGTCATGGGGATCAAGTCCGGTTGTGAGCACGGATGCACCCTAACCATTGAGTTGAACGGTGTTCAAGTATGGTCGGAAAAGTGAACACCTCGCTGAATTGGCTGACGGCCGTCGAAGCGGACCGCAGGGCCGCTGGACTGCGTCGCGAACTCCGTCCTCGCACGGTCGACTCCCCGTTGATCGACCTGGCGTCGAACGATTACCTCGGACTCGTGCGGCACCCCGATGTGATCGAGGGTGCCGCGGCGGCTCTGCGCCGTTGGGGCGCGGGCGCCACGGGCTCTCGTCTGGTCACCGGCACCACCACCGAACACGAACTGCTCGAAGTCGAACTGGCCGAGTTCGTCGGGGCGGACTCCGGACTTGTCTTCTCCTCCGGTTACACAGCCAATCTCGGCGCGGTGACGGCGCTCTCGGGTCCAGGGTCGTTGATCGTCTCCGATGCGGGATCGCATGCCTCGCTGGTGGATGCCTGCCGCCTGTCACGTGCTCGGGTCGCCGTTGCTCCGCATTCGGACGTGGGCTTTCTCGCCGACACGTTGCGCAGCAGAGTGGAAGAGCGAGCGCTGGTCGTCACCGATTCGGTCTTCAGTGCCGACGGAGACCTCGCGCCACTGCGGCAGATGCATCAGGTGTGCCGCGAGTACGGGGCGATCCTGTTGGTCGACGAGGCGCATGGCATCGGTGTGCGCGGTGCCGGTGGACGTGGACTCGTCCACGAGTCGGGCCTGGCCGGTGAACCCGACGTCGTCGTGACGGCAACACTGTCCAAGTCGCTCGCCAGCCAGGGCGGAGTTGTGCTCGGTGACAACAAGATCCGCGCGCATCTCATCGACGCGGCAAGAACGTTCATCTTCGACACCGGTCTCGCACCGGCCGCCGTAGGCGCGGCCAGGGCTGCACTCGCCGTACTCCAGCGTGAGCCGACGCGAGCGCTCGACGTCCTGGCCCGGGCATCCGAGTTGGCGGACGTCACCGGTGCTCCGTCGCCTGAATCTGCTGTCGTCTCAGTCGTTCTCGGTGATCCGCAGCGGGCGTTCGATGCCGCGTCGGCGTGCCGGGATCAGGGGTTGCATGTCGGTTGCTTCCGCCCGCCGTCGGTTCCGGAAGGAACGTCACGGCTGCGTCTGACCGCACGAGCGACGCTGTCCGCATCCGAGATGGAGCAGATCGCTCTCGTACTGCGCGAAGTATTGGCCGGAGCCCGAGCATGAGCATTTTCCTGGTGACCGGAACGTCGACCGACGTCGGAAAAACAGTGGTGACAGCCGCATTGGCATCGGTGGCCTTGCAGTCGGGAAAGTCGGTTGCAGTGCTCAAACCGGCCCAGACCGGCGTCGACGTGGACGGTGCGGGTGATCTGGCCGAGATCGAGCGTCTGACCGGCGGCGGCGTGACGCTGGTCGAGTTGGCGCGGTATCCCGAACCTTTGGCGCCGGATACTGCTGCCCGTCGAAGTGGTCTGCCGTTGTTGGCGCTCGACGAAGTAGTCCGAGTTGCTCGCGACCTGGACACCACCCACGACTTGACCCTGATCGAAGGCGCCGGCGGCTTGCTGGTCCGCTTGGGCGTCGACGGGTTCACCGCTCGCGATCTTGCCGCGGCTCTGGCAGTGCCAGTGGTGCTGGTGGTTGCGTCCGGCCTGGGCACGCTCAACCACACCGCACTGACCGTGGAAGCCCTACGTGCATCCGGCGTGGACTGCGCCGGGTTGGTGATCGGTTCGTGGCCGCAGGAACCGGACCTCGCCGAGAGATGCAATCGCGAGGATCTGGTTTCAGTCAGCGGTGTTCCCCTTCTCGGGGTAATGCCTGCCGGAAGTGGAGGCGCGAGTGTCCGAGAGTTTGCTCGCACCGCTTCGATCACGCTCGGTGAACTTCATTTGACCAACTGACGACGTAACATCCGATTTGTCCGCATCGATAGCCAAGGCACAGTGGGGCGCCTTGGGTTTCGACGTCCCTCGCGTACGATTCCGGTCGGTATATTTCGACGGGTGTCTTGCGGCGACCCTGCATCCGGGGCGCCTTGGTCACCGACAGTGGTTGTCGAATTGTGAGTAGGTCAGTCGAATGTAGGTGGTGAGCACGGTCGAAAAGTCGTTGTCGTCATCGGCCGTACGTCGCGCACTGCTTATCGGCGTAGTCGTCTTCGTCTCGTGCCTGGTCGGAATTCTGAGCCGTCTGCCGGGCACGCTTGCAGTCTTCTGGCCGGCGAACGCGCTGCTACTCGGGATCCTCTTTCGGTCGCCGCGTTCCGCCACACTGCTCACCTGGATCTGCGTCGTAGTCGGTTATGTCGGAGCCGACCTGATCACCGGTGGGGCATGGGAGTCCACGGTGTGGCTCAACGCGGCCAACATCGTCGGGGTTGCGAGCGGCTTCTACGCCTTTCGCTGGGTCGACAGTGAGGACCGTCGACTGACCAGTATTCAGTCCGTCGGATATCTCGTGTCGATGACTGTCGCCGCCGCGTCGATGGCGGCGCTCGTGGGCGGAATCGCGAACCGCGTGCTGTTCGGCGGGCAGTGGTGGGACGGCTGGTTGCTCTGGTTCTCGAGTGAGTTCGTCAACTACATGACCATCGTCCCCTTGGTGCTGACATTCCCTTCGCTTCGACGAGTGGATCGAGAACCGAAAGCTGTTGCCACGCTTGTGCGTCGATCAGTCGTTCCGACGGCGCTGCTGGCCGTCTGCATCATCTTGGAGTGGGTGATAGGCGGTGCCGGAGCGATCGCGTTTGCCATGCCGGCGCTGGTGACTGCAGCCTTGCTCACCAATGTATTTGTCACGTCGGTGCTCACCGCTGTGTCAACTGCCTGGACGTTGGTACTGACGGCCGACGGCCATCTCGGATTGTCCAGCGAGGGCGTCTCGCCGGTCAGCGCGTCGGTCCAGATCGGATTGTCGCTGCTGGCGGTAGCGCCGATCGCGGTGGCCTGCGTGATCCTCGAGCGTCGCCGCGCGCTCGAGGCACTCACCCAGGCCGTCACCCACGACGATCTCACCGGTGCGTTGCGCCGGGACGAATTCTTGCGGCGAGGCGGCAGCGTGACGGGTGCGACCGATCCGCGTCGCCACTCTGGACGTCCGGTCAGCGTCCTGATGATGGATCTGGATCACTTCAAGATGGTGAACGACAACCTCGGTCATCGTGCCGGCGATACGGCGTTGGTGAGTTTTGCCGATCAGGTGCGGCGGCACCTCGATGACAAGCATCTCTTCGCCCGATTGGGCGGCGAGGAGTTCGTCGTACTGATGGCCGGTGTCGATCTCGAGGGTGCGACCGAAACAGCCGAGATGATTCGACGCGCGCAAGCGGAGAATTCGTCGGCAGTATTGGGTGAATTCGGGCCGACGGTCAGCATCGGTGTCGCGTGTTCACCCCACGGCGACGCAGACCTGACGCAATTGGTCGATTGCGCTGACGAGGCGTTGTATCGAGCGAAGAAGTTGGACCGCAATCGAACCGTGGCGCTCACGGTCGGTAGCTGAAGAAATACGTGCGGACCCGCAGTTTGTTGCGGGTCCGCACGTGGTGGTGGAGTCGACCGATTCAGAACAGATTGATCAGGGCAGGAACACTGAACAGCGCTACGTAGTAACCCATGAACAGAACTCCGCCGTGAATCTTGAACAGGCGCCCGAGAAGGCCACCGACCAGGCCGACCGTCACGGTGATCAGAAGCCCGAGGATGCCGCCCTCCCAGATGCTGATGACGACGACGAGTCCCGTGAACACCGCGATCACAGCTTCGTGACTGATGTGCTTGACCACCGCTGACGCAGCGCGGTACGCGTAGTTCATGGCAAACGGGTATGCGATGACCGTTGCCGTGACCACTGCGAGCAGGCCGTAGAGCAGGAACTCCCACTGCGTCAGGTACGTGGAGAGATTGTTGATCACTCCGGTTTCCTGATTGGTCTCGAACACCGGTGGAGCGTTGAACAGAGGGGCTGCGGGGCCTGCCGCGAGCGGGCTGAGCGGAAGGCCGAAAGCGACGAGTGGGATGAGGGTTTCCGCGATGTAGGTGGATTCCGTCGTACCGTTCTTCGCCGAGACCATTGTGGTCAGTCGGTGATAGCCGTTCTTGATCCGCGCACCTACCAGCTCACCCATCAGAACAGTCATGGCGACCGGGCTGAAGACGAAGGTTGCGCTCGACACCGTGGAAGCGGCGGCGGTGTAACCGATCTGCTTGCGATCGAGGACCTTCAGAGGATTGGGGAAGTATCCCTTCCATCCTTTGATGTCCGGGGCCAATGCAACGGTTTTGGGTTCACTGCGTTCCATGTCCTTACGGCTCGACGGGCCCAAGGTCAATGCGAGGTCCGCGATCAGCGGCCCGACTGCGATCGCAAGGAAGTAGCTGATGTTCAGCGATACATCGTAATTCGACGTCAACGCGCGGGCGCCGAGGATCAAGATGACGAAGGGAACGAGGGCGACAACCCCGGCCCAGCGGCCTGGTGAGGCGTAGGCGATGCCGATGGCGGCGACCAGGAACAGCCACGGTGCTATCGACTGAACGGTGTCCGCGAACGGCGCGAGGATGGTCGCGAACAAAACGGCAACCGGCACAGCGACGAACGCCGAGATCACTGCTCCCGAGATCGCCTTGCGGAGTGCGATGTGCGGGATGCCGAGTGAGCGCATCATCTGCGCTTCCGGCAAGAGTGGAATCGCCATCGTGTCGCCGGGAATGCCCAGCAGCATCGTCGGCACCGCGTGTGTCATGTGTTTGGCGATCGCACCGGAGAGGAAGAACGTGAAGACCGCCGCCGGGGGAGCGCCGAGCAGAATCACGAGCAGAGTCAGTGGTGCGATCGTGGCGGTCTCGTCCGTGCCGGAGATCAATCCGATGAACGTGAATGCGACCGCACCGATGATGCCGAAGAGAACGGCAATCAGAATTTCGTTGGTCAGAACCGAACTCATGCGCGCCCACCGTCCTTCGGTGTGTTCGAGACCCGTGCGTGCTCGGCCTCGGCAGCGGCGAAGTGGTCGTACAGACCCAGCTCGCGAAGTTCCTGTCGGCTCTGCTCCGGAATGTCGGCGAGAGTGCCCAGACCCTGGCGCTGTTCACTCATCGTCGTGATGACACCGTCGATCGACTCCGCGTCGGCGGCGGCCAAGGCGACTATCCGCTTCGGCTTGATGAAGATTCCGCAGACCACGCCGGCGAGCAGGCAGGCCGCGATGCCGACCAGAAGGCTGTACGCCTGGGCCAACGACGGTTCGCTGACGACCCGTTCGAACAGTGCCTGGGCCGCGAGAAGGGCCGAGGCGCCGACGACACTGCCGACTGCAACGGAGATCGCGAGGTGTCGACCGTTGACGGTGTCGCCCCAGACTTCGAGGTATGTCTGCTGCTCGGTCGGCTCGGTTGTGGTGGTCGGCGTCGTTGCCGGCTGCGGTGGTGACATCAGTCTTCTCCAGTGTCATGCATGGCGGGGTCGTACAGGGAAGGGCTTGCGAGATGAGGGGCTTGCGTTGCGGGTGTCAGGTGCGTGCTGCGCGGAGGGCGGTGACAACTCGGGACGGGCTCGAGTGGCCGATCTGTTCGGCCATCCAGATGCTTGTATCGGTGAGCGAATCCAGGTCGATGCCGGTGTCGATCCCGAGGCCGTGGAGCATCCACACCAGATCCTCGGTGGCGAGATTTCCGGTCGCGCCCTTGGCATATGGGCACCGTCCGAGACCACCTGCGGAACTGTCGAATTCGGATACCCCAGCGGTCAACGACGCATAGACGTTCGACAGCGCCTGGCCGTAGGTGTCGTGAAAGTGCATGGCGATCTGCGATGTGGGGATGCCACGTTCTCGGAGGGCGCCGAGCAAAGCGAGCACATGGCCAGGTGTGCCGACGCCGATGGTGTCGCCGAGTGAGAGTGACGTGACACCGCTGTCGATCAGGGTCTTTGCGATGTCGGCGACACGCTCGACGGGCACGGAGCCTTCCCAGGGGTCGCCGAAGCACATGGAGATGTAGCCGCGGACGGGAAGTCCCAGGGCTCGGGCGACCGTAGTGACCTCGGCAGCCGCGGCGATCGCGCCGTCCACCGTGGAATTGAGGTTGCGTTTCGCGAATTCCTCTGTGGCGCTGACGAATACTGCAACCTCGCTTGCTCCGGCGGCGACGGCCCGCTCGAGACCCTTGCGGTTCGGGACAAGAACGACCGTACGTACCGAGTCCGGCAGGTGCAGCCGACCCATCAATTCTTCCGCGTCCGCAAGTTGCGGGATCCATCGAGGTGAGACGAAACTCGTCAATTCGACAGTGCGGGAGCCGGCCGCGACCAGGCGTTCGATGAACTGGGCTTTCGTCTCGGTCGGGATCACCGCTGTTTCCGCTTGAAGTCCGTCGCGTGGCCCGACTTCGTAGATCCGGACCGAGGTCGGCAGCCCCGGTGCCGGCACTCGATGAGGCGCCGGCTTCCACACCGGTGATCCTGCAACTGTTTCGGTCATTGTCGTCAGTTTCCGCCGCGGATCTCGGCGAGGACCTTCTCGGCATGCTCGACGCGAATGCTCTTGTCCGCGATCAGGCGTGCAACCACGGCGTCGATCTCGCTCTTCTGCGCTCCGGCGGTGGCAGCGATGTTGCGGGCGTGCAGCCCCATGTGTCCGCGCTGGACACCCTCACTGGCCAGAACGCGGACCGCAGCCAGGTTCTGCGCCAGGCCGACTGCCAGGATGATGCCGGCGAGTTCCTCGGCGCTCTCGACGCCGAGCATCTTGATTGCGGCCTGCGCTACGGGGTGCACTTTGGTGGCCCCGCCGACGAGGCCGACCGGCATGGGTAGCTCGAGGGTGCCGACGATGTTTCCGTCGGCATTCTTCTCGAAATGCGAGAGCGACGAGTAGATTCCGTCGGCGTTGACTGCATGGGAGTGGCACCCGGCTTCGACTGCGCGCGTGTCATTTCCGGTCGCCAGCACCACGGCGCTGATGCCGTTCATGATGCCCTTGTTGTGCGTCGCGGCGCGGTAGGGATCCAGCTCCGCCAAGCGTGCGGCATGGATCAGGTTGTCCACAACCTCTGCGCCGCCGATCAATTCGGCGTCGAACACGGCGCGAACGCGTGTCAGCCGCAGATCGGCCTTGTTGGTGAGGATGCGCAGGACGACGTGTCCGCCGCCGATCTCGGCGACTCGATCCGCGATTGCCTCGGCCATCGTGTTGACGGCGTTGGCGCCCATGGCATCTCGTACGTCGACGTGAAGGTGAAGGACGACGTAGGTGGCCTTGTCCGAAGAAACGATGCGTACCGAAACGTCCTTCACGCCACCGCCGACGCTGACCAGTTTCGGGTCCTGTTCGTTGGCGAGTGCAATGATTTCTTCACGTGCCTCGAGGAGTCGGATACGGGCGGCTGCCGGATCCACGACGTCGACGAGTTGTATCTGGGCCTGCATGATCGGCGGGGTACTCGAGACGTGAAAGCCGCCGAGTCCGCGTGCGATGCGAGCAGCGTTGCTTGCGGCTGCGACCACCGACGGCTCCTCGGTGGCGAGCGGGATCAGGTAGTCCGTGCCGTTGACTGTGAAGTTGGTGGCCACGCCGACCGGGATGCCGATGACGCCGAGGACGTTCTCGACCATGCGATCGGCCTGGTCGATGGTGAGGCCGTCGGCGGCGTCGTAGACCGCGATGTCTGCTTCGGTCAGGTCGGTCTGGCGGACGATCTCGGCGCGTCGTGCGGCGACGTCGTAGGACCGGAAATCGGCGATGCGGCTGTTGATGGACCGGTTGTTCATAGACACGTGGGGTCGTCCTCCTGAAGTGGTTCTGTGCTCCGCTTCACAGTAGGGAGGTCGATGCCTGCCAGGCCACGTGCTCACGACACATCGATCGGTCGAAATTGTAGTGTCATGCACCATCGGTGCTGTCGGTGATGCCGCTTCCGGCCTCTTCGGTTCCCACGTCCCGAAGTTCGTCGAGCCTCGTCGCCATGGACACCCGGAAAAAGTTCTCGTCTTCGCGCCACGATTGACCGAGGAGCGTACGGATGCGGTCGAGACGCTGAACGACGGTGTTGGGGTGGTAGTTGAGTGCGCGGGCAGCCTTGGTCGGGCTGCCGTCGTTGCGTACCAGGGCACGAAGGGTCGCGGTGAGATCGGTGTCCTTGTCGCGGTCGTACGCGCGTACCGGGCCGATTACTTCGTCGATGAACTGATGAAGTGATTCCGGATTTTCGCCGAACAGAACGGTGTACGGCAGATATGACGCCGTCGTGACCGCGCCGTCGGTCTTGCCCAATGCCGTGAGTAGGCGGGCCGTGCGCAGCGCCGAGGTGAAGCGCGCCGGGAGCTCTTCGGGGCGTTCCGCCGTCGCCGGCGCAATGACTACTGCGTGCGGTCCTACCGAACCGGTGATCTGACGGTGAATGACCGTCGCCGCGGCTGCCGGGTTTCCCGAGCGCGAGACCACCGCGATCAATCCGGCATGCTGCGCCGCCAACCCCGCTACCGGCAGAGACTGCCCGATTGCGCGGAGCGCGGCGGTGCGGAGTTCCGGAGCGACCGACACCACGAGGACGGTGTCCAGTTCGCCGAGGGAGATGCCGAGGTTTCGGGTCCTACGTTCGAGATCGCGCCTGCGCTCGGGCGCAGTGCTCAGCAAGTCGGCGACCAGTTCGTCACGTGCACGCCGGTCCGCTGCTGCCGCCGCCGAGTGTTGCAACACGAGGATGGCAGTGACCTGAGCTGCCCGTTCCACGGTCCGGAGTTCGACGGGGCCGATCGGCGCGTCCGAATGATTCAGCAAGATGGCCCCGAGGAACGATTCTCCGGCGGTTACGGCGCTGACGAGTTGGATCACGGTCTCACTGTCGGCGACGAACGTGCATCGGCCGCTTCGGCGACTCTGGTCGATGGCCTCGGACACGGCGGGAGGTAGTGACATCGGCACCGTCGTGATCTGCTCGCCAGAGGATTTCACGAGTGGGCGTAGCTCACTGTCGACGACGACGGTGCTGCGCTCGAGAGAGCTGCTGAGAGTTCGTGCAACCTGGGCGTATCCGCCGCCGCGGAGAACGGCGTGGATCAGATCCTGGTGGACGACGTTCGATTTGTCCCGCGCGGACACGTGTTCGCGCAGCTCGTCGAGTGCTCGCCCGGTCTCGGCAGCGGATTCCTCGGCGCGGTCGAGTGCCCGCGCGGTTTGCAGGACCACCGAGGCGTGATCAGCCAGCGCCGAGAGCAGGGCGATCTGATCTGCGGTAAATCGTCGTTCCCGACGGTCGGCGGCAAACAGGACTCCGAGGATCTGGCCGTCGGAGAGCATCGGCACGCCGAGAATCGCCACCAGACCCTCGGCGACGATCGCGGCATCGACCACTTCGTCATGGCGCGACTGCGTGTAGTCGCTGTAGTTCTGAACCCATTGGGCTGCTCGAGATTCGGCAATCGCGCTGACCAGTCCCGCGCCGGCAGGAACTTGCAGATGCTGGAGTTCCGGCGAGACCGCGCCGGCCGTCTTTCGAACATTCAGGTCACGAGTGATCACGTCGAACTCGGACAGGTACGTGACGTCGGTGCCCATGATGTCGTGTGCGCGGTTGACCAGCCTCTGCAGCAGTGTGTCCACGTCGCGAACCTGCGCGAGCTCACGTGCACTCGAATAGAGAACCGCCAATTCGTTCTCGCGACGGCGAAGTCGCCGAAATTCCGACCGACTGGCCCGGATGCGGGCCGCGGTCTCCGCGACCTCCGTTGCGCCAAAGCCGAATTCGGCAAGTACCTGTTCGACATGTTCGTCGCCGACTGCATCGGACGTCACGTCGAACAGCGCGGCAATCACGTTGGGCGCTGAGTCGGAGTCTGAATCAGGGGCGGTCACACCGAACAAACTACAGACCGGTGGATCCACCGAATTCGTCGAGCGGTGTGGATATGTGATTGTTGTTTGTTTCCAATGCATTCCGAGTCGTGCTCGTGTCTCCCGTTTCCCGTCTCAGTCTGTTCACGTCCTTCTCGAGCGCGCTGACTTCTGTCTCGAGGGCACTGATTTTGCGGTTCAACGCTTGGATGCTCGCCATGCAGACGCCGTTCGCGTCGACGGCGGAGATCCGGCGGGCGTTGGATCCCAAGCCGAAAATCGCCGCAAAGTCTTGCGCCATCGGACCCAGGTGACGGACCGACTTGTGGTCGAATCCGTAACTCCACGTACTTATTCGGAGTGCCGTCAACCGGTCGAGCACGTCCTGCGCGCTCGTCGGAACATCTACGCCGGTATGCACGCCACGTCGATGCGCGGCCCGTGCGAACACCCACTGCGCGGGGTGTCGCATCGCGGCGTTCACCCGAATACCGACCCGAGTGCCCAAAAATTCAGTGCGCTCGCCCTCGTCAGGCGGTGAGTTCACGTCGTGCGGTTTTGACGGTCTTGTCGCTCAGCAGAATTCCCGCTCCTGCGCCGAGCAGTCCGAGGCCGATTCCGACAGCGGCGCTGCCGAGGCCCAAAGCAATTCCCAACATGATTCCTCCAAAAATTGTGCGGTGAATTGAGGGGCCAGGTGTCCGACGAAAGTGCTGCCGACCTGCTCCGCGCTCATCTTTCACATTGCTCCGCCGTGCGGGCGATGACAACCCGTCTGGACCGAATTTCTCGTGGAAAACACAGGCGTGCAACACTGGGTGAAGAACTGCTGAGTCATCGGCGTCTTGTCGGCGCCGTACGGGCGGCAGTAATTGAGTAGCCATCGACCGATCTCTAACGCAGGTTTATCTGCGCGCGGCAACGATGACCAGGCAAAAGGGTGGCATGTGAACGAATCGAGCAGTGGCTTGTTTTCCGACCTCAGCGCGTCGGAGCCCGTTGTCGACGCAAAAAGCGCCGAGCAACTGGCTGCCGAGCGTGAAACTGCGGCAGCAGAACGCTCCAACACCGACACCGCTGAACAGCGGCAGTCGCGGCTGTTCAGCGGTTAAGCGCGTCAGGACTCCTTGATCACCGACAGAACATTGCCGGCGGGATCGGTGAACCACGCGATGTCGGGGCCGTTGCCACGCATGATGCCTCGCGCATCCTGGGGGAATCCGTCGTATTTGAGAAACTCCACGCCACGTGCGGTCAGTTGGTCGACGGTTGTGTCGATGTCGTCGACGACGAAGTTGAGAATTGTGTAGGTCGCCGCTTCGTGATTCGGCTTCGGATAAACGAGGATCTCGGTTCCGCCGGCAAGATGTAGGCGAATCAGTCCCATGTCTCCGTCGGTTACCTTCAACCCGAGTGTTTCGCCGTAGAACTTCTTTGCAGAGTCGATGTCTGTCACCGAAAATCCGCTGAATGCTTTCGTGTCTGTAAGCATGACTATCTCCGTTCTCAGCGGTTGCCGGACTAGGTGGTTTGGGAATCCGTCATTCCGGATTCCATCTCGGCCCTGGCTTCCTCGCTGAACTCGATGATCTGAACGTAGTTTCCGTCGGGGTCGATCGCAGTGGCGAACAAACTGCCCCCGCGGTCTTCGAGTGGAGCGTGCCAGTTTCCGCCGAGCGTATCGATGCGCTGTGCGATCGACCGGGCGTCGTCGGTTTCGACGTTGAGGAACATGCGACCCGGCTGGGGGTTGGTCTCGCCGACGTCGTCGCGTCTGTCGAGCATCACGTAGAAACCGTTGAAGTCGAGCACGTCGTAGCCGGGTTCGCCGGGAGTCCGGTCGACCTTCGGGGCGAACGCCTCGGCGTACCAGTCGCGCAAGCGTTCGGGGTCGGTGCTCGAGAGCAAAATGCTGCTGATGCTGGATCCGGACATGGGTCCTCCTGCTGTCGGTCGTTACTGTCGTCGGCAATCGAGGCTCTGGCCACGTCACCTCCCAGATACAGACTTCCCGCAGCGGCGAAACTCATCGCGGCTCAGGTGTGTTCCGACACCAAGATCGCTGTCGTCCCTGGTTCGAGCGCCCGAAAGATGTGCTCCTCGTCGCCGGGATAAGCAAGATAATCGCCCGGTCCGAGTTCGATCGGATTTGCAGTGGGCCCGACCTCCGCCCGTCCGGTGCCGATCACGACGTGTTCGGTGGTGCCGCGTGCATGCGGAGTGGAAATACGCGGCTCGCCCGGTTCGGCGACTATCCGATACAGATCGCGTCGTGCGTTCGGTGGGCTCGGCGCCAAGAGCGTCGCGATGTACGACGCGTTTGCCGACGCAATCGCGGGACCTTCTCCGGCTCGAATCAACTGAACGGTCTGTGCCTGAGAGTCGACGAGTTGTGAGAACGGCACGCCCAATGCGTTTCCGAGTGCCCACAGTGTTTCGAGGCTCGGATTTCCGAGTCCGGATTCGAGTTGGGAGAGTGTGGACTTGGCGATATCGGCGCGCCGGGCGACCTCCGAAAGGCTCAAGCCTGCTCGGGCACGTTCGCGTTTGAGTGCGACGGCGACCAGTTTCTGAGGAGTCTCCGCTGTATCCGTTTCATTACTGGGCATCGTTCGATTCTCCGATCGATCGTTCTACTTGACGAACGGTGTCACTTCGTTCAACATAGAATACATGCGTTCTTTATAGCGAACAGTTGATCGAGACACGGTTCGGGTGAGCGTGCTGATCTGTCTCTCCGTGGCCATCGTCGGTGTGTCCTACGGTGTGACGGCGGGATCGGCTGGATTCTCGTTGTGGCAGCTTTTGGCGTTGGCTGTACTCGTTCTGGGAGCGTCTTCGGAGTTCTTGTTCATCGGAATCATCGCGGCCGGAGGCGGCGCCGTCGCTGCAGTTGTAGCCGGCTTGCTGATCAACTCCCGAAACTTCGCCTACGGATTGGCAGCGGGATCTTTTCTCGGCGAGGCTCGCCACACGGATTCAGGCTGGCGCAGGGGCTCGGGCTGGCGCAAGTTGGTCGGCGCGCACCTGGTCAACGACGAAAGCGTCGCGGTTGCCATGGCGCAGGGCTCGGTGAAGCAGAAGCGTGCGGCCTTCTGGTTCTGTGGGATCGGGATCGCGGTGTCGTGGCCGATCGGAGCTCTCCTGGGCGGGCTGCTCGGCAGAGTCGTCCGAGACCCCGGCGCGTTGGGATTGGATGCCGCGTTTCCGGTTGTCATTCTGGCCCTTGTCTTTCCTGCGCTGAAGGAGAAGGTGACGCTGCTTGCCGCCCTGATCGGTGCAGCAGTCGCGGTGGCCACGTCGCCGTTCCTGCCGCCCGGTACCGCGCCGCTCGTTGCGCTGCTGAGTATCGCGGTGACGATACCGTTCCGGGAGAAGGTTCGATGAATACCGCGTCGGTCTGGATCGGTATTGTCGTGTTCGCTTGCGGTTCTTACGCTTTGCGGGCAAGTGGCGTTCTGCTCCGCGCTCGGGTGAAGCTCTCCGGCTTCGCCGAGAAAACCCTCGATCGTGCTGTCGTGGTGCTGCTGCTCGCAGTGGTTGTGACATCGACGGTCTTCACCGGGCATGACGTTGCGGGGCCGGCGCGGATGCTCGGCGTGGTGGCCGGAGGCATCTGCGCCTGGTTCAAGGCGCCGTTGGTGGTCGTGGTGATTGTCGCTGCCGGCACTACTGCAGTACTCCGACTGTCAGGAGTGTCGTAGAGCCGATTCGATGGGCGTTGAATCGGGGATCGAATTCAGGCGAGTGCGAATGCCGTCGATGAACAGGTCCAGGCCGAACTGGAAGCGCACTGTCGGATCGCCGTCGAGGAGGTCCTCGTCGGAGCCGCCGCCGATCACCTCGGGGGAGTCGGGGGAAATGGGTGCTCGGGTAAGTGCCCCCATTTCTTCCATCTGCGCTCGGGACTGCTCGTCCACGGTATGGCCGAGTACGTAATACAGCAGGGCGTACGCCGCGAGTTGGGCGTGCTCGCGTGAGAGACCGGATTCTTGCCCGGCTTGTACGAAATGCTCGCGCACCTTGCTGTTCGTCATCCGCGAGGCGAAGGTGGCGCTGACCAACTCGGCGCCGTCGCGGTGCGCCAGTAGGGCAGACCGAAGTCTGTGTGCCAGTTCGGAATACGCTTCTTGCCACGTGTCTGCGTCGACGGGGGCGTCGAGGTCTTCGAGGATCTTGTCGACGACCGCGCCCAGCAAGGTCTGTTTGTTCGGGAAATGCCAGTAGAGAGCGCCGGGTTGGACACCTAGTGAGGTCGCGAGCCTGCGCATCGTGAGGTCGGCAAGTCCGAACTCGTCGAGTATCGCCATGGCGCCGTCCAGCACGTCGCCGCGTCGCAACTGCACTTGTTGTTCCCCTCGTTTCGTCCCGCTGTGGAGCGCTTTCGATCGAATGTCGATCGGACCCGCCTTTGACAGTATTCCACCACGTCTCTAACGTGAACACCGTTCAACTTGTACGGTGTTCAATTTTGCTGGTTTCGAAGGAGACGTCTGTGACCCCGCCCCCGATTAGCACGGCCCCTGCGACGGTCGACATCCTCGACCAGGCGCGCGAGCAAGTTCTCGATAGAGGAATTGGCCTGACCGAAAGCCAGGTGCTCGACGTACTCCGACTCGACGACGACAGGCTCGAAGACCTGCTGGCTCTCGCCCACGATGTGCGTATGAAGTGGTGTGGACCGGAGGTCGAGGTCGAGGGCATCATCAGCCTGAAGACGGGCGGCTGCCCTGAGGACTGCCATTTCTGCTCGCAGTCCGGACTCTTCCAGTCGCCGGTTCGCGCGGCGTGGTTGGACATCCCGAGCTTGGTGGAAGCTGCCAAGCAGACTGCGAAGTCGGGCGCTACCGAGTTCTGCATCGTGGCCGCCGTCCGCGGACCTGACGCCCGGTTGCTCGCTCAGGTTGCCGCAGGCATCGAGGCGATCCGCAACGAGGTCGACATCCAGATCGCCTGCTCGCTCGGCATGCTCACCCAGGAGCAGGTCGACCAACTGGCCGCCATGGGTGTGCACCGGTACAACCACAACTTGGAAACTTCGAAGTCGCATTTCCCGAACGTCGTGACCACGCACTCGTGGGAAGAGCGGTGGAACACGCTTCGGATGGTTCGCGAAGCAGGCATGGAAGTGTGCTGCGGCGGAATCCTCGGCATGGGCGAATCCCTGGAGCAGCGCGCAGAATTCGCGGCCAACCTGGCTGAACTGGAGCCGGACGAGGTCCCGCTCAACTTCCTCAACCCGCGTCCGGGTACCCCGTTCGGTGATCTGGACGTGTTGCCCGCCAGCGAGGCGCTCAAGTCCGTGGCGGCATTCCGTCTCGCGCTGCCTCGCACGATCCTGCGCTTCGCGGGTGGACGCGAGATCACTCTCGGCGACCTGGGTGCCAAGCAGGGCATCCTCGGCGGAATCAACGCCGTGATCGTCGGCAACTATCTGACGACCCTCGGACGTCCCGCCGAGAAGGATCTGGATTTGTTGGTGGATCTGCAGATGCCGATCAAAGCACTGAACGACACTCTGTGAGCACTCCGGTGACCGAGGAGCGGTACAACCCGTTCACCGGGCGTCGGATCGTCGACGGCGTCGACGATCCGACGCCGACTGCGGCGTCGATGGGGCTCGAGCCTCCTCGCTTCTGCGAGCAGTGCGGGCGCCGCATGATCGTTCAGGTCAGCCCTGACGGATGGTGGGCGAAATGCTCCCGACACGGTGTCGTCGACTCGATCGACGTCGCCCGCAGGTAGCGTCACTCTGTGTGATCTCTCTTCGGCAGACTCGTCTGCGCACCGCGATCGTGATCGCCGCAACCATTGCGGGCGTGAGCGTGCTCGTCGGTGTGCTGTGGGCGTTCTTGGCTCCGGCCGAGCACCTGTTGGTGGTGTCCGAGGGGCGCGGCGTCGCGTTGACGGGTGAGAGCCTCCATCAGTTCGACGCGAGCGCCGTGTTCATCTGGCTGGCACTGATCGTCGGTGTGCTGTCGGCGGTGGCGGCCTGGTTGGCACGCCTGAGTCGAGGTCCTTATGCCCTGGGCGGGTTGATAGTCGGTTCAGTGGCAGGTACCGGACTGATGGCACTCGTGGGTTCGGGCGTGACAAAACTGCGTTTCCCCACGGCCGACAATCCGGCGGTCGGGGAGATCATTGCGCGGGCCCCGAACGTCGGAACTTTGCTCGTGCTTCTGTTTCAGCCGCTCGCGGCCTGCGTCGTGACATTGGTTCTTGCAGTGCTCAATCCGTACGACGACCTCGGGGTGGGGGACCACCCGGAATCCGGGGATCCGGAATCTGGGGATCCGGCCACCGACACCGAACAGGCCGAAGTCGAGAGCCAGCCGAAACTTCCGTAACTGTTGCGTCGCTAGGCCGGCGAGGTCGACGAGCGCTTGGTTTCGGCTTTCATTCGCACGTCACCCAACAGTCGCCCGGAAATCAGCGCGCCCAACCGGCGGGTTGCGAAGCGAGTGCTGATCGAGGACACCCAGTTCGGCAGTCCCGATACGACGGTCGGCGGCGCGTTGCGTCGATCCAGTGCTCGGAAAGCGGTGTCCACCACCTGAGTTGCCGTCTGCATTCGCCCGACCGCTGCGTCTTCGGAGCCGACTACGTCGAAGAACTCGGTGCGCGTCGGACCGGGGCACACCACCAATACAGTCAATCCACTGCCGCGAGCTTCGGCCCAGAGTGCTTCGGTGAAGTTGAGTACAAACGCCTTGGATGCGCCGTAGACGGCCATGCCCGGTGTCGGCTGGAACGACGCTGTGCTGGCGATGTTGACCAGTGCTCCGCGGCCGGTGAGAAGGTCGGGCAGGAATGTGTGTGTCAGCTCGACCAGCGTGGCGATGTTGAGCTGAATCTCGGACGTGACGCGCTCGAGATCTTCGTCCACGAATGCCCCGTGTGTTCCGAATCCGGCGTTGTTGATCAGCGAGTCGACGGTGATGCCACGGTTTGTCAGCTCCTGGTGCAGCGATGCACCGACGCCGGGTGCGGCCAGGTCGGCGGGCAGGACTGTCACGATGATGCCGTGGGCGCCACGGAGTTCGGTGGCGAGTGCCTCGAGGCGGTCGGCCCGCCTGGCGACCAGAACCAGGTTTGCGCCGCGAGCGGCAAAGCGATGAGCGAATTCCACTCCGAGCCCAGCGCTGGCTCCGGTGATGAGGACGGTGGTTCCGGCTACGTCGATGGCCATGGTGGCTCCTTCGGTTCGGGTGATCCCAAATGTAGGCACTGACACCATAGTTGTCAATGACAACATTTTGATATGGTGCCACCATGCCCGCCCACGAACAGCCGTATCATCACGGCAGCCTGCGACAGGAACTCCTGGCGTCGGCCGAAGCAACACTCGAACGAGATGGCGTCGACAAGTTGTCGCTGAGGCAACTCGCGCGTGAGGCGGGCGTGAGCCACGCGGCTCCGGGCAAGCACTTTCGTGATCGCCAGGCTTTGCTCGATGCCTTGGCCGAAAGTGGATTCCATCGGATGACCGGTGCGCTCGAGCGGGCAGTCGCGGATGCTCCACCGACCGCGAGGGCCCGGTTCTCCTCGCTCGCCAATGCCTACGTGGATTTTGCGCTGGAGCATCCGGGCCTGCTCTCTCTGATGTACAGCAACAAGCATGCGCCGGGCGCCGCCGAAACTGTCGTCAACGCGGGGCACGCGACGATGGACCTGACCGTCCGGCTCGTGTCGGAAGCTCAGGCCGCCGGTGACATTGCCGCCGGTGATCCGGAAAGCATTGCGCTGGTTGCCTTTGCGACGTTCCACGGCGTCGCGACGCTTGCTGCGGGCGGAATGTTGGGCGACGTGCCGGTGGGCGAGGTGGTGAACGCGGCCTCGACGGTCTTCTGGGCGGGCCTTTCCAGGGCTGTCTGAGGTGGGGCGCGCAATTCCCCAGAGTTCTCACAGAACCAGCACAAGGGAAGCACAAGATTGCGGACTTACATAGGAGTCAAGAAGTTTGATTCCGAGTGGAGGTTCGGCAATGAGTGTTTCAGAGATCGCCCCCAACAGGGGAGTTGTACTTGTCACGGACATCGGATTCGAGCACGGTGCGCGCACGGCCGCCGAGTTTCTCGACGCTGGTTGGAGCGTGGCAGTCACGGCGCGGACGGTCACCGAATTGGTTCGCGTCATGGCGGGAAAACCTGCCCATCGCTTCTTTGCGATTGTCGCCGATCCGACGGATCGTTGGCAGGCCGATCGGATTCTCGATCGGGTGACGACTCGGTTCGGTGTAATCAACCGGGTCATCGATCCGGCCGGCGCCGTGACCTCGGTGTGGTTGCAACGCGGAAGTCTCGAAGCTGTTGCCTGACAGTGCGATCGGTGTCAGCTTGGCGGCCGTAGTGCGGCGAATTCGTCGGTGACCCGCAAGGTGGAGTCGGTGAAACGGTACAGGGCGGGTGGACGTCCACCCGACTTGCCGGACGGTGCGGTGTTGCCGGTGGGAGTCAGAACGCCTCGACGCCCCAGCACGCGTTGCAAGTTGGTGGCATCGACCTGGTAACCGAGGGCAGCGCAGTAGATTTCGCGCAGTGTCGACATCGCGAACTCTTCCGGGGCCAGCCCGAATGCGATGTTGGTGTACGAGAGTTTCGCGGCGAGTCGATTGCGCGCGTGCCGTACGACGGTTCCGTGGTCGAACGACATCTCCGGCAACTTCGAAACGGGGTGCCAGGCCGTGTCCGGTGGCAGTTGTGGGTCGGCGCTGAGGGGAACGAGTCCGAGGAAGGTCGACGCGATGCGGCGCGGACCCGGCACGCGCTGTGGATCACTGAAGACGGAGAGCTGTTCGAGGTGGGCGACCTTTCGTAGGTCGACCTTCTCGGCGAGGAGTCGTCGAGCGGAGGTCGTCAGGTCCTCGTCGTCGCGCAAAGTGCCCCCGGGCAGGGACCACGTGCCCTTCTGTGGGTTGAGTGCACGCTGCCACAGCAGCACGGCCAACTCTTCACGCCCTTGCGGGCAGTGATCGCCGTCACCTGCGGCGATGCTTGCGGGGAAGGTGCGAACTTGGAACACCGCTGCAAGCACTTCGTGGGTGGTGTTACTATTGGGCACGTTTTCGATCCTAAGTCGAAAACCTCGAATACGGAAATCCGGGCCAGCCCGTCCGGATTTGAACTGGGTGACGAGCCCGGGTTCACGGTGAAGGAGAACGCCATGACGACCACGACGTTATGGGAGGGATCGGCCTCGCAGATTCACGACGGCCCCGGCGGATACAACGGAGTCGAAGCGACCCCCGAGTGGGCCGCTGAGATCAAACGTCTGGCTCGCGAACGCGGC
Source organism: Rhodococcus sp. BH5 (assembly GCF_027583855.1). Lineage (NCBI taxonomy): Bacteria > Bacillati > Actinomycetota > Actinomycetes > Mycobacteriales > Nocardiaceae > Rhodococcus > Rhodococcus sp. BH5. Next base: position 414,865 of record NZ_JAJHVW010000005.1, read on the forward strand.
GCGACGATTCTTGCGCACAACTACCAGCTGCCTGCGATTCAGGACGTCGCCGATCATGTCGGTGACTCCCTGGCGCTGTCACGAATCGCTGCCGAGGCGCCCGAGGACACGATTGTCTTCTGCGGTGTGCACTTCATGGCCGAGACCGCGAAGATCCTGTCGCCGTCCAAGACCGTGCTGATCCCGGACGAGCGAGCCGGCTGCTCTCTGGCCGACTCGATCAATGCCGAGCAGCTTCGTGAGTGGAAGGCCGACAACCCGAACGCGCTGGTGGTGTCGTACGTGAACACAACCGCAGAGGTGAAGGGTCTCACCGACATCTGCTGCACCTCGTCCAATGCCGTCGACGTGGTCAACTCGATCGATCCCGACCGCGAGGTTCTGTTCCTGCCGGACCAGTTCCTGGGAGCTCACGTCAAGCGCGTGACGGGCCGTACCAACATGCAGATCTGGGCTGGTGAGTGCCACGTGCACGCCGGCATCAACGGTGACGAGCTGACGGCCAAGTCCAAGTCGCACCCGGACGCCGAGCTGTTCGTGCACCCTGAATGTGGTTGCGCTACTTCGGCTCTGTACCTAGCCGGTGAAGGCGCGGTCCCCGCGGACAAGGTCAAGATTCTCTCCACCGGCGGAATGCTCGACGCGGCCCGCGTCACCAAGAGCAAGCAGGTTCTGGTCGCGACCGAGATCGGGATGCTGCACCAGTTGCGCAAGGCAGCGCCCGACGTCGATTTCCAGGCCGTCAACGACCGCGCGTCGTGCCCGTACATGAAGATGATCACGCCTGCCGCGTTGCTTCGCTGCCTTCTCGAGGGCAAGGACGAGGTCCACGTCGATCTCGAGATGGCCAAGCGTGCACAGAAGTCGGTGCAGCGCATGATCGAGATCGGTAATCCGGGCGGCGGCGAGTGACCAGCCCTGCCGGGCGTTTCGCCTGGGAGGCTCATGCCGACCTGGTCGTCGTGGGAGGCGGTGTCGCGGGCCTCACCGCTGCGCGCACCGCTTCCCTGCGGGGACTGAAAGTACTCACGGTCAGCAAGGGCGGTCCGACGGACACCGCGACTCAGTACGCGCAGGGCGGCATCGCGGTCGTCGACGATCTGAATACGGATTCCGTCGAGTCGCACGTTTCGGATACGTGTGAGGCCGGCGTCGGTTTGTGCGACGACGAAGCCGTCTATTCCATCGTCGAAGCTGGTCACGACGCTGTTGCTGCGCTGGCCGCGTTGGGAGCGGTCTTCGATCGCGGGCGAGACGGCGAGGTGTCGCGCACCCGCGAGGGTGGGCACAGCACGCGTCGGATCATCCATGCCGGCGGCGACGCCACTGGCGCGGAAGTGCAGCGGGCTCTCAATGCTGCCGGGCTCCCCGTTCTGTTCGGTGCAGCGGCAGTCCAGGTGGTGACCAACCGGCGTGGGGTGTGCGGACTCATCGTCTCCTCGCCGGAAGGCCTCGGAGTGATCCATGCGCCCGCGGTGCTGCTCGCTACCGGCGGACTCGGTCAGCTGTATGCCTGCAGCACAAATCCGCCCGGAGCGACTGCCGACGGAATCGCGTTGGCACTCGAAGCCGGTGCGGCGATTGCGGACCTGGAGTTCGTTCAGTTCCATCCGACGGTGCTCTTCACTCCGGGCGGGGTAGGCCGCCGACCCCTGATCAGTGAGGCGGTCCGCGGCGAGGGCGCGATTCTTGTCGACACCAACGGTGATTCGGTCACCGCAGGTGTTCATCCGCTGGGTGATCTCGCCCCGCGTGACGTGGTCTCGAGGGCAATCGCAGCACGCCTACGCGATCTCGGCACTGATCACGTCTATCTCGACGCTCGCAAGCTCGACGGTTTCGATTCGAGATTCCCGACCATCACGGCGTCCTGCCTCGAAGCGGGCATCGATCCACGCACCCAATTAATTCCGGTCGCTCCGGCCGCGCACTATTCGTGCGGCGGAGTCGCCACCGACGTCCATGGACGAACGGGAGTGCCTGGTCTCTACGCAGCAGGCGAAGTGGCTCGCACGGGATTGCACGGCGCGAATCGTCTTGCGTCCAACAGCCTTCTCGAGGGTTTGGTAGTCGGGGAGCGTGCAGGAATCGCAGCTGCCGAGCGTCGCGAGGTTCATGCCGAAGTGGTCAACGTGGTGCGCAAGCCGATGCCGATCCTGCCGCGAGAGACCGTGCAGTCCGTCATGACGGCACACGCGTCGGTGGTTCGCGACGGAGGCGGTCTCCAGATTGCGCGAGCCGCGCTTGCCGACGCCGAACAGACAGTGGCGGTGGCTGCTCCGGACCTCGAAGACGCGGCGCTCACGTTGACCGCGACTGCATTGGTCGACGTGGCCGTGGCGCGAACCGAGAGCCGTGGCTGCCATACCCGCACCGACTATCCTGAAACAGATCCGAATCAGCGTCGCAGCACTCGGATCAAGATGGGTGCCGATGGAGCGCTCGAAATACCCGACATGTTGTTGACAGGAGTTCATTGATGACCGAGCAGAAGATCCTGCCCGCGCCGCTCGACCGTGACGAGCTGCTCACATTGGTCAGGCTCGCTCTGGACGAGGATCTGCGCTATGGACCCGACATCACTTCTACCGCAACGGTTCCCGCCGATGCGGTCGCGAAGGCGTCGGTCGTCTCACGCTCCTCGGGTACTGTCGCCGGCATCGACGTCGGACTGCTTGTTCTCGACGAGGTGATCGGCGCGGGTAACTACGAGGTCGTTGATCGGGTGGCCGACGGAACTCGGGTTGCGCCAGGTCAATCGGTGCTCACCGTTGTCGCGCCCACCCGCGGACTTCTCACGGCAGAGCGCACGATGCTCAACCTCGTCTGCCATCTCTCGGGAATCGCCACGGCGACATCACAGTGGGTCGACGCCATCGCCGGCACTCATGCCAAAGTGCGGGACAGCCGAAAGACGCTGCCCGGACTGCGTTCTCTGCAGAAATATGCAGTCCACGTGGGCGGAGGCGTCAACCACCGTATGGGATTGGGCGACGCGGCGTTGATCAAGGACAACCATGTTGCTGCTGCCGGTTCGGTGGTCGCAGCACTTCGTGCGGTCCGTGAGCTCGCCCCGGACATCGAGTGCGAAGTTGAGGTCGACAACCTCACTCAGCTCGATCAGGTGCTGGCGGAGAACGTGGAACTTGTTCTGCTGGACAACTTCCCGCTGTGGCAGACGCAGATCGCGGTCCAGCGCCGAGACGCTGTTGCTCCAGAAACCAAACTCGAGTCATCCGGTGGTCTCACCATCGACGTTGCCGCAGAGTACGCCCGAACCGGCGTCGACTACCTCGCTGTCGGTGCCTTGACGCACTCGGTGACGGTCCTCGACCTCGGGCTCGACATGTAGGTGTCGCTATTGCTCGGCGTCCAGCAGTTGCGGGACGGCCGAGCGAAGCGCGTTTGTCACGGTTGCGACCGCCGGGTGAGCGTCGGAGCCCGCTCGGTGTGCAATCTTCGTCCTTCGTCGAATGTGCATCGGCGTCAGGCGCACACCTAGCGGCGGATGGATTGCTCCGAGTTCAGGAACCAGCGAAACACCCTGTCCCGCAGCGACGAGGGCGAGAACGGTGGCGAATTCGTCGATGTGGTGTCGCACTTTCGGGGTGAATCCAGCTGCCTGGCATGCGCGAATAGTCATTGCATGACAAGCAGTTCCGGGAATTGCGGTAATCCAGGGACGTTCTACGCAGTCGGTCAGCGATGCGACAGCGTCGTGGGGATCTGACTCGATGTCACTCGATGCGAGGTACACGGCTTCGCTGCAGAGCGGCAATGTCGTCAGGCCCGGTTCGGTGGGGCGAGGGACGAAGTCGTAGTCGTGAATCAACGCCAAGTCCAGAGTCCCAGCTCGTAGGTCGTCGGCGACGTCCGCCGGGTCGATCTCCGAAACCATCGGTTCCAACCCGGGATGCTCGCGAGACAGGGCGATCAATGCCGCCGGGAGGATCGCCCGTGCCGCGGTCGGGAACGTTCCGATGCGCAGCGGCCCCGCCAGTCCACGACGTGCGTCGACCAATTCACCTGACGCCTGCTCCAGGCGTTGCAGGATGGCTTCGGCATGACGTGCGAGGTTCTCACCGGCGGGTGTCAGCCGGACGCGACGGCCTGTTCGTTCCAGCAGCGGCACGCCGGCTTCACGTTCGAGGACGGCCAACTGCTGCGACACCGCGGAGGGACTGAACGACAGCGCCTCGGCAACGGCAACGATGGTTCCGCGCAGTGCTAGTTCGCGCAAGAGCTTCAGTCGGCGAACATCGAGCATCAGCTCAGCTTACGCTCGACGATGGAAATGCGAACTAGACCTACAAGGTTTGTTCGGTGAGGCTGAGTTCTATGACTACGACTCGAGTTGACCTGGCCGGAATCCATGTTCCACTGATCACGCCCTTCGAGAGCGACGGTCGTATTGCAACCGATGCACTCGAACAGCTTGCGCACCAGGTCCTCTCCGAGGGTGCGGTCGGACTCGTTGCGCTGGGGACTACAGCGGAAGCCGCAACACTCACCGAGCAGGAGAGAGTGACCGTTCTGGATATCTGTGCGAATGTGTGCCGTGCGAGAGGCGCGACGTTGATCGTCGGCGCGGGCAGTAACGACACGGCGGCCAGTGCGCAGGCGCTCGGGAGGCTGGCTCGGTGGCCTGAGGTCTCGGCGGCGTTGGTGCCGGTTCCCTCCTTCACGAGGCCGTCGAAAGCCGGTGTGGTGGCGCATTTCGCGCATCTGCAGTCGTCGAGCCCAGTGCCGCTGATCGTCTATCACGTGCCGTACCGAACTGCGTGCGATCTGGACAGCGGCACTTTGCAGGAGGTGGGTACTTTGCCCGGGGTTGTTGGTGTGAAGTATGCCGCGGGCGGTATCGACGCAGCTGCCGTCGAACTCTTCGCGGATCTTCCAGGCGACTTCGCCGTACTGGCGGGGGATGATCTGTTTCTCGCGCCTCTTCTGGCCTTGGGTGCGGCCGGTGGCATCTTGGCGTCCGCTCATGTGTCGACCGCTGAGTTCGTCCGCTTGGTAAAAGCTTGGGACAGTGGCGATGTGGACGGCGCCCGTGACCTCGGGCGGAGTTTGTCGAAGCTGTCCGGAGCTCTGTTTTCCGAACCGAACCCGACTGTGATCAAGGGCGTATTGCATGCGTTGGGACAGATTCCGACTCCCAATGTGCGACTGCCGTTGCTACCTGCGGGTGACGAATCGGTAGCGCGGGCGCTCGAGGTCTACCACTCTTGACTCGAACGGGTGTTCGAGTATGATTTGGGGAGGGGATCGGGGGATTCAATGAGCGTCTTGTTGTCGGATGTGGTGTCTGGTTCTGCGGTGGGGTTGCGCGGACGGTTGTGGCGGTTGTCTGCTGCCGAGTTGCGTGCTGCTGCTGCTGTCGAGGCGAGTGCGGAGATTCTGCGCCTCGAGGCGGTTCGTGTGGAGGTGGTCGACGAACTTTCGTTGCGCCCGGATGATCAGGTGATTGCCAGCCGCGGAGTGGGTGCGTGGTTGGCGGCGAACACGATGCTGCAGGTTCGGGACGGGAAGAAGATCGCCGCGTTGGGTGCTGCTTTGCGGCCGTTTCCGGCGGTGGCGGCTCGGTTCGATGGCGGGGACTGCTCGTTCGATCATGCCGTGTTGATCGTGGCGTTCTGCGAGTCACCACCGAAAGGCATGCCGGAGGAGGCATTACCGAAGTGCATCGATTTGTTGCTCGCTGCTGCGTCGGGGGTGGAAGCGACGACGACGAAAGTGCGGAACGTGATCGCGACCTTGGAGCGGTTGTTCGAATCGGATGAGATCCCGCCCGCCGAAGATGTCGATCTCAACGAGTTGCGGATCGCGTCGACCTTGAACGGTCGAGTGGTGGTGCGTGGTGATTTCGACGCCCTCACCGGTGAGATGCTGCTGTCGGCGTTGTCGAATCTGACGATGCCCACCCCAGCACCGGATGGAACCCCGGATGCCCGGTCGGCGGCGAAACGCACCGCGGACGGGTTCACCGAACTGATCCGCCGTTACCTGGACTGCGCGAAAACCGGTACCGATGGTGGTCAGCGTCCGCATGTGAACGTGCACATCAATGCTCGGGATCTGGCGGAGCATCGGGATTGTGCCGCACAGTCTTCGGATTCGAGTGATGACGACTCTCTGGACCTGGCCGATCTTGATGTCGGGCACATGCCCTGGCTCGGACCACTGTCCGTGTCACAGACCAGACTCCTCGGCTGCGACTGCTTCCTCTCCACCGTCCTGCTCGACGATCACGGCGCACCGCTCGATGCGAAACCCGGAAAACGATTGGTCACCCCCGAACAGCGAGTGGCGTTGATCGCCCGAGACAGAGGCTGCGCGTTCCCGGGGTGTTCATGTGTGCCTGCCTGGACGGATGCGCACCATATCCGGCACTGGGCCAACGGCGGGCCGACGGTGATGAACAACCTGGTCCTGCTGTGCCGTTCACATCATCGGTTGATGCACCGCAAATCCGGGTTCGTCGGGAAATGGGAAATCCGAATAGGCGCCGACAACAAACCGTGGTTCATCCCACCACCCTCGATTGACCCGCAGCAGCAACCGAGGCCGGCCAACACCACATTCAAAACCTGACTGAGTGGTGACACCCGTTCAGGCGCACAACTTCACGCCGATAGGCTTCAACTCGGAGATACACCCGGGTTGGGGCCTGGAGGCCGTGTTGTTGTGAACGGCTGCAGATATGGGGGAGGTCATATGGTTGTCGACGTTGTGCAAGCGGTCGAGACCGATGGGCCGGAGATTCTGGCGCTGCGGCACGCGGCAGAAGACTGGTTGGCAGAACGCGGAATCATCCAGTGGCGCCCGCGTGAAGTGTCTGTCGAGCAGGTCGGGGAGCAGATTTCGAGAGGGGAGTTCTTTGTTGCGCGAGACCGGGAACAGTCGAGGATTGTCGGTGCCCTGCGGTTGATCTGGTCAGACCCCGTGGTCTGGCCGAATTCGAACGATCCTGCCGGCTACGTGCACGGATTGGTTATCGATCGAGAATTCTCGGGCACCTCGTTGGGCGAACGCTTACTCGTCTGGGCCCATCGACGGTCCGCGCAGGAGAACGCGCAGTACCTGCGGCTCGATTGTGTAGAAACCAACGTGCGGTTGCGCCGCTATTACCGAGACGCGGGTTTCGCCGAGGTAGGGCGTCGTGACTTCGGAGACGATGCCGACAACGGGTGGTTCAGCGTCGTGCTGTTCGAGCGCTCCCTGACCTGATCCATTCACAGCAACTTTCCAGGCGGCTCCCAGTGCCGCCAGGGTTGGAGACGCGATCGTTGGCAGGACAGTAACTCGTGAAGGGACTTCCTGATGACCGCCGTTCTGCATCCGGCCCCGCGTCAGCGGCCGACACCAACTGCCCATCGCGCGGAGCCCTCGCCGTCGTGGTTCCGCACGCGCAGTACGGGATTGGCGCTGACGATCCTGTTGGCAGCAACGGCAGTCCTGTATTTGTGGAATCTGACCGCGAGTGGCTACGCCAACACCTTCTACGCTGCAGCGGCGCAGGCCGGCTCCCAGAATTGGAAAGCGTGGTTCTTCGGGTCCCTCGATACCTCGAATTTCATCACGGTCGACAAACCGCCCGCTTCATTGTGGGTCATGGGTGTGTCCGGGCGAATCTTCGGATTTTCGAGTGCCAGCCTTCTAGTTCCGCAGGCATTGATGGGCATCGGATCGGTTGCGCTCGTATACGCGGCCGTCAAACGAGTGGCGTCGCCCGCTGCGGGTTTGGTGGCGGGAGCTGTTTTGGCAGCTACGCCCGCTGCCGCCCTGATGTTCAAGTTCGACAATCCTGATGCACTGTTGGTTCTGCTCATGACTCTCGCCGGCTACTTCGTTATTCGCGCCATGTGCACGGCGATAGGTCGTCGAGCCGCTATGTGGGTGGCGCTCGCAGGAGTAGCGCTGGGGTTTGCCTTTCTCACCAAGATGCTGCAAGGGCTGATGGTGTTGCCTGCATTTGGTGCCGCGTATTTGATCGCCGGACAGGTGCGCTTGCGGACTCGCCTGGTCCACCTGGTGATCGGTGCTGCGTCCGTTGTCATATCGGCTGGGTGGTGGGTGTTGGCAGTGTGGCTGTGGCCCGCTGATTCTCGCCCGTACATCGGCGGATCGACCAACAACAGCGTCATGGACTTGGTACTGGGATACAACGGATTGGGTCGACTTCTCGGGAGCACCGGCGGCGGTGGCGGAATGGCCGGTGGCAGTGCAGGTTCGAGCTTCGGGGGAAGTGCCGGACTCGAACGGCTGTTCGGCAGCGAGATGGGTATCCAGATTTCCTGGCTGATACCTGCGGCAATGATCGCAGTGGTGTTCGGACTGCTCGCTCGGGGACGCGCACCGCGCACAGATCTTGTCCGTGCGTCGTTGATCCTTTGGGGTGGCTGGTTTCTCGTTACCGGCCTGATCTTCAGCTACATGTCCGGCACGATCCACCCCTATTACACAGTTGCGCTGGCGCCCGCCGTCGCGGGGATGATCGGGACCGGTGGATACGCTCTGTGGTTGGTCCGTGCCCGTTGGATCGGACGTTGCGGCTTGGCTGCGACGATGCTGGCCGCAGGAATCTGGAGTTGGGTGTTGTTGCACCGCAATGCCGACTGGCTGCCGATGCTGAAGTGGATTCTGTTGGCGGGCACTGTCGTCGGCGCGATCCTGGTTCTCGTGGGAGCCAAGGATCGATTCCGCAAGCTCGCTGTCGCTGGATTGATTCTTGGATCGTTGGCAGGGATAACCGGTTCTGCGTCTTACGCGATTGCCACTGCCGCAACAGCGCACGGCGGATCCATCCCGACGGCCGGACCAACCGGCGCCGTGTCCGACTCCGGAATGGGCGGGGGAGGAGGTATGGGTGGGGGCCCAGAGCTGCAAAACGGTGACGCTCCGCCGAATTCTTCTGACGCGACTGTAAATCCGGCGTCGAACGGGCAAGAACTGAGTAGCGGCAGCGAAAGTACTTCCGAGTTGACGGCAATGCTGGTCAATGCGGGCACCACGTGGTCGGCCGCGACCAACGGCTCGCAAACCGCAGCAACCTACGAGTTGGCCAGCAATACCGCGGTGATGGCGATCGGCGGTTGGAGTTCCGATCCCGCACCGACATTGGATCAATTCATCCAGTACGTGGCAGACGGAAAAATTCACTACTACATTGCCGGTGGCCAGGGCGGAAGCCAGCGAGAGGGCCAAAGCGGGGACAGCACGTCGAGTGTCATCCAGGAATGGGTCGAAGCGAATTTCACGTCGACAACGGTGGGGAATTCCACGATCTACGACCTCAGCGGGTATGTCGGATAGCGACGTAGTTGTTGTGGTAGGCAATGATCGAGAAATGTCTGGGCGCACCGCACACGAGTCGAACCGTCGCCGCGAGCAATGGACCTGGCGTGACGGGCTGGTGATCGTCTCGATCGTCGCCTTGGGAACTGTTGTCGCGGCGGTGACGAACGAAGACACGGGCACGTCGATTCCCGGCTGCGATTCGGTGGCATCGCCGGGTCCGCCGGTGCGTATCAACTACGGTTTTGCCGGTGAGCCCGGCTATGACGACCCGGACTATCCATGGTTCTCGGGACCGAAGGCCACCGCCATGAGCGACGCACTACTCGAATCGCTGCCTTCCGATGTCGACGTTGCATTTGCGAGTCCATCGAAATCGCTCGAGTTTGCGCCGATCCAGAATTACCGGGGTGCCTCGTTTCCTGACGGGGTCGACCCGATCGAGTTCAGCGGTTCTACGTCGGCGAAGGGAACCTTGACTCGCGTCGGGCGGACTGCGGATATCTCGGTTCAGGTGCGTGCATGGGATCAGCCGGTGCCGCCGTGCTTGGAGGGTCTGGTGGATCGGCGGGAGCATCTCGAAAACGGAACAGTGCTCGACATCGCCGATTTCGAGGACAGAGCCGATTTCGAAGACACAGACGGTTCGGAAGTCGGGGGCGAGCGCGGAGTCGTCGCGTATCTCGGTGATGGATCCCGGGTTGTTGCCAGCGTCGACACGTCGACCGGAACTTCGTCGGATGTTTCCCCGCTCTTGACGATGGACGAACTGATCGCGTTAGCGACCGCGCCGGGGCTTGCGGTGACTGCGCCGGTTCCAGACTCGACGCCGCCGCCGATGGCATCCTGCTACACCGATTCTGTGAATGCCGGTCCACCTGCGTCGCGCATGGATATCGACCGACTGAATCAGTTGCTCGATGCACGTTGGAAGGATCTCGGCGCGGCAGGCGTCACTTTGGAGCGCCCGCTCGGTTCGTTGGTTCCAGATGATTACGGACAGGGAGGAGTGTGCGAGCGGATCGTCGCCTCGACAGCGGACGGCAGCAGCGATGTCGAAATATCAGTTGGTACCGCTGTGCCGGAACCGGGTGACACACTGACGTTGCCAGGCTCCACCACCGTGACTCGCCTGGTCGATCCCGATGGCTCGGGCGATGACACGGTCCGGGTTGTTCACCCCTCCGGCGAAACAGTAGTGGTGACCCAGTTCGTGACATCGGCTGGCTCCACATCGGCGTCGCCTTTGACAATCGAACAGCTCGAGTTCATCGCAACCACTCCAGGGCTGGTGATTTCGGCTCGGTGACGGTGGTGCTGGCACAATAGTGGCGAATTGTTCGTACCCAGAGACGTCGGAGGCTCAACGAATGGGCGATGCCAGCCCTGCTCGCGGTGACGATTTCTCCACCTGGTTCATCGACCAGTTCTCCGTGTACTGGCAGTCCGGCGGTGGGGCCCGCATCGAAGGACGTATTGCGGGCTATCTGTTGATCAGCGAGTCGCCAGGGGTCAGCGCCGAAGAGTTGGCGCAGGCACTCGGAGCAAGTCGCGGATCGGTGTCCACCTACATTCGTCGATTGATCGACCGGGGGTTCGTCAAGCTCACGCGCAAGCCTCGGGATCGGACTCACTACTACGTCATGGATTCCGACGTGTGGGGCGGATTCCTCGAAACCGAGCACGTATATCTCGAGAATCAACGCAAGCTTGCGACCGAGGCCCTGCAGTACGCAAACCCCAACGGTCCCGCGTACATTCGTGTGCTCAACATGCGCGATTACATGGGGTGGATCATCGACAATCGCATGCTGAGCAGTGAGTGGATGCGATTCAAAGCTGAACGCGACGGCAAGAAACCCGCGTCCGAATAGGACGCGGGTTTCTCGATCGCACGATGCTGATCTACATCACTTGTTCAGCTTCGCGATTGCCTCGTCGATCATCGGCACGTAGCGCTCGAGCGACCAGGGCACGGTCAGAGGGTTGATCATCGAGGAACCGGTGACGAAGGGCTGTTCGGTCGGAGCGATGACAGTTCCCCGAGCCACAGCGGGGATTGCCTGGTAAGCGGGCTGCGCTTCGATCTCGGCCCGGTTGGCCGGGTCCGAGTAGAAGGTGAAGAGCAGGTCGGACTTGTCGAGGAGGTTTGCGTTCTCGAGGCCGATGACGGCGGAGTCTGTTCCTTCAGATTCCGTCAAGGTGTAGACGACGGGATCCACCTGCAGGCCAAGTGCGCGGACCATGGCCACACGCTGCTCTTCGGCGAAAAAGACGCCGAGGGTTCCTGGGCCCGTGTTGTAGATGAAGGAGAAGCTGACGTCGGCGTAGTTCGGATGTGCTGCAGTCGATTCCGCGAACTGCGACTTGATCTTGTCGATTTCGGCTGTCGCCTTCTCGGATTCGCCTATGGCTTTGCCGATGACGTTGATCTGGTCTTCCCACGTGATGGTCCAGGGGCTCTCGGCGTAGGCGACGGTCGGCGCGAACGCGTTGAGTGAGTCGAACTGCTGCTGTGTGATGCCGGACCAGGGGGCGAGGATCAGGTCGGGTTCGAGAGCGATGATCGCCTCGATGTTGAGATCGGTTCCGCCGGTGAACTGCTCTGGCAGTTCGCCACCTTGCTTCGTGACCGCTTCGTGGACCCACGGCAGATACCCGGTGTCGTCGCTGCCCCATGCGTACTTTTCGACGCCGACGGGGATCGTGCCGAGCGCGATTACGGTCTCCGCCGACCCCATGCCGAGAGTCACGATTCGCTCGGGCTTTTCGGTGATGACGGCGTTTCCGAGCGCACTTTCGATGGTGACGGTTTCGAAGTCGCTACTGCTCGATTCGGTTGCGGTGTCGTTGTTACTGCATCCGCCGATTACCAGGGCGGCAATGACCAATCCACTCAGCGCCACAGTTCGGCGAAGTGAGCGCACACGGGCGTATCGCATGGGGAACCTTCCGTTGTCGATGCGCCGAGGAGTGAGACTCCGACGGATCGCAGCCGACGGCCGGTTCCAGGCGCGTCAGGAAGCATAGGCTAGCCTTCGCCAAAGTTTCAAATCTGCTGAAAGTTCACGAGTCCGACAAACGGCGACATGCCAGGGGCCTCGTCGACGTTTGCCGGACAAGCTCAGCAGCTAGGAACGTCGACGGTAATCTTCGGGTCGTCGACAAGCGGCTGGACCGGTACGCGAGCTTCGCCCTCGGCTGTGGGCTCGGTCAGATCGAACTTCAGCTCAACCGTCTGGCCTCGCGGAATGACGGCCCTGGTCATGTAGGCCGGGTGACCCTGTTCGGTTCCGTTGACGGCAAACGAAATCTGTCCACCCACGGAGACGGCATCGAGTTTGGCGCCGGCTGTCGCAAGCAGAGTGACTGCAGCCACATTGGTGCCATTGGGCAGTCGTCCGGGGTTGTCGACGATCCCGCTGACATATTCGGTCAGGTCGGCGTCGGGCGCGTTGTTGGTCAGTCGAACGGTGACCGTTGTCTTTCGGGTGTCGCCGGTGCACGTCTGGGCTGTGTAGTCGATTTCTCGTGTGAGGTAGTAGTCGAGCTTGTTGCCGGCTTGGTTGTTGATCACCACACCGGCGTACGGAGCGGCATCATCGGGAATCGTGTGCCCGAGGACGGTGTCGGCAAGAACCGATTGTTCGTCGGGGTGAGAGCTCCACACTGCGATTCTGCCCTCGCTGACACCTCTGCCCAGAGCCTCCAGTAATGCGCTCGGCGACTTGATGTTCCCGGTCATCTTCGCCACGACACGGGCCGCGATTGTCTGCAGATACTGCTTTCGTGCCTTGTTGTCGGAGGGAAAGCGTGCGTACGCGGTCGACTCGGTCAACTCAACGACGTTGTCGGCCGTTACCGACTCTCCGTCCGGCATCTCTACTGGTCCCACCGCCGCGAGGAGGTAACTCAGTGCTATCGGATCGGTCGCTATCGCGCCGTCGACCAGCTCACCCCCGGACTCCTGTGACCACAGGGACTGCCAGATCTGCGCTGCGTACGGAAAGTGCGAGCTGAGGTTGCTGTTGCGAAAATCGGTGGTCGGTCGACTGTTTCCGTACAGCTGGTTGAAGTCAGGACCAAGGTCTATCGGTTGATTGTCCAGTGTTAGTTCGGAGTTGGGGGAGAGTGTGTCCACCCGAGCGGCGCCGTTGTCGACTCGGACGATGCCGTATCCACCCAACAGGCCGCCGGTTCCTCGCGCTTCCGCATTGGTCTGGAAACCGATGAAGTAGTTGCGCGGTCCGTCGGTGCCGAGCATCGCCGGTGCGATGCGCGCCGCGGTGGCGGTGTTCGTCAGGAGGGTAGCCAGTTCGCTTGTCTGCGACTGTAATTCTGCTCTGGCATCGTTAACTCGGCCCAGGTACTTCGATTCGGGAACTTCCTGTGCCTGCGACGACAGCAATTCCGCGGCGATAGCTGTTTCGGCCAGTTTCGGTTCCGCTTCGCGTAACGGTGCGAGTGCCAAGCGCCCACCGGGCTGCACCAATTCCGTTGGTGCGAGTGAAGTTCCGGTAGTCACGGCAGGGCCGAGAACGTCACGCGTAAGCCCCTGAACGACCTCGGTCATCTGGCGCGTCGACTCGAACGGCGACCCGATGACGGGAATTGCGGCGGTGATGTTCCAGGGGAGTGAATGGGTGTTGTCGTATGCGGCCGATGCTTCGCGATCGGCTTCCGCCGCGGCAGACTCTGCGACTCCCGTATCTCCGGCCAGGAGAGCGCTCTTCGCCGACTGTGCGTGGTCGCGAGCCGCCTCCAGGTTGTCTTTCGCCTCGTATGCCGTGTACCCGAGCCATGCCACGAAACCGCCCACTACCAGCGTCGTTGCGGTGATCGCGACTGCCGTTCTACGGCTTCGGAGAAAAGCGGCCGCCCCCTTGGTTTCGCGCTCCGGGCCCCTCGGTGGGATGGTGTTGGAGCCGATCGGTTCAGCCCCGGAATCGTCGTCGGACTTTGGTCCCACCGTGTCGTTGTTCATCCGCTGAAGCTCCTGACGTTTGAGTGCGTGAAAGCTGCGTCGACATGTCTAGCAGTGTTGGCCCAGTGGTGAAAACTTAGACGAGACAGTAGGGTTCGGTTCGGCCGTTCGTGGTGTTCGCTCCCATGGATTCACGTGATCAGCCACCGAACGTTCGTGAAAAACAAGGCTGGTGAAATGTGAGGTGACGGGTTGAGTGCTTTTCCGTTGTCTCGGGCTCAGCTCGCGCTGTGGTTCGCGCAGCAATTGAGTCCGTCAACTCCGTTCGTGGTGGCTCAGTACGTGGAACTACGCGGACCGGTTGACGTCGACGCGCTGATCGAGGCAACGAATACGGCATGTCATGAATTGGAGTCGCCGTTCGTTCGCCTCGTCGCTACCGATGCCGAGCCGGCACAGGTCGTCGATCATTCGATCGTCGACGATCTCGCATACCTCGACTTACGCAGCGACCGCGACCCGGTTCAGCGCGCGAACGAGTGGATGACAGCGGAATACTCACGGCCACTTGACGTGATGTCTGACCGCCTGATCTCGGCGACCTTGCTTCACCTGGCAGATGAGCACTACTACTGGTACTCGCACGCCCATCACCTCGTGCTCGACGGACATGCGGCGATGACACTCACCGCTCGGGTGGCCGAGCGCTATTCGCATCTGGTTCATGGCAAGACGCTGACTCCTTTCGGTGGTTTCGGGGTACGTGCACTGCATGACCTCGACGTCGACTACCGATCCTCGTCGCGGTATCGATCGGACGAGCAGTACTGGACGGAGATGTCCGAAGGCCTGCCCCGCCCGGTTCGCCTCGCCGACGGCGCCGGGCTGACGTCCATGCCGCAGCGCATGATGGTTCGGACACTGAATCCAACTCTTGCAAAACAGCTTTCGGATGTCGCGACCGAGTGGACTACGTCCGAGGTGGCGGTCCTCGTCGGTGCATTCGCGTCCTATCTCGGTCGCATGACTGATTCCGATGACGTAGTCCTCAGCTTGCCGGTGTCCGGCCGCACCACGGCGACGTCGAGACGTTCAGGTGGGATGCTGTCCAACATCGTGCCTGTTCGTGCGCAACTCGAACGGGATCTGTCGCCACGAGAACTGGTGCGTCAGATCTCGGTTCAGATGACCGGTGCACTACGCCACCAGCGATTCCGCTACGAGGACATGGGCTTCCAGGAGGGGCAGGGCGGATCCCGTGAGGCGGCGGGCCCGGCCGTGAACGTCATGATGTTTCACGAAGCGATTCGGCTCGGTGACGTCGTCGGCGAATTTCACGTCCTCACATCCGGACCCACCGAAGACCTGTTCTTCAGCATCTATCCGTCGATCGCGGGGGAGAACGTTCGCCTGTCCTTCGAAGCCAATCCGCACCTCTACAGCGAACGTGACCTGGCGATGCATCATCGTCAGTTCGTTCGGCTACTCGAGGGGTTCCTCGACTCGGCTACCCGTGCGCTCGGTGACCTCCGCATCCTCTCGACGGACGAAGTGAAGGATCTGGTCCCCGCGCTGGGTCCGCGGACGGACGGATTCGCGACGCTCGATTCGGTCATCAGAGGCGGCGCAGGGCAGGGGAGTGCTGTCGCGATCCGCGAGCAAGGTGTGGACGTCACTTACGACCAGCTCGGCGCTCGCGCGGATGCACTCTGCGCCTTGCTCGTGGAGAACGGAGTCGGACGAGGCGACGTCGTCGGGATCCTCACCGAGCGCTCGACCGATTCCGTAGTTGCATTCCACGCGGTAGTGCGGGCTGGTGCTGTCCTTCTTTACGTGGATCCTCAAACACCCTCCGAGCGTGTCGCTTTCATTCTCGACGACGCCGACGTGTCGGTTGTGGTCGGTGGCGAACTCGTGGACGTGCCGGCTTGGGTGTGCGTCGTTGATCCCAGTGGCGACGAGACCGTCGAAGGGCCGGTGGATCGACGCGTGGGGGTGGGTTCATCTATCGCCGATCTGTCTCTCGACGACACCGCCTACGTGGTCTACACCTCTGGTTCTACCGGGCGACCGAAGGGTGTCGCGGTCACGCACCGAGGCATTGTGCCGTTGCTGCGTTCTCACGCACGGCGTCTGAACATCGATAGTTCCTCCCGCGTCGCGCTCCTTGCAAACACATCGTTCGACGTGGCGATCCTCGAGATTCTGCTTGCACACGGCTGCGGCGCGACCGCAGTGATCGTTCCTCCCGGATTGATCGGCGGAGTGGACCTCGAAGACTATTTGCGGCTCGAAGGTGTCACGCACCTGAACTCGACGCCATCGGTTCCGTTGACGATGGATCCTCGGGCTTTGCCGGAACTTAGAGTCCTGAACGTCGGCGGCGAGCGACCGCCGGGAGCGCTAGTGGATGCGTGGTCGAGTCACGTCGACATCGTGAATTCGTACGGGCCCAGTGAAGCAACCGTCGCGGCATTCATGAGCGAGCCGCTCGCGCCTGGTGGTGATACTCCGATCGGGCGCCCGATCGACGGCGTTTCCGCTGTGGTGTTGGATTCGTCGTTGCTGCCCACTCCGGTCGGCGCCGCGGGGGAGCTGTACGTGATGGGACACGGACTGGCGCGAGGGTACCTTTCTCCGACGCTCACCGCGGAGCGTTTTGTCGCTGCGCCCTTTGGTGCCACTGGTGCCGGCGAGCGCATGTACCGCACCGGGGATGTCGTGCGATGGAACGATGCCGGTCAACTCGAGTTCTTGGGTCGCTCTGATCAACAAGTCAAGATCCGTGGAGTACGCGTCGAACTGGGCGAGATCGAGGCTGTGCTCCTGTCGACTCCCGGCGTTGCGCAAGCAGCGGTGGTCGAGCGATCCGGGTCGCTTGCGGCGTATGTGACCGTGGCCGAAGGTGCAGCTCATCCGTTGAGCCAGACGATGGTGCTCGATCATCTGGCTTCCCGACTTCCTCGTTCCATGCTGCCGAGTTCGGTGACTATTTTGGCAGCATTGCCCGTCACGAGCCATGGAAAGACTGACCGTTCAGCGCTCCCCGAACCGGCGTCGTCCGCGCCGGCCGAGCAGCGCGCGGCGGTCAACCGTCCGATCGAGTACGACGAGGAATTGATTGCCTCGGTGATGGCCGAGGTCCTCGGCGTCGGAGTTCTCGGACCGCACTCCGACTTGTTCGCCTGGGGCGGTAGTTCACTCGACGCCGTGTATGTTGCCGCGCGAGTGAGTTCCGCTCTCGGAAGACGGGTTGGTGTCAGGGACGTGTTCGGTGCCCCGACGCCGGCGCGCCTGGCCCGGGTGATCCGTGCGGGGCGGGCGGAGTGGATGGTGGAACCCCAACGCATTTCGGACGACCTCGTCGTGGAAATCGCACCGGCGCAACAACGCCTGTGGTTACTCAACCGTCTGGATCCCCAGTCGTCGGCGTACAACATTGCGTTCGAGGTCGCGTTCAGTGGTGCTCTGGATATCGAGGCGATGAGGGCGGCGGTAGGTGACCTGACCGATCGCCATCTCGTCTTGCGTACTGTTTTCTCGTTCGACCAGAATCACGATGCGTGGCCGATCCAGGTTGCGACCGCGACTCCGGTGACTCTGATCGAGGTTGCGTCCGAGGATTACGAGGCTGCGTCAGCGGATTTGGTTGCGGCGGGTTTCGACCTGGCGACCGATGCGCCTCTTCGCTTGATCCTCGCCTCCGGCAGCGACGCCGACCACCGCATGACCGTGGTTGCCCATCACGTCGCCCTGGATGGCCTTTCGTTCGCGACGATCGTCTCGGACCTCGTCGCGGCGTATGACGCTCGCGCCGACGGACGGTCGCCGATCTGGCCTTCGCCCGCTCTCGAATACCGCGACTATTCCGCTTGGCACAGAACCATTCTCGGTGATCCCGCGGATCCACAGAGCTTGGCAGGACGCCAGCTGGAATTCTGGTCCGACACACTCGCCGGTGTTGATCCGACTCTGGCGCTTCCCGTGGACAGATCCCGCCGGCCGGACCAACCGTCGTCGGCGCGGGACGTGGCGTTCGAGTTGCCCTCACCTATCCATGCGGCGCTGAACGAGATCGCTCGCGCGCACGACTGCACAACCTTCATGGTGTTGCACGCCTGCCTTGCGATCGCACTGAGCAAGATCACCGGTGCGTCCGATGTGGTCATCGGGACCCCGACCTCCGGACGAACGCATCCTTCGTTCGACGGTGTCGTCGGTATGTTCGTCGGGACCGTCGCGCTGCGAACGCTCCTTCGCGGCGGAGACACGTTCGGTGAGTTCTTGACTCAGGTGCGCGAGGTTGATGTGGCGGCCCTGTCCAATGCCGACGTTCCGTTCGACTGGGTGGTCGACCGTGCGGTCGGTGGGGCCGTGGGCGAGAAGAATTCTTTCCTCCGAGTTGTTCTCGCTGTCGATCCGGTAGCGCCCGACTCCGAGATCGCGATGGGAACTCTGACGGCGCACGGCACTCCGCTACCCCCCGTGCACCCTCGCTTCGACCTCGAAGTGACTGTGCGCGAGGATCGTACGATTGACGGAGACGCGAGCGGTATTCGCGGTACATTCCGATATGCCGACGATTTGTTCGATGCAGGCACCGTGCAGAGCTGGGTCGAGCGGCTTCGTCGAGTGTGTGGCTCGATTACCGAGAACTCGTCAATCATGTTGCGTGACATCGATGTTCTCAGTGTTGCGGAACGCGAAGAATTGTCGGCTCGGGTGCCGGCGCCGTCGATTGTCGCGCAGTCGCTGCCTGACCTCTTCGGGGCCGTCGCAGCCCGGCATCCGAATGCAATCGCGGTGTCGAGTGGCGATACTCGTTTCACCTATGAAGAGGTGCGAGTTCGTTCGGAGGGCCTTGCCGCTGTCTTGATCGATCGAGGAATTCGAGTCGGTGATCGCGTGGCGGTCGCC
The DNA here is from genome assembly GCF_027583855.1 of Rhodococcus sp. BH5. Lineage (NCBI taxonomy): Bacteria > Bacillati > Actinomycetota > Actinomycetes > Mycobacteriales > Nocardiaceae > Rhodococcus > Rhodococcus sp. BH5. The sequence goes on from NZ_JAJHVW010000005.1 coordinate 434,003, forward strand.
CTGCCTCGATCGGTCGACCTCGTCGTAGCCATCATCGCTGTCGTTCGCGCGGGCGCGACGTACGTACCGATCGACTTGCAGTATCCCGACGCTCGTATCCACTACGTACTTGCCGATGCAGGCCCGAAAGCGATTCTGTCGACGGACGAATCTGCTGGGCGGTTCGTTGGGTACGAGCAACTTGTCATCTTCGTGGACGAGACGACTGACGCTACGGCCGACTGGCCCGTTGCACAGTCGGAGTCCGCCGCCTACGTGATCTACACTTCCGGATCAACTGGAGCTCCCAAAGGCGTAGTGGTGCCTCAGGACAACGTGTTGGCGCTGCTCGCCTCGACCCGAGAGATCTTCGACTTCAACGCCGAAGATGTGTGGACGATGTTTCATTCGTACGCATTCGACTTCTCGGTCTGGGAGATGTGGGGTTCGTTGACCACTGGCGGATCCCTCGTGATCGTGGACGGTGATGTCGCGCGCTCACCCGAAAGATTCGCGGATCTGATTGTGCGGGAACGAGTGACCGTTCTCAATCAGACCCCGGCCGCCTTCTATGCGTTGGCGGAAGTCACGCAGGAAATGCTGCTTCCGCTCCGGACGATTGTTTTCGGCGGTGATCGCCTCGACGCCGGGCGCGTGGAGGCTTGGTTCGATCGGCACCCGGACGTGCGGGGCGTCAACATGTTCGGAATCACCGAAACCACAGTCCATGTCACCAGTTTCGACCTTGTCCCCGGTGACGAGACTGTCTCGCCGATCGGGTCCCCACTACCAGGGTTGCGCAGCTACGTACTGGACGCGTCGTTGAAGCCCGTCCCTCCGGGATCTGTCGGCGAACTGTATGTTGCGGGTCCGCAGGTGGCCGAAGGCTACTTGGGTCGACCCGCGATGACGTCTTCGCGATTCGTGCCTGAACCCGGATTCGATGGATCACGGATGTACCGCAGCGGCGATCTGGTCCGTTGGCGAGCCGGCCGACTCGAATATGTTCGCCGCGCCGACGGTCAGATGGCACTGCGCGGTTACCGCATCGAACCGGGCGAGGTCGAATCCGCGCTGTTGGCTCACACGTCGGTGGAGCAGGCCGCGGTAGTGGTGAGAGAACTCGACAGCGGGCCGACTTTGGTCGGTTACATCACCCCGGGGAGCGGACACGACCTCGACGGCGTCTTGCGGACTGCTCGTTCGTTGCTGCCCGCGCACATGGTTCCGTCGGCTTTGATGGCGCTCGCGTCATTACCGGTCACGATCAACGGCAAAATCGACCGAGCATCGTTGCCGACCCCGGTGTCTCTCACGCAGCCGACTCGGCAGTCGCGAGACTTCTTCGAGCAGACAGTCGCAGCCATTCTGAGCGATTTGATGGAAGTTCCGCATGTCGATCCGGTCCGGAACCTCTTCGATCAAGGCGCCAATTCCTTGATCGCCACTCGTCTTTCGTCGCGTCTGAACTCCGCCCTGGGCTGCAACCTCGACGTCCGCGATGTGTTCGAGCACCCATCCGTCGATCAGCTCGCAGACATCGCTGCTGCGCGGATAGGTGTAGGGCGAACCGGCGCGGAGCACGCGTCTGACGTGTCCTTGGGGCCTCGTTCGGACAACACGGAAGTGCACCTGTCAGCTTCCCAGCATCGAATGTGGATTCTGAATCAGTTGGATAGAGACTCCGCCGGATACAACATCCCGATCGTGCTGCGCTTGGCAGGCGAGCTGGACGTGGTTGCGGCCGAACTGGCAATTCGTGACGTGATCAATCGCCATCGCACCCTGCGGACCGTGTACCCGGTTGTCGGCGGCGGCCCGGTTCAGACGGTGCTCGACGCCGAGGATGCGCTTCCGGCCTTTCAGCTCGAGGCACTCGACGGCGGCGACGCCGAGAATTGTGTAGCAGAACTGGTGGGTTCGGGCTTCGATGTCACCGTTGATCCGCCCGTACGTGCGGCACTTCTCCAGGTTTCACCTGTCGAGCACATCCTGGCTGTCGTCGTCCATCACATTGCCGCCGACGCTCGATCACTCGAATTGTTGGTCCGCGACTTCACTGCGGCGTACATCGCCCGCTCGGCGCAGCACGCTCCGCAGTGGTCGCCGCTCGCGCTCGAATACTCCGATTACAGTGCATGGCAAAGGGAATCGGGGATTCCCGAGACGGTACGCAGCTACTGGATGCAGGCTCTCGAAGGACTTCCCGAGCAGGTGACGCTTCCCCTCGATCGTCCACGTTCGACGTTCGCCCGTGCGTCGAGCTGTCGGGTGGAGATCTCAGGTTCGGTACGAACGGGCCTTCAGACACTCGCACGATCGAACAACGCGACCATGTTCATGGTTGTACACGCCGCTCTCGCGGCGCTGTTGGCGAGGTACAACGGTAGCAATGACGTAGCTGTCGGCACTGTTGTGTCCGGACGCGTCACACCTGAACTCGACGAGCTGGTCGGCATGTTTGCCGGCACGATTGTTCTTCGAACCGAAGTCGATCCGTCGAACTCGTTCGGCCGGTTGGTCGAGCAGGTTCGTCAGCGTGACGTAGCGGCGTTCGCGCACGCAGAGATGCCCTTCGAATCGCTGGTCGATCTGATCGACCCACCGCGATCGCGTTCGCGACATCCGTTGTTCCAGGTGGCGCTCTCGTTCCGAACTGCTGAGACCGCCGCGTGGTCGATACCAGGGCTGGACATCACACAGATTGCTCCTGAAGTCAGGCACGCAAATTTCGATCTGCAGGTCAACGTCACGGACGAGGGGGTCGGGGGCGAACTCGGTCTCGAATTCGTCTACAACGCTGATCTATTCGATGATCTGACGGTATCGAGCTTTGCGGGCCGGTTCGAGCGCTTCCTGAATCAAGTGTCTGTCGACCCGAATGTCGCCGTAGGGCAAATCGACCTGTTGGACAGTGCGGAACGAGCTCTTCTCGTCCCCGTACATGGCGCGGTCGACCGGCCTGATCGATCTCGACTTTCCGGTACGACACTTGCCTCCATGCTGCGCTTCGGCGTCGAATCCGCCCCGGACGCTGTGGCGGTCGAGGGTGAGGGCAATACACTGACTTACCGGGAACTCGATGCCCAGTCGGATGTCGCAGCCGACGAGTTGCGCTCCCGGGGAGTTGGAGTCGACCAGGTCGCTGCTTGGACTGCAGATCGGTCGATTGCGTCGATCGTGCAACTGTGGGCAATCGCGAAGGTCGGTGCAGCTCCGGCATTGACGGACCCGGAACAGCCGCAGGCGCGAGTACGCGATGTCCTCGAAACACTGGGCACCGGAGCGATCGGCGGCCGCAACGCTGGTGGTGAGAAAGTCACCGACTCGGTGCGCGAATATTCCGAGAACCTGGCGGCCTACGTAGTTTTCACGTCAGGAACGACCGGAACCCCCAAGGCTGTGGTCGTGACCAACGGCGGGCTCGGTGTGATCGCCGAAGACCTGCCCGGTCGATTCTCGGCTGGGCCAGGTTCTCGCGTATTCCATCGCGGAGCGCCAGGATTCGACATGACGTTGCTCGAGGTGCTCATCGCGAGTGCGTCCGGGGCCACGCTCGTTCTGGCGAAGAACGAAGAACTGTTCGGCTCGGGACTCGCATCAGCACTGAGGCGCGAGCGAATTACTCATCTGTGCGCCACACCTACTGTCGTCGCCTCGATCGGCGATCCTTCGCTGCCGGACCTTTCCACGGTGATGTTCGGGGGCGAGCGACTCGGCGGCGCGTTGGCGAAGCGCTGGCAAGCCGGACGCCGAGTCATCAACGGATACGGACCTGCCGAGTCGACGATGTATTCGCTTGCTACCGAACCACTGTCGATCGAACAACTGTCGGGTGACACTCACGACGGATCGATCGGGTATCCACTGGCCGGGGTCGACGCCGTCGTGCTCGATGATCGACTCGAACCGGTGCCGCCGGGAGTCGCCGGCGAACTGTATCTCTCAGGTCGAATGCTCGCTCGCGGTTACGCCGGCCAACCGGCCCGAACTGCGGAACGATTCGTGGCAACCGGTTCAGGCGCCCGGAAGTACCGGACGGGCGACCTGGTGATGTGGAAGCCGGAAAGCCCCAAATCCGAGGGAAATACGTATCGCCTGCATTATCTCGGGCGAACCGACGTGCAGGTGAAGGTCAACGGTGTCCGGATCGAACCGGGTGAGATCGAGGCAGTCATTCAGTCTGTCGCGAACGTCGACTTCTGTGTCGTCGGGGTTCGGTCGGCCGAAGGTGGAAGTCCTCTGTTGGTCGCCTACGTGAGAAGTTCAGGTGCCGAAAGAGTTGACACTGGTCAACTTCGCGCTGCCGCCGCAGAAGTCCTTCCGACGTACATGGTTCCGCATGCCATCGTCGACATCGAGGGCGAGCTTCCGATGCGGAACGGCAAGGTCGACTTCGCCCGTCTCCCGTCTCCGACACTGGATGCTTCCCGTGCAGAGGGGCCGGCCACCGCCACCGAACGTGTTGTAGCCGGAGCTTTTGGTTCCGTCCTCGGTGGGAATGAGGACGACCGCGACGCAGACTTCTTCTCGCTCGGGGGCAACTCGCTGTCGGCCGCGGAGGTTACCTCGCTCTTGAGTAGTACTCTGGGGCTGGTTGTTCCGCTCAGGACCGTATTCGAGCATCCAACAGTTGCGGCGTTGGCAGCCCGGCTCGATTCGCTCGAGCAGAACGACTCGGTGACCGATCTTGTCCGACTGGAACCGCGCCGCGACCCCACGCCCGCACCCCTGTCACGAAACCAGCGTGCGATGTGGGTACTGAATCAGCGGAACACGGCGAGCGGCGCGTACAACCTGCCGATCTGCATCGAGATCGACGGTGAACTCGACGCGGCGGCGCTGCGTCAGGCAGCAACGGATCTTGTCGGTCGTCATGATGTCCTCAGAACCCGGTATCCGGGCACTCCACCGGTTCAGGTCGTGGATCCTCCGACCTCCGTGACAATGGAAACGCGGCTGGTCGCCGACATCGAGGTCGAGGTGCTGCTGCGAGAGTTCGGCTCGCGTGGTTTCGATGTAGCGGCAGACCTGCCGGTGCGCTGGATGCTGCTCCAGGTGTCACCGGTCAGGCACGTTCTGGCAGTGAGCTTTCATCACATCGCAGTCGACGGGGTGTCGATGCGAACGGTGGTCGGCGACCTGCTGACCGCGTACGGCAAGCGACGAGCTGGACTGGATTCGCAATGGTCTCCGTTGCCGATCCAGTACGGGGATTTTGCCGCGTGGGAGGCAGCACGTGACGTTTCCCCTGGCGTCGAGCAGTTCTGGCGCCGAACGCTGGACGGTGTGACATCTGTGTCTCCGCTGACGGTGGATCACTCCGATGGCGGGCCGGATACCATAGCGCAGCGAGTGAACTTCGTGATACCAGCCGTCATCACCTCGGCACTGCAGGCGCGAGCCGACCGATTGAAGGTCTCGCTGTTCGCGGTGGTTCATGCGGCGTTGTCGGTGGTGCTTGCCAAGCTGAGTGGAAATCCCGATGTCGTGATCGCGACAGCTGTCGACGGACGGCGGGCGCCTCAGCTCGACGGCGTGGTCGGCATGTTCGTGGATACGGTGCCTCTTCGCCTTCGGATCGACGGGGACGTGCCGATCGATCTTCTGTTGGGTGCAGCTTTCGATGCTGATGTGGCAGCGTTCGAAAACAGCTCTGTTCCTGCCGAGTTGGTTGGTGAGCTGCTCGGTGGACGAACTCCCCAGATTGCGCTGGGTCTGCAGAACTTCGCGATCCCTGCCGTGGAGGTTTCCGGCCTCACGATCGAGGCTCGCGAAATCGAGACCGCGACAACGAAGTTCCCCATGCATGTCTCGCTCGCACCCGCTGACGACGGTTCATTGACCGGAGCGCTCATCTATGCCGCGAGCGCATTCGATCCTTCGAGCGCCGACGCGGTTACCCGACAGCTGTCGAGAGTGCTCACCTCGATTGCCGAGGATGTACCAGTACTCGTTTCGGATCTCGTGGTGGGCGCGGCGCCCAGTTGGACTGCTGCCGAGGTCGATTCGTCCCGCACACTGACCGAGATCTTCGCCGCCACCGCGGCGCGATTCCCGAACAACATTGCTCTCGACGACGGACACCGCACGGTGACGTATGCCGAACTCGACTCTGCCTCGGATGCCCAAGCCTGGGAACTGGTGGCTCGGGGAGCAGGACCGGGTGCCGTGTACGAGATTCCGGCGGTGCGGACTATCGCGTACCTGGTCCGAATGTTGGCGATCTCGAAAACGGGAGCGGCATTCGTGCCGATCGACCCCGACCTGCCACCGGCACGTCTGAAGCAGCTGCGCACAGTCCTCTCCGATCGCAGCCCTGTTCCCGGTCGGCAGTATCCGGATTCAGTCGCGTACGTTGTTCACACGTCCGGGTCGACCGGTGAACCGAAAGGCGTTGCAGTCACCCACCGAGGACTGGGCCTGCTGACCGACGATGCTGTCCGCAAGTACGGCGTGACCTCGGACTCGGTTGTGCTGCACGGTTACAAACCGACGTTCGATGCAGCAATCCTCGAGATGATGTTGGCGATCGGCGCCGGGGCTACCTTGGCGGTCGCTCCTCGGGAGGCTTTCGGCGGAAGGGCACTCGAAGAATTCGTCGCAGAACGCGGCGTCACTCACATGTTGTCCACTCCAGCCGTACTCGACACGATGGCTCCAGAGCGGTTCGATTCGCTCGAGGTGGTGGCAGTCGGTGGCGATGTGCTCTCACCTTCCACCGCGCGTGCGTGGAGTCGCCGCGCGCGAATGCTCAATGCGTACGGACCGACGGAATGCACGGTGGTCACCACTGTCGCCGAGGTGGATCATCGGGTCACCATCGGAGTCCCGCTCGCCGGAATCGGTGCAGAGGTGCTCGATACGCGACTGCGTCCGGTGCCGTGGGCCGGGATCGGTGAGTTGTACGTCAGCGGGCCCGGGCTTGCGATGGGCTATGCCGGAGATCCTGCCGGCACCGCCACGTCGTTCATCGCAGCACCCGGCGGGCACCGCCGTTATCGGACCGGTGATCTGGTTCATCGCCGCACGGATGACAGGCTCGGATTCGTCGGACGCTCCGACCGTCAGATGAGCGTGCGAGGAATCCGCGTCGAGCCCGCCGAAATCGAATCAGCTCTGCGTCGGTGCACGGGCGTCGAGGCTGCGGCGGTTGTCCTCGTCGACGACATCGCCGTTGCGTGCGCGGTCGGCGATGGTGTGGAGGCGGATCAGCTGACAATCGAGTTGGCCGCGATGTTGCCTGCGTATCTGATGCCCGGCCGCGTGGTCGTATTGGAGTCGATCCCGCTCACGACGAACGGAAAACTGGACGCAGATGCGTTGCGGCGCCATGTGTTCGAGAGCCAGGCGCCCGATGCAGCAGTGACGGTTTCGGAGGAACTCGTCACCGCTGTCATGTCGGAACACGTGTCCGGAAGTTTCGGCGCTCTGCACAACCTGTTCGAATCAGGTGGTGATTCGTTGGCTGCGGCAGCGGTGGCAGGTCGACTCGCCTCGATCTTCGCGCGAGATGTGCCTGTTCGCGCCGTCTTCGACAATCCGTCGCCGCGAGCGATGTCTCAGTGGCTGTCGGCGAGCGCGTCCGATGGCAAACGCCGCGAACTGACTCGACGTGATCCCGGCAAGCCGGCCCCGCTGGCGCCCTCGCAACAACGACTCTGGCTGATCAATCAGCTTCAGCCGGAATCGACTGCGTACAACCTGACGTTTGCAGCGGTCCTGGCAGACGACATCGATCGTTCGGTCTTGAGCAGCGCACTCGGCGACGTCGTCGATCACCATGCCGTATTGCGAACTGTCTGTGTTCCGGGTGAATTCGGTCCGCAACAAATTGAAATGGACTCTGTTGCATTCGATCTCACTGCGGTACACGTCGGCGATATCCGTGCGAGCGCTTCGGCATTCGCGACTGTGCCGTTCGATCTCGAACGAGATGTTCCGTTCCGTGTGCGTGTGTTCGCCGAAAAGGCAGGAGTCGACTCTGCAGGACTGACGGTCCTGGTCATCGTTGTTCACCACATCGCGATCGACGGAGCGTCGATGGGCCCGATCCTGACCGATTTCGTGGCAGCCTTCGAGGCCAGGTCGGCAGGTCTTCCCTGGGATCGCTCGTCGGGGGAGATCAGCTACGGCGACTACAGTTTCTGGGCGAGAGAGAGCTTGGGTGACCCCGAGGATTCTCTCAGCATGGCTCACCGGCAACTCGACTATTGGTCGGACGCACTTTGTGGCGTCGAGGATGTGTTGGCTCTACCCGTCGACAACCCCCGGAGTCCCGTGTCTTCACGATCCGAGGAGATGGTGACGGAAGTCCTCGACGGCGCCACCTACGACGCGTTGTCGGCGTTGGCTCGTTCGCATGGCGTCACGGTATTCATGGTCGTCCACAGCGTGATTGCCGTGCTGCTCGCTCGCGAGTGCGTCACGGACGACGTCGTGGTGGGAGCAGCTGTGAGTCTGCGGAACGATCCGGCGCTGCTGAGCGTCGCCGGAATGATGGTGGGTACTGTCGCATTGCGCACGAGGATCAACTCCACCGATCGCTTCGCTGCTGTTCTGGACGAGGTTCGCCGTGTCGATCTGGAAGCAATGGCGAACGCGGACGTCTCGTTCGACGACGTCGTTGCGAAGGTCGATCCGCCGCGCAGGATGAACGAGCATCCGCTGTTCACGGTCATGCTGGCGTACCGGCGAGCGCTGGAGTTGCCGCAGATCGACGGCATTACCGTCTTCGACATCGACAATTCAGGGGCGTCGACCGGTTACGACTTGACGTGGGACCTGGTCGACACCGGTGACAGTCTGACTATTCGATTGCTGTATGCGACGGACAAGTTCCGCGAGTCGACCGCGGAACTGTTCATGCAGCGGGTGAGACGTATCGCCGAATCAGTGACCGCGGAACCCGAGATTGTGATCGGGGAGATCGAACTGCTGTCCGGACTCGAACGCTCGGCGCTGACTGCTGCGAATCCTCGCCACGTCGAACCTCTGACGATTGCCGACATTTTCGAACGCGCTCTGCGTCAGGCGCCCGACGGCGTCGCGCTGGAAGAGAACGGCAGACGCTGGACTTACCGCGACCTGCACGAGGAGTCGTCGCACTGGACACGCGAGTTGGTGGTCCGAGGAATCGGACCCGACGACGTGGTGGCCGTTGCGCTCGGGCGCGGGCATCTGTGGATCGTTGCGTTGTGGGCAGTAGCGCGTGCAGGCGCAGCGTGGCTGTCGCTCGATCCGGCGCTGCCGACAGCGCGCCGGCAGACGATGGTCGAGGAATGCGGTTCGGTTGTCGGTTTGACAGCGGGAGGTGCATCCGAGAGTTTGCCCGAGTGCGTCGAGTGGGTGGCGATGGACGAATCCCGCACTGCTGGTGGCGCTGCCGAGGTATCGGCAACGCCGGCTCACCCCGACAACCTCGCCTACGTCATCTACACGTCGGGTTCCACGGGAAGACCCAAGGGCGTGGAGGTTTCACACCGCGGAATCATGAACGTCTGCACCGCACACGCCGAGATCGCCGAGCTCGAGCGTGGCCCCCGAGTCCTGCAATTGGCGTCGTCGACCTTCGACGCGTCGGTGATCGAGATCCTTCTCGCGGCTGCAGGGTGTGGAACGCTGATTCTGACTCCCGACTTCGTCTACGGGGGAGAAGAACTCACGAATCTGCTGATAGCCGCCGACGTAACACATCTGATCGTGACGCCGACGGTCCTGGCGACAGTCGATCCGGATGCAGTGCAACCGTTGATCGTCGAATCGATGGGGGAGCCGCTCTCTGCGCGCCTTGCGTCGGCGTGGTCACCCCGACATCGCATCGTCAACGGATACGGACCGACCGAATCAACGATCGCGGCATCGATTTCCGCACGGATCACTGACGCGGACGTCACTGTCGGCACTCCAGTCCCTGGTACGACAGCATTTGTTCTCGATCAGAGGCTCCGACCGGTTCCGGATGGCGTTGCGGGAGAACTGTTCCTCGCCGGTGAGAATGTGGCACGGGGGTACGTCGCTTCCCCGGCTCTGACTTCCGAGCGCTTTGTTGCCAATCCTCATGCGGTGGGGACTCGGATGTATCGCACGGGTGACCTCGTGCGTCGTAGGCGTCACGACCGAGCGCTCGAGTACCTGGGTCGCAACGACGCGCAGGTGAAGGTGCGGGGTGTCCGCGTGGAACCGGCGGAGGTCGACGCGGCTCTGTCAAGCCATGGAGCAGTGGCCTTCTCGGTAACCGTTGTCTGTGACGACGGGCACGGATCCGCTGAGCTCCGTTCGTATGTGACGTTGGCGGAAAACGGTTCGGCGACGGAATCGGAGCTTCGCGGGTTCGTCTCCGGCCTGCTGCCGAAGCATCTGCTGCCTTCGTCGGTGACGATAGTGGGCGAGGTACCGTTGCTCGCTTCGGGGAAGATAGACGCAGCGGCACTTCCTGCTCCTTCACCGCAGCCAGGGTCGAGTGTGGATCGACCCATCTCGGATACCGAACGTCACGTGGCACAGGCATTCGAGGGCGTGACCGGCGCGAAATCGGTCGGCCGCTACGACGACTTCTTCGAGCTCGGCGGGACATCGATGGGTGCAGTTCGAGTGGCTACGCGCTTGCGTGAGAGCCTGAACAGGGAATTCCCGGTTCAATGGATTTTCACCGACCGAACTGTGGCGGAGCTTGCCTCTCGGATGGATCTCGTTCATGCCGATGTCTTCGAGGGTGATTCGCTTCGTTCGGATCCGCTGGACACGGTCGTCATGCTCGGAGGCGACCCCGATGACCAACGGCCGCCGTTATTCTGTGTGCATCCGGTCAGCGGAATCGCCTGGTGCTACGCCGGACTCGTCGGTCAGCTGCGGGGTCGACGGGTGTACGGCATCCAGGCAACGGGAGCAGGTGAATTGCCAGGCACGGTGGCGGAGTTGGCGTCGGGGTACGTCGATGCCGTACGGACGGTGCAGCCATCGGGTGAATACCATCTACTGGGTTGGTCTGCCGGCGGAACGATCGCGCTCGAGATGGCGAGCCAACTCGAAGAGGCCGGCGATCTGGTCGGTTCGGTTGTCATGCTCGACGCGCTGTTACCGGAGATGATGCCATCGGTACAAGCGGCTCCGAAACCTTCCGAACTATTCGCGCAGATCGGGCTATCCGAGGTTGAAACTGAAACTGCAGCACTGACTTTCACAGACGTTGCGACAGAGATCCGAAGGCAGACCGGTATGGATTTCCTTTCCGATACGGTACTCGAATCCGTAGTGGGTCGGGTGGAAAAACTGTCGCGAATCGTTCGGGACCACACGCCGAGGCACTATTTCGGGTCAGTGGAACTGTTTGTGGCGCAGCATGATCTGCCTGAACATCGTCACCTGGTCGAAAGGTGGTCCGAACTGGTGGGGCCGTTGCGGGCGTACCTGGTCGACTGCTCCCACTCGGAAATGTCGAGCACTGAGGTGTTGGCGGAGGTCGCCCAAGTTCTCGTCGGCTATCTCGAAGGTGTCGATTCGGATTCGAAGGATCGCAATCATACTGGGGTGCAGTAGATCTAACGGGCCGGGACTTTGGTCCGGAATTGTCACTCCCGTGGTCCCCTTGCTTCAGTTCCGCAAGTTGAATCTGTAGCATTTCCCTTGTGGCAGTAAGCCATTCAGAAACTATCTCCGGAGGATCGTATGTTGGGTTCCCTTTTTTCCATCAGCTCTGAAATCGGTGTTCCGTCCGTCGACGCGCTCTTCGAGGCTGCTCGGACCATCATCGGCGCGCTCTTCGGCCTGAGCTGACACGTCGCAGCGACCTTCCCCCGCGGTGAAGAAAGTCCCTGTTCTCCGACAAGGAGGACAGGGACTTTCGTGCAGCCTGCAGGTGCGTTTGCGTGGCGGTGAGTGGCGACCTACCGGCCGTTCTGTTGATACGCGATCGCTGTCAGCAATCCGACTTCGTCGTTCACGTCTGCGGTGCTGCTGAGCCCGATCTTGTGGGTCGACTGCCCGGGAGCTTTGGCCGGGACAAGAAGTTCGGATTCGGGGGCCTCGACAAAACGTAGTCCGAGGTCGACTCGGGCCTTGGTGGCCGCTGCGATGGCGGCGAATTGGCGAGCGCGAACGAAGGGCGTGTAGGTTCCGCGGCCTTCGACCCGAACATCGGTTCCGAGTTCTTCGATCAGACGTCGGGCTGCATCGAAGATCGGCCGCAGTGCTGCCTTCGGGCCGCTGTACTGCTGGTCGATGTATTGCTCGACGGTCGGCTCCACCCATCCGGACTGTTCGGCAGTCTCGAATGCAATTGCCCACTGCGAATTCTGCGGTACACCGTGCTCTGCTTTCAGCCACTTGCGCACTTCGTTCTGATCGAGCGGGTCGACCCCGGACGTCCGTACGGCCTCAACCCATTCTTCGAGGGTGTGCCCGGTACGGTCGCGCATGGACGAGGTGACTGCGGCCATCATGTCGGAGGGTTCCATGTGTCTGGTCTTCCGGTTGTCACTGGTCTTTCGGTTGTCGCTGCTCTTTCGGTTGTCACTGTGCACGTGGAGCTCGCTCAGTCGATGCCGAGCATCGTCTTGAACGCGCGCACGCCGGTCACTTCGACGGGATACGGCGGTGCGACAAAATCTTCGCGGCTGAGGGTGAAGAGACGACGCACGGTCATGCGACCGTCGGCAGCCAACTCCTCTACTGTGCCGTCTGCGCGGTACCCGACTTTGGTGGACACCGTGATCGAGGCGGGGTTGTCCGTGAATGCCGACGACACGACGCTTCGTGCACCCAAAGAGTCGAATGCGAATGCGCAGATTGCCTGTCGGGCGAGAGTGCCGACACCCCGGCCTTGGAACCCGCGTCCAATCCACGAGCCGGTTTCACCGGTACGACTGGTAGGAAAGTCCGTCGCGGCGAACGCCTGGCAGCCGACGATTTCTCCGTCGACGACAATGGCTGTTTCGAATTTCCAGTCGGTCATGGTCATCGCTCCGCGGACCGACCAGTGGTATTGGATGAATCTTCGCGACACTTCGTCGGGAGTGCCCACCGTCCAGGGGACGAGAAACGGCATCTGTTCGGCAGGGTGAATGCCGGCTCGGACCAGCGCAGTGAGTTCGGGGAAATGATCGTCGCGCACAGGGAGCAAGGTGATGGGCCCACACGTGATCGTGACTCCGTACGGAGGCCAGATCTCTCGCAGTGGGTCAACCATCGTCTTCAGACCTTCGTTTCGTGTGCGAATCGGGTCACAGTCTGGCATGCCAGGCCCGTCCGAGTGAGCGACTTCTGGTCATCGGGATTCTTTTGCCCTCGCGGTACGAAGTCGTGACATTAGTGTGTGGACGGTGACTACAGACAAACCGGTACGTCTTCGTGAAGGTAGATCGCCCGACAGGCTTTCGCGTGGTGTGGTGGCCGGATACGCAGCGGGAAGTGTCGGTACGGGTGGATTCGGTGTTCTGCCAGGTCTGGTATTGGCGTACTACCTGACCGACACGCTCGGCGTTGCCGCGGCGCTCGCGTCGCTTGTGGTCATTGTCCCGAAAATCGCCGACGTCCTGATCGATCCGCTGATCGGGTCGATCAGCGACCGAAGCTCTCATCGAACCGGTACGCGAGTGCCACTCATGCTCGCAGGCGCTCTGGGACTGCCGTTGCTCTTCATTCTCACGTTCTCGGCCCCGGTGTCGGCCGGCCCAGGAGTCGGGGCGATGTGGGTGCTCGTCTTCTTCCTGCTCGCGGCGAGTGCCTACAGCCTCTTTCAGGTTCCATATATCGCGTTGCCGACCGAGTTGACCGGCGATTACCACGAGCGCACTCGGTTGGTATCGGTTCGAATTGCGGTGTTGGCCCTGACAATTCTGGTCATCGGCGCCGGCGGACCCGAGCTCCGCGATGCTGCCGGAGGCGGAGCACGCGGTTATCTGGTCATGGCGATCGGGGTGTCGGCGCTGATGTGCGGGGCAATGATCTGGGCAGTTCGCGGAGCCGCGCGCCACACGGTGACTCACGCGGACGCGCCGGTCGGCTCGTTGCTCTCGCAGTACCGGGACGGGTTCGACGCGATACAACGTACCCGCGCGTTCCGATTGCTGGTCAGCGTCTTCGTGCTCCAAGCTCTTGCCACCGCCGTGATGTTGGCGGGTGCGCAATATCTGGCGACCTATGTGATGGGCAACGAAGGTGCGCTCACCGGTCTGTTCGTTGCACTCGTCGGACCAGCTCTCGTCGTCATGCCGCTGTGGTACCGGTTCTCGCATCGGTACGGAAAGCTTCGCGGTTACGTGGTGTCTTCGGTTCTGTTCGTCGTCGCCACGGCGTTGTTGACGCTTGCGGCTGTCGACGCGGGTTCGTGGATCTACGGTGCCGTCGCGCTTGCCGGCGTCGGCTACGCCGGCATGCAGGTGTTCCCGCTGGCGATGCTTCCGGACGTCATCGAGGACGACGCGCGAATCGGTGGGCGCCAACGCGGTGGTTCGCTCAGTGGTATCTGGACCGCCGCGGAAACCGCAGGCCTTGCCCTGGGACCCGCGGTGTTCTTGGGTGTACTCGCGGTGACCGGCTTCGTTTCGAAAACTGCGGGCGAGACTGTCGTGCAACCGGAATCGGCGCTGACCGGAATTGCCCTCGGCTTCTCGGTCGTGCCGGCGATCCTGGTTGCGATCAGCCTGGTCGTATTGCGGAATTACCGCACCGAACAAGAATCCACTCACGAGAACGAAAGGTGAACGATGAGTTCCACTCGGGCCGAGGAACTTCAGGGCAAGATCGTCGAGAGCGCAAACCTCGAGAAGAGGGCGGCCGACATCTTGAGTCGGTTGCGTTCGCTTCGCGAGCAGGACGCTCCGACGCACGGAGGCCGGGTTCTGTCGTACGTGTACGACAGCGGCCTCGCAGCGCTCGACGAGTTGGCAGCGGACGCAGCTCGATTGGTTCAGCCGGTCAACGGTCTCGACCCGACGGTGTTCCCGTCCACCGCGGTGATGGAGCGTGAGTTGGTTGCGTTCGCACGCGAGTTCCTCCATGGAGCTTCAGACCCAGCCTCAGATACAGACGCCGGAGGCGTAGTCGTCGGCAATGTCACCAGCGGCGGAACGGAGAGTTGTGTGTTGGCCGTCAAGGCAGCTCGCGACTTCCGTGGGCTCCCGCCGGGTGAGGGTTCGCTGGTTCTTCCGACCACCGCGCATGCCGCTTTCCACAAGGCAGCTCACCTGCTCGGACTGGAACTGATCCTGGTACCAGTAGATCCCACGTCGGGGCGCGTCGGCGCACAAGATATTGCGACGGCAGTTCGGAAAGACACGGTCTTGATCGTCGTCTCCGCGCCCAGCTACCCGTTCGCGGCGCTCGACCCGATCGCCGATGTCGCGGAAGTTGCTCGTGCACATTCGATTCCACTGCATGTCGACGCCTGCATCGGTGGGCTTGCGTTGCCGTGGTGGGGTGATCTGCCACCCTGGGATTTCCGGGTGCCCGGGGTCACCAGCATGTCCGTCGACTTCCACAAGTACGGATACTCGCCCAAAGGCGTTTCGGTCCTGCTGCACCGAGGGCGAGATCTGCATCGCAAGCAGTATTTCGGACTCACGGACTGGCCGGGGTACCCGGTGGTCAATCCCACGCTTCTCGGTTCCAAATCCGTTGCTGCTCTTGCCGGTGCTTGGGCGATTTCGCAAGTCCTCGGGCAATCCGGGTACGCCGAATTGGTGTCCCGGGCGCAGCGGGCCACTCGTGCACTGATCGGCACGGTCGAGGCAATCGAGGGTCTTCGCGTCGTGGGCTCGCCGGTGGGACCACTGTTCGCGGTCGCTACCGACGATTCCGTGCCGCTCGAACGGCGAGTGGATCCGCATCGCTGGGTGAGCGCTGTCGGTGCTCGCGGCTTCGTCCTTCAAGGGCAGCCGGCGTCGACGCAACCTGACGGGACGACGTTGCCTCGAACAACCCACCTCACCGTCACCCCGGTGACGGAATCTGTGCTCGGCGAGTTGACCAGCGCACTCGTCCTCGGTGCCGACGACGTTCGCGGCTCGGCGGCAGCCGAGGCGCCGCCGGCCCTGGCAGAGTTGGCCGGAGCATTCGAACGTGGCGATGTCACCGTCGCCGATGTTCTTGCGTTGCCCAGTGACGCCGTCGCGGCAGCGTTGACGTCGGCGGGGCTGGATCCTCGGGGCTCTTCCGATTCTCCCTTGGACATGGCGGCCGTCCTCGCGGCAGTGGAATCGCTGCCACGTGAGGTCACGAAGAGACTGCTGGTGGAATTCCTCGCCGGAATGGTGGAGCCCTGAACTCGGCGATGAATACCGAAACCGCGATGAACACTGTCCAAAACTCGGACAAATGGCGCGAAAGATTCGCGAATCGGGCGTAAGTTTTCTGTCATCGGCTAACCATCTTTTGTCGGAGGGTCGATCAGTGACTGGTGCCGCGGCCAAGATTTTGACGGTGTTCGAGGAAGTGATCGGGGTTCCGCTTCCGGTTCGCGTGCGATGTTGGGACGGTTCGGAGGCAGGGCCACCGGACGCCGCTGCGCAGGTTCACTTCCGGAATCGGCGTGCCCTACGGCGGGTCCTCTACTCTCCCAACGAATTAGGGCTGGCGAGGGCGTACGTTTCCGGCGATCTGGACGTAGGCGGCGATATCTTCGCGCTCCTCGACGTCCCGGAACTGGTCACGCGGCTCGGTGAGAATCGTTTGTCGACGTTGCCGCTGCGCTCGATTGTTCGCGCCGCCGGTACTTTCGCCGGCTTGGGAGCGGTGGGTCCACCACCGTCACCCCCGGCGATCGAGATGCGTAGTAAGCGAGGCAAGCGGCACAGTAGATCACGCGATTCGGCGACTGTCTCCCATCACTACGACGTCGGGAATCGCTTCTACGAACTGTTCCTCGGGCCGAGCATGGTTTATTCGTGCGGATACTGGCCGGAAGGTGTCGAATCCCTCGAAGCTGCTCAGTACGCGAAGCTGGACTTGATTTGCCGCAAGCTCGATCTGAAGCCGGGAATGCGACTGCTCGACGTCGGCTGCGGTTGGGGATCGATGGCATTACACGCCGCCCAGAACTACGGCGTCGACGTCGTCGGAGTCTCGCTGAGCAACGAGCAGGTCGAATACGCCAAGGGGCGAGTTGCCGACGCGGGTTTGACCGATCGCATCGAGATTCGGGTGCAGGACTACCGCGACGTCGACGACGGCCCTTACGACGCGATTTCGAGCATCGGCATGTCCGAGCACGTGGGCCTGGTCAATTTGCCGGTGTACACGGCAAAACTCTACGACCTGCTCGTGCCGCGGGGTCGTCTGCTCAATCATGCCATCGCCGCGGTGAAGTCGTTGTCGGACAACGTCGATGACGGTCCCAGCTTCATCGACAGGTACATCTTCCCGGACGGTGAGATCCTTCCGTTGAGTAAAACCATTGATGCGCTGGAACTTTCGGGTTTCGAGACGCGTGACAGCGAAGCGTTGCGCGAGCATTACGCACTGACACTGCGCGCATGGGTGCAGAACCTCCGCGAGAACTGGGACGCATCGGTCTTACAGGTCGGTGCTCCCCGGGTGCGTACCTGGTTGCTGTATCTCGCTGCCAGTGCCCTGGGTTTCGAGGAGCCGCACAGGCTTACGATTCATCAGGTTCTGGCCGTGAAACCAGGGGATCGGGGGGCCAGCGGCATGGCCCGCTCGCGTGACAGTTGGTATCGATCGATTGAAGTCCCGCAGATCGAAACCGGTCCGCGCGTCGACTGAGGCCTATACGTTGGATTTCCATGAGCACCCGGAAGGTTGTCCTCGCGGCACTGAAGGTTTCGGCCGTTGCGGTATCGGCGCTGTTGCCGACCTCGCTGCTGTTCACACCGATGTCGAACGCCGAACCTGTGAACGATTTCTACGATGCGATTCCGGGCGACGTCGGTGATCCGGGTTCGGTGATTCGGACGGAACCGCTGGCTCTGGCCGGTGCCGTCGGCGGAGTGCCTGGTGTGGGGACCCGGATCCTGTATTCGAGTACCGACGCCCACGGATCCAAGGTTGCTGTGTCGGGCTCGTACCTGGAGCCGGCTGCCCCGTGGTCAGGAGCGGGCCCCCGCCCGACGGTGGTGATCGGTCCGGGTACGCAGGGCCAAGGTGATCAGTGCGCGCCGTCGAGGATGTTTCCCACTGCCGGTCAGCTCCGCCTGGCGGAACCCGGGAATCCGTCGAACTACGGTGCCGGTGTGGACAGTGTCGGTGTCAACTACGAGTCAGCTTTTGCTTTCGCTTTCCTCGCCCAGGGCGTTCGTGTATTCGTCACCGACTACATCGGACTCGGAACACCCGGCGTCCATACCTACGTCAATCGCGCCGAGGAAGCCCATGCGATGTTGGACGGTGCACGCGCTGCCCGAGCCCTCGCGCAGGCAGGAGAGGACGATCCGATAGCGCTGTGGGGCCATTCGCAGGGCGGCGGCGCCACTGCCGCTGCAACCGAACTGGCACCCGAATACGCGCCTGAGTTGAATCTGGTCGGGAGTTACGCGAGCGCGCCCCCGGCAGACCTGGCAAGCGTTCTGCGTCATATCGACGGTACCGGCCTGATGGCCGCGATCGGTTACACGATCAACGGCGTCCTCGACCGCTATCCCGCCGCCCGAGAGCCGATCGAATCTCGACTCAACGACTACGGCCGGTCCGTGCTCGCCGACGTCGCCGGGCAATGCCTCATCGATTCCCGAACCAAGTACGGGAAGCAGTCGACGGCGTCGTGGACCACAGACGGACGACCACTCGCCGACGTGGTGGAATCGGTACCGGAGATCCAACAGGTGATCGAGGAACAACGCATCGGGTGGCGAACCCCGGCCTCGCCGATTCTGGTCAACGGAGCGCTCAACGACGATTTCATCCCGTACGAGCAAACCCGGCGCCTGGTTCAGGACTGGTGCGCGCGCGGGGCCGAGGCGACGTTGTTCACCGACACTTTGCCTGCGGTGAATCCGGGGAGCGGCAACAACCACCTCGCGCCGGCCGTAGCGGATTTCGGCGTCGGATTGCAGTACGTGCTGGACAGATTCAACGGCAAGCCGATAGTCGGTGCGTGCAACGCCTGAGTCGCCGTGTCACGTAACCACCGTCTCACTTCTAACAGTGGTTGACTGAGCCCGTGAACGATCGACCGCACGACCTTCCGATCAACCCGGTTCCACGGAGCGCCCTGGGTGCCGGGCCGGCGCTGAGAGTGTCGACGGGTCTGCTGCTCGGTGTGGCCGCCGGTGTCGTCACGGCGTTGGTCGGCTATCCCCGATTCGCGTTTCTGATCGGCTGGGATGTGGCGGCGATGGTGTTCACGGTGTGGACGTGGATTCTGGTCTGGCCCTTCGACGCGACGCTCACCGCAAGCCACGCAACGCGCGAAGAGCCGGCCCGAAACGTCGCGCACCTGCTGATTCTCGGTGCCGCCGTCGCGAGCCTGGTCGGTATCGCGTTCTTGCTCCTGGCGGCACCCGACGGACATCACTACCAAGTAGTGGCGGCATCGGTTGCAGTCGGCAGCGTCGTGATCTCGTGGCTGGCGGTCCACACGCTCTTCGCCCTCGGATATGCACGGCTGTACTACTCCGGCCCCGACGGCGGAATCGATTTCAATCAGGAAGAACCGCCGAGGTACAGCGATTTCGCCTACGTGGCGTACACGGTCGGGATGAGCTTCGCGATTTCCGACACCAACTTGAAGTCGTCGGACATGCGCGCGATGGCACTCGGCCACGCATTGCTGTCGTACCTGTTCGGTTCGGTGATCGTGGCGTCCGTCGTCAACTTGATTGCGGGCCTGTGATCTCTCGAGCCGTGTGACCGATCAAGCCGCTGCACGCCCGATGCTCGAGAGGAAGCCGGCGGCTCCGAAGAACAGACCGGCGAACACTCGATTGGTGGTTCGCTGCTGTTTGGGGGAGCGCATCAAGGTGAGCACCCGGGCGGCCAGGCCGGTGTATCCGGTCATCACGATCACGTCGACTGCGCACATCGTGGCGGCGATGATCAGATACTGCGGCAGCAGCGGCGCCGACGGGTCCAGGAACTGCGGGAGCACTGCGAGCATGAAAACGACGGCCTTCGGATTGCTCGCGTTCACGAGAAATCCGCGAAGCATCATCATCGGACCGGAGCTGCTCGCGGCTGCCTCGTCGGTCTCCACCTCGGTGGGCGCCGATCGCCACTGCCTGATCCCCAGGTAGACGAGGTATGCGACACCGAACCACTTGATCAAGGAAAAGGCCACGGTCGAACTGGCGAGAATTGCACCGACCCCCGCCGCGACAATTCCGATCTGCAGCAACAATCCCAACTGCAGCCCGAAGATGTTCCAGTATCCGCGTCGCAAGCCGTAGGCAAGTCCCGACGACATCGACGCAATGGCGCCGGCCCCCGGCGACAGGCTGATCACCCAACTTGCTCCGAAGAACGCCAACCAGACGTGCCAACTCATGTCGAAAGTCCTTTGATCGGGAAATACTCCCGACAACGAGCACGCACGGGATCAGAAAAGTGTAGACGGACAGTCCTGCTCACTGCTCGCGACAGTGCAATGATCGGGAGATGACGTCGTATCCCGTACTGGACCTGACACCCGACGAATTGCTGACCACAACGCGGACCGTTCGAAAGCGTCTGGATCTGACCCGTCCCGTGCCGTTGGACCTGGTGAAGGAATGCCTCCAGATCGCCCTGCAAGCGCCCTCCGGTTCGAATCGCCAGGGCTGGCAGTGGATGGTGGTGACCGATCCGGCACTGCGTGCAGCAGTCGGGCAGATCTACAAGGAAGTCACCGACGAGTACCTTGCCTCTCACGGTTCGGCGGCAAAACTCTTCGCCGATGATCCCGATCGCGCGCCGATTCAACAACGCGTGGGCACCAGCGTCGCGTGGCTCGGTGAGCACATGGGTGAGGTGCCGGTCCTTCTCATTCCGTGTATCAAGGCGGGCAAGACGCTGCCGGAGGGGAACCAAGCCGGCCTGTGGGGTTCGCTACTCCCGGCTGCGTGGAGTTACGCGCTGGCCGCGCGGGCACGTGGGCTCGGTACGGCGTGGACGACATTGCATTTGCAGCGTGAAGCGGAAGTTGCCGAGCTGCTGGGCATTCCGGCCGGATTCCATCAGGCTGCGCTCATCCCGACGGCGTACTTCACCGGCGAGACGTTCAAACCCGCCGCCCGTGAACCGGTCGACAACGTGCTGCACGTGGACCGATGGTGAGCCTGATCTACTCGGCGATCTGCTCGATCGACGGGTATGTGGCCGATGAGCAGGGGAACTTCGACTGGGCGGTTCCCGACGCGCAGGTCCACGCGTTCGTCAACGAGCTAGAGAGGGGAGTCGGCACGTACCTGCTCGGGCGCCGGATGTACGAGACGATGATTCCCTGGGAAACAATGGCGTCCGAGGATCTCGAGCGTTCTTCGGTGGCAGGAGGACCTTCGGCTCCGGGCGAGTTTGCCGGTATCGAGGCGGCGACCGCCGAGTTCGCTCAGATCTGGCGTGGAATCGACAAGATCGTGTACTCCACGACGCTGAACGAGGTGTCGACCGCACGTACCAGGATTGTCCCGAGCTTCGATGAAGACTTCATCCGTTTGCTCGAGAGTGAAGCGGTACAAGATATCTCGATCGGTGGACCGACGGTTGCGGTTAGTGCTTTCGCGGCGGGTTTGGTCGATGAAGTCAGACTGTTCCTGTGTCCGGTCAATATCGGTGGCGGATTGCGAGCTCTCCCGGAAAGCCGGCTTGATCTGCAACTGCTCGAGGAGAAAACCTTCGACGGCGGCGTCATCTATCTGCGATACGCCGTTCGCTAAGCAATCACCATCACTGCCGTGACGACGCCGAGTAGAGCGATGTAGGCGGCGGCATGGACTCGGTCCGGTATGGCACCGACGATTCGTCGGCTCAGCGCGATCGCCGGTAGGGAACCGGCGAGTAGTGCACAGACGGCCAGAAGGTCGACAGCGCCGACTCTGCCCGCCGACAGATCCGAGGCTGAACTGTGCCCTGATGAGACCGCATACACCGCAGTCGCGACGACGGCGACAGGCAAGCTCAACGGGTTGGCGCTCGCGGCGGCGTCGGCCATCGGAACTCCGCGGCGTCGCATCATCGGAACCGTCATGACGCTCCCGCCGACTCCGAGGAAACTTGCGACGGCACCGATGCCTATCCCGACAGCGCGGACGCCGTGACGGTCAAGATGTTCGCGAGGTTCAGATGGTGTCAGAAACCCTTGTCGCAGAAGACTGTCCAGGATTGTCACCAGCAGGTAGAGCACAAACAGAATCCGGACGACGCCGTCGTCTACGTGGCCCGCCGCAACCG
The DNA here is from genome assembly GCF_027583855.1 of Rhodococcus sp. BH5. Taxonomy (NCBI): domain Bacteria; kingdom Bacillati; phylum Actinomycetota; class Actinomycetes; order Mycobacteriales; family Nocardiaceae; genus Rhodococcus; species Rhodococcus sp. BH5. The sequence goes on from NZ_JAJHVW010000005.1 coordinate 456,299, forward strand.
CTCCGAGCCCGGCTCCGAGTGCGACGGGACCGATCAGAGGTCTGATGTACTCCGTCCGAAGCCGTCCTGACTTCCTGAATGCGACTGTGGCACCGAGTGAATTGACCACCATCACGGCCGCCGAGGATGCTACGGCGACATGCATCGGATCGATGACGTCCGGCCGAAGTGTGGATGCAGCGTAAACGACTGGGACAGTGACGAACCCGCCACCGAATCCGAAAAGAACGGTGGTGACTCCGGTCAAGGCGCCGAAAGCGAGCAGGATGAGGGAGTAGTGAAGCACTTGATGAACGTTAGCGATTTCTCCGTTGGCGCACATTCGAAGGTTCGCCACGTTCCATTGTGAATCGGACACAGACTCGGTAGGTTCCTCCGGTGCGCAACATCTCGATCAACGACGTCGATCACTCACCCCGCGGTGTTCTCGCAATCGGAACCGACTACCCACCCGGTCACGTGCTGGCCGCCCACGAACATCGACGAGCCCAGTTTCTCTTCGCTGTGAACGGTGCGATGAACGTCGAAACCGATGACGGTGAGTGGACGGTTCTGCCGTCCAATGCGGTCATGATTCCCGCCGGTGTCGCTCATGCCGTGACAATGGACGGCGTCAGCACGCGAAGCCTCTACATCGAACCGTCCGCAGCGCCGTGGTTCCCGGTCAGGTGCCGAGTCGTCGCAGTATCGTCGCTCCTGCGTGAGTTACTTGTCGCTGCAGTCGACATGGATGTCGAGCTGAATGTGGAGGACGACTTCCCCGCACACGGACGCAGCGCCGCGGTATTTCAGCTGATCCTGCACGAACTTCGCGATCTTGCGCCCCTACCTGTGGAACTCCCGCTGCCTCGGCACCCGGGATTGCGGGCGTTGTGCGCGCAGTATCTCGCAGCCCCGTCGATCCATGACTCGCCCACGCGGTGGGCTGACCGACTCCACGTCAGTGAACGGACACTGCACCGCTTGCTGATCTCGGAAACGGGGATGAGCGCGTCGTCGTGGATGCAGCGTGCCTGCATTCTTCACGCGCTTCCGAAACTTTCTGCCGGGGCCAGTGTGACGGCCGTTGCGTCTGAACTCGGATACTCGACGCCGGCTGCCTTCGCAGCGATGTGCACCCGAGTCTCGGGTGCACCGCCCAGTAGCTATCGGGCGCGCGTCACGACACAGACACAGGGATGATGTCGGCGACGACGTCGTGGATGAGACCGTCACGGACTTCGAAGGTTTCACGAATCTCCACGGTCATGAGGCGAGTGCCGCCGATTCCCGCGTCCAGCAGGTAGGTGGTCGAGACGATGTCCCCGGCCTCCGACATCTCGAGGTCTCGGACGCCCTGGATAACGCGGTATTGGATGCCGTTTTCGAGGTCGGCGGACATCTGTGGTCCGGAGAACCCCGTCTTGAGTCCGGCTTCGACGCGAGTCGCATCCGGGGCGAAATGAACATCGGAGACGTCATGGGAGACGAGGGCGTCGATGTAGGCGCGTGCTTGCGCCTCGCGGGGTGAATCGGCCGGGTTGGGGGCTGCTGTCGCAGCGCCTCCGGCAACCAGGATCAGGGCAGCCGTGGCAGCGGCAGTTCCGGCGATATTTCGCAGTGTTCGCATGGGACATCCTAACGACGAGGAGTGGAGGAATTTCGGAAAACGGCCGTCATCGAGTAGCCGTACAGCTGCGGGGAGGATCGACGAGCGAGCAGAAAGCCGGGGCCATGACGGGCACGTAGTCGGCCCCGACGCCGTTCTCGTGAATGATCCGGCGGTAGGCGTCGACGCCGTCGGTCGGGATTCGCGCCGCAGTGGGATCGCCGAGAACATCGACCGTGTAGAGGCCGAATCGAGGTCGGTACGAACCCCATTCGTAGTTGTCGGTGATGGACCAGTAGTTGTAGCCGATCACGTCGGCACCGTCTTCTCGGGCGCGTTCCATCCAATAGATGTGATCGCGTAAGTGATTCGCGCGTGTGTATCCGTCGGCGCGCGGCGCTCCGTTGTCGGTGGGCATGCCGTTCTCGACGATGTAGAGGGGGAGTTCCGGATACTTGCCCGAGTACCGCATCAATGCGTCGTACAGGCCTTCGGGCTGCGGCGTGACGTTGTAGAACTCGTCGAGTGCGGCGTACGCGGCAGTCGGATTGTTCAGGGCCACACCGTAGTAGTAGTCGATGCCGAGAAAGTCGAGCTTGTCGCGCACTCGATCCGTGAATACCGAATCGATCGCCTCGGACACGCCGGGAATGAAGGAGAAATTACTGCTTACGCGGGCACCGGGATCGAGAACATGGATGCGGTCGTAGATCGCCCGGTGGACTCGGACCAATGAGTCGAACATCGACGGCGCCTGGGTGAGTGCGATTCCGCCGTAGGTCAATTCGCGCTGAACGTACACAGTCGGCTCGTTGATCGTGATCCAGAGCGCCCCGATTCCGGAGTACCGCTCGACTACCTTCTCTGCGTTGACCAGCCAATCGGCTTCCGTCTTCGGATTTGTCCAGCCGCCTTGATCGACAACCCATCCCGGATACACCCAGTGGTCGAGTGTGATCATCGGAGTCATGCCCCGCGCGCGGATGTGAGCTACCACGTCGTCGTAGTAGGCGAATTCGGTCTCGTTCCAGCTCCCGGCGGCGGGCTGAACTCGCGCCCACTCGACGCCGAATCGGAAAACCTTCGATCCCAGATCGGCCGCCCGGTCGATGTCCTCGGCGTAGCGATGACGGAAGTCGACCGAGTCACCGATCTTGTCGTGGGTTCGTCCGGAATCGGAGTATCGAGACCAGTTGCTGTCCGGCGACGAACCTTCCGATTGGAACCCGGAGGTGGCAACGCCCCAGAGGAAGTCATCCGGTACCTCAGCCGAGGCGTGAGCGGGAAGGGCCAGCACCCCGAACAGGCACGTCAGTGCCATCAGCGCAGGCGCGATAGACCGTGACAGGGCTCCCATGCCTGGGAGACTAAGTCATACAAGTGTCCAGTCGCAGGCGTTTCGTCCGATCCGCCCGCGGCTGGACCGTGTCACTCAGTGACCCAGCCGCTCAGAAATTCCGCTCAGAAAACCATGGTCATCGATCCCGGGTTCCACGTCCCGGAGCGCTGAACGGTCGTTTCGTCGACCTGGGCAGGTACTGCACTCGGATCGATCGGTGTGTACTTCTCGATCGAACCCCAGTCGCGAGCCCAGTCGTTGTCGAGATACGACGGAATGGTCTGCGCGGTCAGGAGCAGATCGATCCACCCCAACGGTCCACCACCGTAGTGGTCCTGCCAGGCACTGGTCACGAGCGCACCGGAATGGTCGGGAAGGATCCGATACTCGGGGACCTCGGCGATACCGACCCGATGATCGAAGGGGCGTTGGCATGGGAATGCCAGTCCGACAGCCCAATCCAGCATGACGGGCGCCTGTGAACCGACGACGTCGTTGAGCTTCTGGGTCTTCGGAACCCGCGGCGGGGTGACGGCCACCCATTGGTCGGGCTTGCTGTCGTAGTCGCTGACGACCAGTCGAATGCTGTTGGCTTCGACGGGAATCTGGTCCAACGGCACACGCAGGTTCCGCCATGACGGCGCCGGGCCGATGTCGAGGGGCGCGATCTTTCCGAGTGTTTCGACAGCGTCTGTTTCGGCATCGTCGACGCCACGCGCTGTGCCGTACTCGACCTCGACGTTCTGGCCGTAGGTGACGATTCCGTCCTTGTCGACGGACCGAACACGACCAGCCGCGGCAATCGAGATGATGTCGCCACGCGTGGCGTTCTCGCCCACGTCGGGGAGTTGGTACCAGTCACTGGTCAGAGTGCCGGGGGAGGGCTGACCGTAACTACCCATGACGGGTGTTGTCGCCGGGTCGAGACCGAACGGCAACGCGACCGAACTGCCGTTGACTCCGGTCTGTCCGGCGCCACCGCCGGTTCCGGCCGAGTTGCCGGCGGTGTCCTCGGAGGTGTCGACGGTGTTCGCGCCGCCGGTAGCCGTGGCTTCCTTGTCTGCTCGAAGGTCGGAGGCGACGCCGTTCGGATCGAATCCCGTAGCCCCACCGGCGGACAGTCCTGTGGCGACGCTGCCCGAGAGGGGCGTCAGCATCGAGGCGTTCGGATCGGTCTCGAGCAGAACGTCGTTGGCGAGTCCGCAGTGTTGGCCGAGAACGGCGTCGACGTTTGCACGGCCCACCGAATAGGCCGGGTACTGGGTGATCGCGCCCTTGGCCATGGACAGCACCTCGAAGAGGACCATGGCACCTGCGGCAACCGTCAGTGGCGAGATGGCAAGCAGTCGAGCGTGCTTCGCGGACGGTTCCTTCCCCGCGGTGTACGGCTCACGGAAGAAGTACCACGCGGCGACGCCGAGCATCAGCACCGTCAGCCCGAGGAGGACGGTGCTCGCGCCGAGTCCGCTGATGGACACAGGCTTGTCCCACCACGGAACGCTGTAGCTGGACACGTAGTAGTAGCTGTTGCTGCCGGTGAATGCCACCGCGAGGAGGAACAGGACGGCCGCCGCGAAGAGGGCCCGATTGCGCGGCGAGCGCAGGAGTTTTGTTCCTACGGCGACGGCCGTCATCATCGCCAGAACGGCGGTGAGTCCGGCAAAGATTCCGAAGTGGTGCGTCCACTTGGTCGGCGAGAACATCAGCAGTGGCAGTGCGCCGATCGTCAGCCCGACGACGCGGCGTGACGGGCCGGCGGCCAAACCGGGAATCCGGCCCCCCTTGCGCAGCATCATCGCGGTGCAGACGCCAAGGCACAGAACCATGACGAACACACCGAATCTGCGAGTCAGGGAACCGTCGACGGAGATGTTGAAGAGGTACTGATAGCGGAGGTACTCGTCGAACCAGGGCTGATTCGGTGAGATCGAGTGAACGCGTTGCATCTCGATGACGGCGGCCAGACTTTGATCGCCGAACGCGGGGATGAGAATCGAGAGTCCGGCAGCTAGCAGGGGCCCGACAGCCGCGACGTAACCGGTGGTGCGCGCACGTTCGATGATGATGCGCATGATCGGGCGTATTCCGGCGATGAGTGCGGCAAAGCAGATGAGGCCGGAAGGGCCGGCAGTCAAGGTGAATCCGGCGATCAGGATCGCGACTGCGACCGGCAGAAGTCGTCTCGTCGCGACGGCGCGTTCGATCGAGCACCAGGTCAGCAGCACGCCGAGGGCAACGATCGGTTCGGGGCGCAGTCCGTTGTTGAACGGAAGCCAGAAAGCGAGGAAGACAAGCGCGCCGGTCCAGAGGGCGAGTCGATTTCCGCGAATGGCGGCGCCCAGCCGAGGCGCAACCTCCCGGCTGATGACGAGCCAGGTGATGATGCCTGCCAACAGAGCAGGCAGACGGACCCAGGGGCTTGCGGTGCTGACGTGGGCCAGGAGTCCGAGGATGTTGTAATACGGCGTTCCGAACGGGGTTTCGGGGACCGCGAACCACCGGAAGTAGTTGGACATGTAGCCCGATTGCTCGGAGGCTCTTGCCATCGTGAACTGGTAGCCGTCGTCGGTGGTGGTAGCGCCGATGAAGTGCCACAGCACCAGAGTTCCGACGACGACCCCGTCGAGGACGGTGAACTTCCACCATCGGGCGGGCAGAAATTTGCGTGTGCCCCGGCCGTCGCGGTTGTCGAGGCGGTGCAGCGCGAAGAGGGACACGAGAGCCGTGAGTGCCCCGAGAATCATGGCGAGAGTCTTGATCACCGACGGGCTCGAAGTGAAGCGAGAGTCCGCCTCGATCGAGACGTTCAAACCGGCTGCCGCCGAATCGAGGTCGCTGAAGACGCCGACTACCTGTGGTCGGCTGTCGCCCTCGATGACGCGCGGTTCGGAACCGGTGGCGCTGAAGGTGGTTCGGGTCGGCTCGGCGGCGAGCGTGAGCGCGCATCCAGTCTGCAGATCAGCAACGGGTGTCGAGAGCAACACTTGATCACGCAGGACAACGTCGACCCGAGCGGGAGCGTCGGCGGATTCGGGGGAGACGGTGGCAACAAATCCGTAGCGGCGCGCATCGGGGGCACCCGGAGGTGCAGTCGAGACGAGTGTTCCGCCGGTGGCGGCCAACTCGCTGATCGACGCGCACGGAATCGATGCCTCCATGCGCAACGGTGTGTACGAGACCAATGGCGCCTCGACGCTTGTCGTCGACCCGGCCTGCGGCCAGTTGACGACGGCGGTGTCCTGCTCGATCGGCAGGAACGGCACTGATCCGCACAAAACTATGCCGAGGATCGATGCGACAATCGCAACGATCCGTGCTCGGTTCGGTCCGCTGGATCGCTGAGGGGTCGGCAAGGCCGGAGGTGCGGTCGTGGCCACGTCACTGTCTGTCACGACTTTGGACCCTAGCTGTGCGTGACGTGTTTGTTATAAAAGCGCGAGTAATGGGATGGTCGTGTTCCCGGTGTCATTCCTCGGGGTGGGGTTGTCGGCGATCGAGGCGGGGGGGTGCTGTGCGCGAATTTCACGAGTCCATTCCCCTGAGCCCACTACTGCGGCGGTCGGCGGTCGCATTGTGCGTCGTCCTCGGAATTGTCCTGGTAATTGTCTGCGGGTTCGCGGCAATCGTGGATCGCGACTCGGCGGGCTACGTCGGCGCCGTGTTGTCCGCGGTCCTGTCCTTCGGGTTGGCCGCGTACATGTGGAAGGTGCGCGTGATCATCACCACAGACGTCGAACGAGTGTCGATCGCGCTGTCTCCGGGGCTGCGTCAGGTATTTCGGTGGGACGAAGTTGTGTCTGCCACTGCAGTACATATCGGGATGGGCTCCGGAATCGGTTATCGAATGACCGGCCCAGGTATGCGGGTAATTCTCGCATCTCCCGGCGACGGGGTCCGCTTTCGTCTGCATGACGGCCGTGAAATCTCGGTGGCAACACCTCGAAGGGACGAGCTGATCGAACTCGCCCGGCGGCGGGCGCCGGACCTGCAGTGAGCGTTGCAGGTGGACCGGTGAAAAACGGGGTGCGCCTATCCTGGATAATTGACATCAGTTCTGTGTTTCAGGCGCGCTGTTCAGGGCCTGTGATGCCGGACCGGTTTGCTGCCGCTTGCACAGGCACCCCGTTTGCGTACGAGAGGAACTCTCATGCTTGCCCGCACCGACCTGCGTGGTCGTACCCCATCCACGGCCGAACTTCGCGCCGCGCTTCCCCGAGGTGGAGTGGATGTGGACGCGGTACTGCATCAGGTTCGCCCGATGGTCGAAGCCGTCCGTGATCGCGGGGCAGAAGCCGCCCTCGAATTCGGCGAGAAGTTCGACGGCGTTCGTCCGGCTTCGGTTCGTGTACCAGCAGCCGAGCTCGAGCGCGCACTTCGTGAACTCGACCCCGCAGTCAAGGAAGCCCTCGAGGTTGCGATCGAGCGCACCCGCAAGGTGCACGCCGATCAGCGTCGCAAGGACACCGTCACCGAGGTCGTTCCGGGTGGCACGGTCACCGAGCGTTGGGTTCCGGTCGAGCGCGTCGGGCTGTACGTGCCCGGCGGCAATGCCGTGTACCCGTCCAGCGTTGTCATGAACGTCGTGCCGGCTCAGACGGCCGGCGTCGGATCACTTGTTGTCGCCTCGCCGCCCCAAGCCGACTTCGGCGGATTGCCGCACCCGACCATCCTTGCCGCAGCAGCCATGCTCGGCGTCGACGAGGTGTGGGCCGTCGGCGGCGGACAGGGCGTCGCCCTCCTTACCTACGGCGGAACCGACACCGATGGAACCGAGCTTGTCCCGGTCGACCTCATCACCGGTCCCGGCAACATCTACGTCACTGCCGCCAAGCGTCTGTGCCGCGGACTGGTCGGCATCGACGCAGAAGCCGGCCCCACCGAGATCGCGATCCTCGCCGACCACACCGCTGACCCGGTCCACGTTGCTGCCGACCTCATCAGCCAGGCCGAGCACGACGTGATGGCCGCCAGCGTACTTGTCACGACCAGCGTCGAATTGGCCGACGCGGTCGACAAGGCTCTGGCTGCGCAGCTCGAGTTCACCAAGCATCGCGAGCGCGTCACCACGGCACTGACCGGCAGCCAGTCGGGCACGGTGCTCGTTTCTGATGTTTCCGCTGGTCTGCGCGTCGTCAATGCGTATGCGGCAGAGCACCTCGAGATCCAGACCGAGGATGCAACCGGGGTGGCAGCTCAGGTCACCAGCGCTGGTGCCGTGTTCGTCGGCCCGTGGGCGCCGGTCAGTCTCGGCGACTACTGCGCCGGCTCCAACCACGTTCTGCCGACGGCCGGGTGTGCACGCCACTCCTCCGGTCTGAGTGTGCAGACGTTCCTTCGTGGAATCCACGTGATCGACTACTCCGAGTCTGCACTGAAAGACGTTGCCGGACATGTCATCACGCTGGCCAATGCGGAGGATCTGCCGGCTCACGGCGAGGCTGTGCGTCTGCGATTCGAGGCTCTGCGATGAGTAGTGCTCCTGGAGAGTCGATTTCGGTCGACGCCCTTCCGATTCGCGAGAACCTGCGTGGAAAGTCGGCGTACGGCGCACCGCAGTTGACGGTTCCGGTTCAGCTCAACACGAACGAGAACCCGCATCCGCCGACCCAGGCGCTCATCGACGATGTGGCCGAATCCGTGCGCGAAGCCGCGAAGGAACTGCACCGCTACCCCGACCGTGACGCTGTGGCGTTGCGGACGGATCTGGCTGCGTACCTGGCGAAGCAGACAGGTGTACCGGTCACCGTCGACAATCTGTGGGCGGCAAACGGATCGAACGAGATTCTGCAGCAACTTCTTCAGGCGTTCGCAGGTCCGGGACGTAGCGCGATGGGTTTTGTGCCCTCGTACTCGATGCACCCGATCATCGCCGACGGTACCGATACCGAGTGGGTCGAGGTCTTCCGTCGGGACGACTTCGCACTCGACGTGGATGCTGCCGTCACCGTGATCGCGGAACGTCGACCCGACGTCGTGTTCGTGACCAGTCCCAACAACCCGACCGGACACAGCGTCGGCATTGCAGAACTGCGACGCATCCTCGACGTGGCGCCGGGCATCGTGATCGTGGACGAGGCGTACGCGGAATTCTCCGCTGCCCCGAGCGCGATGACGCTGATCGACGAGTTCCCGGCCAAGCTGGTTGTGACCCGCACCATGAGCAAGGCTTTCGCGTTTGCCGGTGGCCGACTCGGCTACCTCGCCGCCGCTCCCGCGTTCATCGACGCACTGTTATTGGTGCGCTTGCCTTATCACCTCTCGGTGGTCACGCAGGCGGCGGCACGTGCCGCCCTGCGTCACGCCGACGAGACCCTCGGCAGTGTGCACGCCTTGTCCGCCGAGCGCGATCGCGTGTCGAAGGCGCTGGCGGACACCGGTTTCCGAGTGATTCCCAGTGACGCGAACTTCATCTTGTTCGGACAGTTCACCGACAGTGCACAGGCGTGGAAGGAATACCTCGACCGCGGGGTTCTCATCCGCGACATCGGCATCCCCGGATACCTGCGGGCCACCGTGGGACTCGAAGCCGAGAACGACGCGTTCATCAAGGCCAGTGACGAAATCGCAGGCACCCAGCTGGTCGACACGAATTCAGGAGAGACGGCATGAGCGATCGCATCGCGCGGATCGAACGAACAACTCGGGAATCAAGCATCGTCGTCGAACTGAATCTGGACGGGACCGGCATCGTCGACGTCTCCACCGGCGTTCCGTTCTTCGACCACATGCTCAACGCCCTGGGTACGCACGCCAGCTTCGATCTCGACGTCAAGGCGAAGGGTGACGTCGAGATCGACGCTCACCACACCGTCGAGGACACCGCGATCGTTTTCGGCCAGGCGCTCGGCCAGGCTCTCGGCGACAAGAAGGGCATCCGTCGTTTCGGCGACGCTTTCATCCCGATGGACGAAACGCTGGCGCACGCGTCGGTCGACGTCTCCGGTCGCCCGTACTGCGTGCACACCGGTGAGCCCGACTACATGGTGCATTCCGTCATCGGCGGGTACCCGGGCGTTCCGTATCACGCGGTGATCAACCGCCACGTGTTCGAGTCGATCGCATTGAATGCACGTATCGCACTGCACGTTCGGGTTCTGTACGGCCGCGATCAGCATCACATCACCGAAGCCGAGTACAAGGCCGTTGCGCGCGCTCTGCGTGAGGCGGTCGAGCCGGATCCGCGCGTGAGTGGCGTGCCGTCGACGAAGGGCACACTGTGAGCGTCCTCTTCACCTATCTGCTGTTCATCGGCGCGGGTATTGCCGTGGGCGGCGCCTACTCGATGTTCAAGGTCAACAAGCTTGCGTCGGGAATCCTTCTGGCGTTGGCGGTTCTGGCGGCGGTAGCGGGCGCACTGCGTCTGTGACGCGAAAAGTGACTGTGTCTGAGACGCAAGATCCTGCTCCATCGCCGGGGTTGCTTCGCACTCCGGGCATGATCGGTGTCCTGATCATGGCGGCAGCAGCTTTCGGTGGCTGGTCGTTGCTGTTGCCGGTGGTGCCGTTGCTGGTTGCGCAGTCCGGCGGATCGGATGCGCTTGCCGGATCGGTGACCGGTGTCTTCATGGCGGCCACGGTCTTGACGCAACTGCTCGTGCCTCGGTTGTTGCGGACGCAGGGCTACCGGCGCGTGCTGGCGGTCGGGTGTCTGCTCCTCGGTCCACCGTCGTTGGTGCTGTTGATCTCGGCCGACGCCGGTCCTGTCCTGGCGGTTTCCGCGGTGCGTGGTATCGGTTTCGGCATGCTGACGGTGGCCGGCAGTGCACTGGTGGCGGAGTTGGCGCCCAAACGAATTCTGGGCCGTGCCACCGGTGCCCAGGGAATCGCGATCGCAGCGTCACAAATGGCGGGGCTTCCGCTGGGGCTTGCAATCATGGAACGGTGGTCGGCGACACCGGTGTTCGTCCTCGGTGCGCTGATCCCGGCGCTCGCGCTGGTGGCCATTGCCGGGTTGCCGAAGATTTTCGCCCAGCCGACCGGGGAATCCGTTCGACTGAGTGTGTTCGCCGTCTTGGTTCCGGTGCTCGCTCTGGCGTGTGTGTCCGCCTCGTTCGGCGGATTGTCGTCTCTACTGCCGATCGCAATCTCGGAGCGTGCGGCCGTTGCTGGAGTGGTGTTGGCGACCGCCAGTGGGTCGATGTTGGTCGGCCGGTACTCGGCGGGACTGATCGCCGATCGTCTCGGCAGTGGTCGGACACTCGCGCCGGCATTGGCGTCGTCGACCATCGGATTGGTGCTGTTCGCGATCAACGTCGACGGCGGGTCGACGCCGGTCTTGTTCTGCGCGGCGGTCCTTTTCGGGCTGGGGTTCGGGGCGGTGCAGAACGAATCCTTGGTCATGGCGTTTCAGGCTGCCGGCCCGAGGCAACTCGGATCCGCCAGCGCGATCTGGAACATCGGCTACGACGCCGGCACCGGAATCGGTGCACTGGCGTTGGGATTCGTGGCCACGACTGCCGGCTACGCATGGGTGTTCGCGGTCTCCGCGGTAGTTGTCGCGCTCCTCCCGGCACTGGCCGCGGGCGGCAAAGTGATCGCCAGCAGGGTTGCCCGATAGAGTTGGGGCATGAGCGCTTCCACGATTGCTGTACTCGATTACGGCTCCGGCAACCTGCATTCGGCTACTCGCGCACTGGCGCGCACCGGGGCGCAGGTGGAGGTGACCAACGACATGAAGGTTGCACTGGCGGCCGACGGTCTCGTGGTGCCCGGCGTCGGCGCGTTCGCGGCCTGCATGGAAGGTCTGCGTGCAGTGCAGGGTGACCGAATCATCGGCAGACGCCTGGCCGGTGGCCGACCGGTGCTGGGCATCTGCGTCGGCATGCAGATTCTGTTCGACCGGGGAGTCGAATTCGGTGTCGAGGCGGAGGGCTGTGGCGAATGGCCCGGCACCGTCGAGAGGCTGCAAGCAGAGGTTTTGCCGCACATGGGCTGGAACACCGTGGAGGCGCCGGAGTCCAGCACCCTGTTCAAGGGCATAGACGCCGATACCCGCTTCTACTTCGTCCACTCCTACGGTGTGCAGAGTTGGGAGCTCGCGCCGTCCGAGCACATTGCACCCCCGAAGCTGACATGGGCCGATCACGGCGGAAAGTTTCTCGCTGCCGTCGAGAACGGTGCGTTGTCGGCAACGCAGTTCCACCCCGAGAAATCCGGTGACGCAGGCGCCGAGTTGCTGAGCAACTGGGTGCAGAGTTTGTGACCGGGGGATCCGGACCGAACGGCGGTGACGATTTCTCCCTCGCCCGTCTGGCGTTGTTCTCGCTCGGCGCCGCTGTGGCTGCGCTGGCGGTCGCAACTGTCGTCATCGTTGTTCTCAAACCATCGCCGGGCGTCGGCCTCGTGATCGGTCTCGTGGGGGTCGCCGCTGCGATTGCGGCAATGGGCGTCGTATCCAAGCGGATGACCCGAAAAGCGTTCGGTGACCCGGAAGACGGTTCGAGGTCCTGACCTACTAGGGTTACCGCACGTGAGCCTGGTCCTTTTGCCTGCTGTAGATGTCGTCAACGGTGAAGCTGTTCGCCTCGTGCAAGGAGAGGCGGGAAGTGAGACCGGTTACGGGTCGCCCCGCGACGCTGCTCTTGCGTGGCAGAACGACGGTGCCGAATGGGTGCATCTTGTCGACCTCGACGCTGCTTTCGGGCGTGGGTCCAACAGTGAACTGTTGGCCGGCGTCATCGGCGACCTGACGGTCAAGGTGGAACTGTCCGGTGGAATCCGCGACGACGCTTCCCTGGAAGCCGCACTGGCCACCGGCTGTGCTCGCGTGAATCTCGGTACTGCCGCTATCGAGGATCCCGAGTGGTGTGCGCGTGCATTGGCCAAGTACGGCGACAAGATCGCTGTCGGCCTCGATGTTCGTCTCGTCGACGGTCAGTACCGCACACGTGGTCGCGGCTGGGTCACCGACGGCGGCGATCTGTGGGAGACCCTCGCGCGTCTGGACCGTGACGGCTGCACTCGTTACGTCGTCACCGACGTCTCCAAGGACGGCACACTCACCGGTCCCAATCTCGAACTTCTCAGCCAGGTCTGCGCGGTCACCGACGCGCACGTCGTCGCCTCCGGTGGTGTGTCGACCATCGAGGATCTACTCGCCATTTCCAGCCTGGTTGATCAGGGTGTCGAGGGCGCGATCGTGGGCAAGGCATTGTATGCCGGTCGCTTCACTCTCCCCGAAGCACTGGCAGCAGTTTCCGGATAGATTTTCCAGATGACTCCGACGCGTGACCTCGACGAACTTCTCGCGATTGCGGGTCGGCTTCTCGACGGCGTCCACGATCAGTTCGTCTCCGGTGTCGGCGCCCCGAGTGCGGTCCGCAAGGGCTGGGGTGATTTTGCCACCGAGGTCGATCTTGCGCTCGAGAAGCGGTTGACCGCGGAGTTGTTCGAGCAGACCGGCATCGAGGTGCACGGCGAGGAATTCGGTGGTCCCGACGTCGGTTCCGGGCTCGTCTGGGTTCTCGACCCCGTTGACGGTACTTTCAACTACTCGGCCGGATTGCCCACTGCCGGAACGCTGTTGGCGCTTCTCGACGACGGTGTCCCGGTGCTCGGATTGACTTGGCTTCCATTGATCGGTCACACGTACGCGACTCGCGCCGGCGGTCCGTTGTTGGTCAATGGAATCGCCGTACCGCCGCTGGAGCCAACCGATCTGGCGTCGTCGATCGTCGGCTTGGGTGCGCTCAACGTCAATAGTCGAGGGCGGATCCCCGGCAGTTTCCGTCTCGACCTCCTCGCCGAGATCAGCAAGGTGTCCTCGCGGATCCGGATACACGGTTCCACCGGAGTCGATCTGGCCTTCACCGCGGCCGGCATCCTGGGCGGTGCGATCGTCTACGGCCGCAACGCGTGGGACAACGCGGCCGGGGTCGCGCTCGTTCGCGGTGCGGGCGGGGTGGTCACCGACCTGGCCGGCCGCCCGTGGACCGTAGAATCGGAGTCGGTGCTCGCTGCCGCTCCGGGCATCCACGGTGAGATTCTCGATATCCTCAACGCGCTCGGTGATCCGCGCGCTTCGTCCTCAGGAGGACCACAGTCATGACCCTCGCAGTTCGTGTGATTCCGTGCCTCGACGTCGACGCCGGGCGAGTGGTCAAGGGTGTCAATTTCGAGAATCTTCGCGACGCCGGAGATCCGGTGGAACTCGCGGCAGCGTACGACGCTCAGGGCGCCGACGAACTGACCTTCCTGGACGTGACCGCCTCCACGTCGGATCGCGGCACGATGCTCGACGTCGTAAGTCGCACTGCCGAGCAGGTTTTCATTCCTCTGACCGTCGGCGGTGGAGTGCGCACGGTCGCGGATGTCGATCGTCTGCTGCGTGCCGGTGCCGACAAGGTCAGCGTCAACACCGCGGCGATTGCGCGCCCGGAACTGCTGAAGGAACTGAGTGAGCGTTTCGGCTCGCAGTGCATCGTCCTCTCGGTCGATGCCCGCACCGTTCCCCAGGGGCAGCCGGACACACCGTCGGGGTGGGAGGTCACGACGCACGGGGGCAAGCGCGGCACCGGGATCGACGCTGTCGAGTGGGCCGAGCGTGGTGCAGAGTTGGGAGTGGGGGAGATCCTGCTCAACTCGATGGATGCCGACGGCACCAAAGCGGGCTTCGACCTTCTGATGATCCGCGCTGTCCGGGCGGCAGTCCACGTACCGGTGATCGCCAGTGGCGGTGCCGGCCTGGTCGAGCACTTTGCCCCTGCAGTCGAAGCGGGCGCAGACGCAGTTCTCGCAGCAAGTGTCTTCCACTTCGGCGATCTGAGCATCCCGGAGGTCAAGGATGCGATGCGTGCCGAGGGAATCGTCGTTCGCTAGGCGTTCTCGGCGCGGATTCCGTCGAACATGAGGCGGCTGATGGCTTGGTTCAACGCCGTGCAGTCGACGGACGAACCGGCTCGCAATCCTTGAATCGCACTTGCCAGCATCATGCCGTTGACGGCGTGGGCAGTGTTGTCGACATCGAGGTCGGCGCGTAGATAGCCGCATTCGACTCCGTGGTGCAGGTACGCCGCGGTCAACGATGCCGACTGGTCGAGTAGATCGAGCATCCGGCCCGTCAGATCGGCGTCGACGCCCGTCGTCTCGAACAGCAGAACCCGCGGGATGCGGGGGTCGTCGAAGAAGATGCGGGGGAGCGCCTCGGCGATCCGTCCCACTTGGGCGCGGTACTCGTCCAGTGTGCTGGCGGCGTCGGGAGCATTCTCGGTGGCCAGTGCGCTGATGATCTTTGCGACGAGGTCGTCGATGACGTGATCGATGATGTCGCGCTTGTTCTCGAAGTACCGGTAGAAGGTCCCGTGGCCGATTCCGAGAGTTGTTGCGATGTCGGCAATTCCGGTTGCGTGATAGCCGCGCTGGGCGAAGCACTCGAATGATGCGTCGATGATCTCGCGGCGCAATTCCGCCTTTTTTCGTTCCGCTCTGGTCATGGCCTTCGTCACATCAGGAATGATACCGTTCTCAATAACGGAATGACGTGTCAGTTTCTGATGTGCAGTTTTTCTGATGTGCAGTTCACGAGAGGTATTCTCCGATGGCAGTGCAGTACGACGCAGTAGTAGTGGGGGCGGGCTTCGGCGGAATGGGTGCGGCCATTCAACTCAAGCGGCTGGGCCTGAACAACCTGGCGATCCTCGAGCGCGAGGACGATCTGGGTGGAACCTGGCACGTCAACCGCTATCCCGGTCTGGCTGTCGACATCGCATCGGTCACCTACTCGTATTCGTTCGAGCCCAATCCGAACTGGTCCAGGCTTTTCGCACCGGGCGCGGAACTGAAGAAGTACGCCGATCACGTCGCGGACAAGTACGATCTGCGGAAGCACATGACGTTCGGTGCCGTGGTCAACGGAGCCCGCTGGGACGAGGATTCCTCGCACTGGGTCGTATCCGTCGAAGGCGCGCCGGACATCACTGCCAAGTACCTCCTGACTGCGACGGGTTTCCTCTCGCAACCGCATCGGCCCGACATCTCCGGTATCGGCGACTTCGCCGGCAAGATCATCCACACCACGGCCTGGGACGATTCCTACGACCTGTCCGGCACCAAGACCGCAATCATCGGAACCGGCGCCACCGCTGTGCAGTTGATCCCCGAGGTGGCGCGTCAGGCCGCAGAGTTGACCGTCTACCAGCGCACGCCGATCTGGGTGGTTCCCAAGATCGACGTCCCCATTCCGAATGCAGTGCAGAAGCTGTTCTCGCGTATTCCGCTCACCCAGCGAATCGCGCGCGCTGTCAGTTCGTCGATCCTAGAAATGATCATGGTCAGCGCGGTCCTGCACTACAAGCAGGTCAAACTGTTGAACAAGGGCGCTGCAGCCGCATCACGAGCGTTTCTGCGGTCGCAGGTCCGTGACGCGCATCTCCGCGAGCAACTCACACCGGACTACGACTTCGGGTGCAAGCGACCCACATTCTCGAACAGCTATTTCCGTACCTTCACCAAAGACAACGTGCACCTCGAAACCACGTCGATCGACCACATTGCTGCAGACGGAATCGTCACGGCCGACGGCCGCAAGACCGAGATCGACACCCTGGTGCTGGCAACGGGATTCAACCTCTGGGATGTGAACTTTCCGGCCATCGAGGTTATCGGCCGTGAGGGCCGAAACCTCGGTAAGTGGTGGCGCGACAACCGTTTCCAGGCCTATGAGGGGGTCGCGGTTCCCTACTTCCCCAATTTCCTCACGCTCGCCAGTCCGTACTCGTACAGCGGGTTGTCCTACTTCACGACGATCGAATCCCAGATGCAGCACATGGATCGACTGTTCGGCGAGGTGAAACGGCGCGGCGCGGAAACATTCGAGGTCACCGAAACTGCCAACGCCGAGTTTCTCGACCGGATGACCGAGAACCTGGCGGACTCCGTCTTCTACGGCGGTAGTTGCCAGACTGCACGAAGCTATTACTTCAATCAGCACGGCGAGGCTGCGATTCTGCGGCCCACGTCTACACGGAATGCGTTCGTCGAAGCGAAACGCTTTCCGCTCGAGGACTATTCGATCATCTAGGCGGGCTTGTCCCGCGTTCGGCTATCTTGCCGAGCTGACTCCGGTCGGAACCGATATCACGGGATAACGGTTCTGCCGGTTCAGTCGGGAAGTGACCGAGATGTGCATCAGTCGGCTCACCGCGGAGGCAGCGCCTTTTCGCGGAGATCCGATCACGATGGTAAATGCGTCGTATTTGTCCGCGGTTGCGAGAATGACACCGGCCGGGTCTCCATAGGTGCAGTCGTACGTCCAGGTGTCGGCGTGCGAGGCAAGTGCCGAGGTTGTCTGCTCGCGTTGCGACACCATCTCGTCGTGCAGACGCGTTTCGAATTCTGGTGAGTCGGTTTCGACAGGTAGGTCCTCGGACGTGATGCAGTGAACGACCTGGAGGGCTGAATCCTCCTTGGCGGCAAGCGTCAGTGCGTAGCTGAGTACATTCTTGCTGGTAGCACCTGGGCCGATGCCGAGAACGACGTGGCGGGTTCGGACGCGATCGGTACTCGGGTTCGCGAGATGGCAGATGTACTCCGGGTGCGGACCGTCATGACGTTGATGGTTCATGTCGGATCTTCTTCCACGGTGACAGCGAAGGAACTTCCATTCTAGGGCGGCCGTGCAGGGGAATTCCACGGAAGTCACAGGTGGAAGGTATAAACGTCCTATGAGCCTTGATCCCGCAATCGCGGCGAAGCTGAAGCGAAACGACGCCGGACTGTTCAGCGCGGTTGCGCAGGAGAAGTCGACCGGTGATGTGCTGATGGTCGCGTGGATGGACGACGAAGCGCTCGCGCGAACACTGGAAACCCGTAAGGGGACGTACTATTCGCGCTCGCGGCAGCAGTACTGGGTCAAGGGAGAGACCTCCGGGCACACCCAGTACGTGCACGAGGTGCGCCTCGACTGTGACGGCGATTCCGTCTTGCTGATCGTCGATCAGGAGGGCGCCGCGTGCCACACCGGCACTCACACGTGTTTCGACACCGACGTCCTGCTCGCTGCTGAGCAGTGACGCGAGATGGCCACTGACAAGACTCCACAACCGCTCGATTACTCGTTCACCGCTCCCATCGAGAAAGACGGTGCGTTCGCAACGTTCTTGACCGTGCCCGGCTCGGCGGAACTTCTGGGAACCAGACGCGCTGTGAAGGTGCTCGGAACCCTCGATGGTGAGCATCCCTTCGAGGCGACGCTGATGCCCTCCGGCGACGGACCGCACTGGCTTCCGCTGCGCGTGGCGCTGTGCAAGGCGATCGGCAAGAGCGCCGCTGGAGAAGAGGTAGCGGTACATCTACAGCAGCGCCTGAGCTGAAAGTTTCGCTCGAACCGAGGAGTCTCATGGTCGACAAAGCAGTTGATTCGTTGCAGTTGGTGGCGCGAGAACTGGGCCCGTTCGGCGGAGACGAGGGGAAAACGCGCATGCTGCGCATGTCGCGGACTCTCGCGGCACCAATAGGCACGGTCTGGGCGGCGATCACCGAGTTCGACCGCATTCGCCAATGGTTCATGCCGGTCGCGGGAGAAGCCATGATCGGCGGCCACTATCAGCTCGAGGGCAACGCCGGCGGCGAGATTTTGGCGTGCGAAGCTCCTCGAACTCTTCGCATCACCTGGGAATATGGCGGCGATGTGAGCTATGTGACTGTAAATCTCGCCGAAAAGGGCAGTGGTGCAACGCTGTTCGATTTCAAACATGCCGCGGACGTGGAGCCGGATCGGTGGGCCGAGTACGGTCCAGGTGCCGTCGGCGTCGGGTGGGACATGGGACTGCTCGGGCTGGCTCGACACGTGGAACTGGGGATCGCGACGCCACTCGAGACATCCGAGTGGTCGGCGAGCGACGAGGCCAAGGCATTCATCGCGGGAAGCAGTGAACTGTGGGCCGAAGCTGCGATCGCATCGGGCGACGACCCGGATGCGGCTGCAGCCGCCGCTGCTCGCACGACCGCTGCATACACCGGGTAGATCACCTCTACGAGGACTAACATCGGATTAGTCTGGTTGTTGCGGGACTTCCGCGCCACGAGCGGAGACGACGATGGTGTATCGGCTCATCGAAGTAGTAACGGTGTTCGTTCACTTCGGGTTTGTCCTCTATGTGGTGCTGGGTGGGTTCGTGGCGTGGAAGTGGCGTCGTACCATCGGTTTCCACCTACTTGCAGTCGTCTGGGGAGCCGGTTCGATAGCGGTCGGATATGACTGCCCGCTGACCAATCTCGAGAACTGGGCCCGCCGGATGGCCGGGATCGCGGAGTTGCCGTCCACCGGATTCATCTCGCACTACATCACCGGCGTGTTCTATCCGGCGAGTATCGAAGGCCTTGTACAGGCGCTCGCGGCGACAGTGGTTGTCGGATCCTGGGTCGGATACGTGCTGCTCGGACGGCATGCGAAGGGTGAGGTCAAAGCCTCTTCAGCGACCTGATTCCGTACAAACGATCCCAGCCGTTTCCGAATGGAAACGACTGGGAGGTGCTACCAGGATTTACGCGCGAGTCAGGGCTACCACCGGGATTGTGCGGATCCCAGCGGTCTTCTCCGCGTATTCGGCAAATCCCGGGTATCGACTGGCCTGCTCGTCGTAGATGCGGTCACGCTTCTCGCCGGTTACTTCGCTGACGGAGACCGGGTATGTTTCGGTGCCGATCTCGACCTCTGCCTGGTCGGTGGCAACGAGGTTGTAGTACCAGTCGGGATTGGTCGGGGCACCGGCCTTGGATGCAAAAACGTAGATGGTCTTCGGATCCTGCTCGTCTGCCAGATACATCATGGGACTCACGAAATCGCGTCCGGATTTGCGTCCTGTGTGGTGGACCAACACCATGGGCGCACCTTCGAAGGGGCCACCTACCTTGCCCTCGTTCTCCCGAAATTCCGCAATGATTCCTGCGTTCCAATCGTCGGTACTCATTGTTGTCTCCCGGTCTGCGAGTGGCGAAGGGCTCTGCCGCCAAGCTTTGCACAACTGGTGAATCGACGAGAGGTCATCTTCGGCGTCCAGCATGATCTACTATCTACGTATGAACGCAGATAGTGGTGTTTGTCGCCGCAAGCTTCCCGATGATCAAGTCGACCTCGTCGTCGAGGTGTTCCGCATGCTGGCCGACGCAACCCGTGTGCAGGTCTTGTGGGCATTGGTCGACCGCGAGTGCTCGGTGAACGAACTGGCGGAACGCGTCGGCAAGCCGGCGCCCTCGGTGTCGCAGCACCTGGCGAAATTGCGCATGGCAAGGTTGGTACGAACCCGCCGCGATGGTACGACGGTGTTCTATCGCCTGGAGAACGACCATGTGCGCCAACTGGTTACGGACGCGGTCTTCAATGCGGAGCATGCCGGACCCGGATTGCCGGGGCATCACCGTAGTGAAGGTGAGCTTCGGGAGATACACCCGGAGCGCTCGGCGAACGTCGATCGGACCGATCAAGAAGAAGGTGCGTCGTGACGCACGAACCCAAGACGTCCCACGGCCACGGCCACCCCCATGGCCACGGGCCGAAGGGATTTCGATCGGCAGTCCGCGAAGTGTTCTCGCCGCACAGTCACGACGCTGCCGACAGTGTCGACGACGCATTGGAATCGAGCGCAATCGGCATCCGGGCGGTCAAGATCAGTCTTGTCGCGCTCGGAGTCACCGCAGTTGCTCAGGTTGCGATCGTGGCGATCTCGGGTTCGGTGGCGCTGCTGGCGGACACCATTCACAACTTCTCCGACGCGCTCACTGCAGTCCCACTCTGGATTGCCTTCGCGCTCGGTCGGCGCGCTGCGACCAGGCGCTATACCTATGGTTTCGGGCGTGCGGAGGATTTGGCCGGACTATTCGTGCTCGCCATGATCGCACTGTCGGCAGTGATCGCCGGTGTCGAGGCGGTGAGGCGATTGATCAACCCGGTCGAGATCGAGCACCTCGGTTGGGTAGCGGCGGCAGGTTTGATCGGTTTCATCGGAAACGAATTGGTGGCGTTGTATCGGATCAGGATCGGCAGGCAAATCGGTTCAGCGGCCCTGGTGGCCGATGGATTGCATGCTCGGACCGACGGATTCACTTCGCTCGCAGTCCTTCTGGGGGCGGGGGGAGTTGCGCTGGGTTTCCCGTTGGCAGACCCGATCATCGGCCTTGTCATCACCGTTGCCATCGTGGCGGTGCTCAGGACTGCAGCGCGAGACGTCTTCCGGAGGTTGATGGACGGCGTCGAACCTGAGTTGGTGGACGACGCAGAGCATGCATTGATGCACGAACCTGGAGTCCTCGGCGTTCGTGATCTGAAGATGCGGTGGATCGGACACCGACTGCATGCCGATGCAGAACTCGACATCGATCCCCGGGCAACACTTGCCGAAGCTCATGCGATTGCACACAGCGCCGAGCATTCGCTCACTCACGCGGTGCCCAAACTCGCTACTGCCTTGGTGCATGCGTACCCGGCGCATGACGCGGCCAACTCCGAAGTCTGATACCGGCCGCCTTCCCGGTGATCTGTGCTTGATGTCAAGCGCAGGCGGCTTCCCAGGCGAAACCGTCTGGGTCTGTGAAGGTTTCAGACGTGCCGGCAACGGTCAGACGGTGTGATCCGGTGCCTTCCGGAGCAACCCCGGCATCCTTTGCCAAAGCGCGGCGACCATACAGTGCGAGTGTCACATTGTTTGCTGCACTGGTGAATTCGACGTACTTGCGACCGAAGCTCTTGGACACCTCGAGTCCGCGGTCGAGGTAGAACTGCTTGCTGGCCTTGACGTCTTCGGCGCCGAGCAGCAGCACGAGGCTGTCGATCGTGCGGGTGGCCGGCCCGTCGTTCTTCTTCGACGACGTGGCGATCTTCCAGATCGAACCGTCTGGAGCCTGGACGACTCCGCCGTATCCCCAGAGGGATTTCTTCACAGGCTTCAAGGCGGTGGCACCGGCTGCGAGTGCTGCGCCGACGAAGGCGTCGACGATGTTCGGTTGGGAGACGACGAGCGAAAGGGTGTACCCACGAAACCCTGTTGTCGGTTCGTTCGATTCGCGTAGCTGGATTCGATCTCCGACGCCGAGAGCGTTGTAGAAGGCTTCGGCTGCCGCGAGGTCGGGAACGTCGAGTATCACGGATTTCGCGGTGGTCATCTGGGCGCTCCCTGCTGATGTGTGGATTGGCGACGTGTGGTCGGAAGTGGACTTCTGTGGTGTGTTCATGTGTTTCAACGTAATTGCGGGTCCCGTGGCTGTGCTTCTCGATTTCTGATCGGTTTGCTGAGACTGCTTGCAAGGTGCAGCACTCACGCAGGCCTTAGGTGGGCGATTTGTCGTGAATATCCTGTTCAGCCGATGTTTTCTCGATAGGCTGGTGAGCGCTGATCGGACGTACCTCACGCCACCATGGAACGGGGAAACCAGTGATCGCACTGCGAGGAAAGTCGTTAGCCGCAGCAGTAGTGGTGTCCATGACGATGGCGTTGGCCGCGTGTACCTCCGGTGAATCGGCGCCCGAGGTGGGCGGCAATTACGGCTCTGGCGGAACCGCCGTCGACTATCGGGAGCCGGTGAAACTGAGTAGCCGAGATGGTGTTCTCGAGGTGCGCTTGTCCGCTCATCAGGGAGTGATTCCGCTCGATACCGCTTCGGCGCCCGTTTCGAATTTTCTGCTCTTCGGGTACGAGGTCATCCGCGGTACGGCGTCGGACGGATCGACCTCGGCGAGTGACGTCTATCCGGCGCCGACTCTCCGCGTCAATCCCGGAGAGCGATTGATCATTCATTACGACAACGATTTGCAGGATCTCACGATCCAGGACTTCTACGATCCGGCATTCACACCGGCGGGCGGGGACGTGCCGATCTATCCGCCGGCGCTGACGTCGGCTCCGCTGAATCTGCACACGCACGGAGTGCACGTGAGTCCGGACGGCAATGCGGACAACGTGTTGCTCAACATTCCAGCCGGCCAGGGAAACGTGTACGACTACGCGATTCCGGGGACGATGCCGAACGGTCTGTACTGGTATCACAGTCACCGGCACACCCTCACCGCCCAGCAGACGTACATGGGCCTGGCCGGGCTACTGGAAATCGGCCGGCCGGACGGCAATCTGCCTGTCGTGAAGGCAAACGACGTTCCGATTCGCGATATGGCACTGCAGTACAACTTCGTATTCGACCGAAAAGGAAAGGGCCGACAGCTCAACGACGCGAACTGGCCCCAATTCGTCAGTACGTTGACGCCACCCGCCGGTACGGAACTAGCCGACGGGACGTACCGTCCGAGCCTTGCTCCGGTGAATTTCTCGGACACCACCGAGGGCGCGCAGTATTTCACCAACTGGTATACCGGACCGTTGTCCCCGGCCAATCATCGTGGACAGAATCAATTCGTTCCAGGCAATCTGCAGAGCTTCGTGGGTGAATCGACGACTGTACCGGCCGATCCTTTACTGCCGGACAACCAACGCGATGTGCAGTACACCGTGAACGGTCAGTTCCAGCCGTCGCTGAAACTGAAGCCGGGGCAGACCGAGATCTGGGTGCTTGCCAACATCAGCGACTTTGCCTACATGCCGGTCACGTTGACGGAAACCGCAACCGGCGCCCATCCGAAGTTCGCCATCGTAGGGCAGGACGGGAACCCGTTCGACGAGGTCAGGCCACCCGTGGACGGGGACGGAACCAGGCTGGTGATTCCGCCGGCCTCGCGATACGCAATCGCAGTGACGATGCCGGAGTCCGGCGATCTGGTGCTGGAGATGCCACCGCTCGAAGGTGCGAAGCCGGTGAGCAATCCAGGCATTCTCTACACCAACAACGGTACCGACAATCCGCCCGCCGAACTCGGAACCGTCACCGTCGACCCGTCGGTGATCAGTTACGCGGACGGATTCTTCACGTTCCCGACTCAGCAGTTGATCCGTGCGACGCCAGACGAGGGTGAAGGAAAGACGACTCCCTTCGAGTTCGGACAGAAGCTCGATACCTACACCTCGTTCGTGGATACCGCAGCGATGACGCCCGACGTGACCCGCAATCTCACAGTGTCCGGTGGGTTCGGAAACGAGAAGGCCAGCAACAGCGATCCGAAGGCCTTCACCTACGAATTCGCCGACAACACGTTCCCCAACATTCCGCTGATTCAACCGCGACTGAATTCCGTTGAGGAATGGAAGATCACGAACCTCAACAACGACGAACACCCGATGCATATTCACGTCAACGACTTCCAGGTAACGGAAGTTGTGGATCCCGTCGCAGGTACCACGACGGGCGTTCAGCCCTGGGGAATCGACAACGTGAACGTGCCGGCGCCGGTGACGGACGAGAACGAGAATGCGCTGGAACCAGCATCGGTGACGTTGCGGACGAAGTTCACCGAGTACACCGGAACCTTTGTGATTCACTGCCACCGACTCAATCACGAGGACAACGGTTTGATGGCGACTGTCAACGTGATTCCCGAGGTATCGACATATGCCGTCGCGATACCTGGTTCGGCCGGCGTGCCCGCCAAGGTGCAGATATTCGATGCCAACGGCGACAAACTGATCACTGCTGTGACGCCCTTCCCGTCGTTCGAAGGCACCCCGAGTGTTGCGATGGCGGACGTGAACGGAGACATGGTGCTTGATCTGGTCGCTGGAACAGGTGCAGGCTCGGCTCCGGAAGTGGTGGCGTACAACGCAGTCGGCGGCGTGCCGTTCACCGACGAGTTGGCAAGATTCGCCCCCTTCGATGTGGGTTTTCGTGGCGGAGTGAACATCGGCGGCGTCGATATCGACGGAAACGCACTGGCGGACAACATCATCGTTGCCTCGGGCCCGGGGATGGAGTCGCAGGTCAAGATTTACTCCACCGACCTTCCGGCGGACAAGAAGTCCGCACCCGCAGAATTCGGTTCGTTCTCGCCGTACCCGGGATCGAGTAGCGGAGTCACGTTCGCAACCGGAATGGTTGACAGTCACTCCGGTCGAGCGAGCATCGTGACCGCACCGGGTGCGGGCGAGGAGCCGTTGATCAAGACGTTCCGCTACGACCTGTACGAACCGACGGCGGTTGCGCAGGGCGACTCCGATGAACACGCAGGTCATACGGCTGGTCCGTCAACGACATCACAGTTCTTGGCATTCGATCAGGGCTACCGCGACGGGGTGTCTCTGTCGACGGGTTGGGTGGCCGGCGCCGAGGGCGGCGCAAAGTCGATAGTGGCAGGCATGCTCGGAGGAGAAGGATCAATCCGCGTCTTCTCGAGTGGATCCAGGCTCGACGGTGCACCCGAGATGTACCTCGAGAGTCCAGATCACCATTCGACGGACGTGGCATTTCGGGAGGTTGCAGCTTTCGACCCGTTCACCGCTCCAGGGTCGGGTGTGGGAGTGGCCACGACGAGCACGACTACCGGCGCGGATCTCCTCGTCAGCGGCAGCAACGGAACGGGTGCCGAAGTTCGGAAATTCACTCTCGGTCGTGCCGATCCGTCTGCGACCACATTGACACCGACGCTTGTGGGAACGCTGCCGCCCTATCCCGTCGGCGGGGGAGTTCTGCCGCTCGGCGGCCGATGATCCGGTTTTGAGAGTTACTGAAAGTAGTTTCATATCAACGTGTCTCGAGCCTTCCTGTTCTCGAAGTTGTCCGTTTTGTCTCTGGTTATCGAAAGTTTGTTCGATTAAACTTTCGGTATGGACAGTCGGGATGCGTGGCAGCTGGATGGCGAGGGCCTCAAGGGGGAGGTTCTGGATCTGGTGCGTGTCCGGCACGAGTTGCAGTCGCGGTTGGTGTTGCTGATCGTGGAGATGTTTTCCCGTGAGGTTCTCGGCGGGAAGGGTTTTCGGGCGATCGCGCAGTGGTTGCATGGTTCGACGAATTTGGAGATCGGTGAGTGCAGTCTGCTGGTCGGGTTGGCGCGGTTGTTGATGCTCGAACCTGTTGTCGCGGATGCGTTTCATCGCGGTGACGTGGATGCGTTGAAGGCGCGGCAGGTGGCGTCGTTTTGTCAGCATCCGCCGAAGAACATGACCCTGGCGGATGTGGACAAGGCTCGCGGGATTTTGTTGTCGTTGGCGTCGAAGAACATTGCGGATTGCGATGCGGTGCGGGCGGCGATTCGGCGGATCGAGAAGCAGTACGGCAAGCGCGAGGACGGCGTCCCGGTCGGCGAGGATTCCGAACGTAACGAGTTCTACGCCTCGAAAGGCTTGTACGGGCGGGTCACTGTGAAGGGTGATCTGGATGCGATCAACGGGGCCCGGTTGATCACGTTGTTGTCGAGTCTGTCGGCTCCGACGCCGGAGAAGGACGGCGTGAAGGACACGCGTACTCCGGCATTACGGCGTGCGGACGGGTTTTGCGAGTTGTTGCGCCGGTACGAGCGGGCGGGGTTGGGCCCGATCGAAGGCGGAGTGAAACCGCACATCACGGTCACCGCGTCCGCGAAAGACATGACCGACCTTAAAGTTCTGAAAGACCTGTTGCCGTCCACCGAGGAGCTGGGATTTGCGTGGACGGATTGGGTGGGCCCGATCAGCATCGACACCGCCCGGATGTTGGCGTGCGACTGCACCGTCACCCGGATCCTCCCGGATGAGAATGGTGTTCCGCTCGACTGCGGTAAGGAAGCGAGAACGGCGACGGTTCCGCAGCGGCGGGCGTTGGCGGTGCGTGATGGTGGGTGTGCGTTTCCGGGGTGCGGGACACCGTCGGGGTGGTGCGATGCTCATCATATTGTTGACTGGAACGATGGTGGCCCAACAGATCTCGACAATCTGATCTTGTTGTGCGGTCATCACCACCGGACGATGCACCACACCGAATGGCGTGTCGAGATCGGCCCGGATCGGAAAACGGTGTTCTATCCACCCATGTCGATCGACCCGTATCAACAGCCGATCGGCGGGAACAGCCCACCAACGGCCGCCTGAACGGCCAAAACTGAAAATGCCAGCGTATGCACCGGGGAAGAATCATGCCCCGTTACATGCGCTGGCATTTCGTATTCCGGAGAGTTCAGGGCAGCGACCAGAACTGAGTAGTCACGAGGTAGAAGACGACAACCCAGAACAACGTCACAGCGGCGACGATTGCCACCCCTTGTGCGTTGGTTTTTGCGACAGGAATCCCCGGAGGTGGACGCAGCCAACGGTGCAGGAGCCGATTCACGTAGTACGGCATCGTGAAGAAACTCATGATGAAGCTCGACAACAGGTTGCCGATCAACAATCCGAGCCAGAGTGGCAGCTTCAGCGGTGACAGCGCCAAAGTAAGCAAGACGACAGTCGGGTAGAGACCGACCCAGACCGCGATCGAGGTTTTTGTCTCCGAAGGTGGAGGGGCCTCGTTTCCGATCTCGTCGAAGGCAAACCAACTGCCGAACGAATTGTCCACGGTTCGCAGTTCGAAGTCGTGAAACTTGCGGCCCTCGGCGAGGAGTTGTTGTCGCTCAGGGGAAGTCAGCCACGTATCGAGGTGGGCAGCATTGTCGAAGCGATACAGCAGGGTCCATTCATCCTGCACACCGTCGACGGGGCGAAACAGTTCGGTGCCGCGGAATCCGTCGAAAGCACTCTCCACCTCCCGAAGGCGATCCTGCCAGGCAAGGAACTCGTCGATGCTGTCGTCACCGACTCGGTGCGTCACTACGACGGTCAGCAGTGGGTCCGGAGGCCTGATCCCACCGCTCACTACCTGCTGCGTGGCCGGGCCGTCGAAGTACTGACGCCCGCTGTCGAGGTAGTTCTGCCTCGTCGCGCTGTTGATCCACGCTTGAACATGAGCGATGGAGTCGAAGCGGTACACGATCACCCAATCGGGTTGGGTGGGCGTCGGAGCCGCGATTTCTGCCCCGAGGAAGCCCGCGTAATCTGCGGCGGCTCGGTTGAGATCTTTCTGCCAGACCTCGAATTCTTTCTCCAGTCCGGCACGCACCCGCTGGCCGATGATGACCGTCGCGGCGCTGTCCGCCGACGTGTTCGCGGTCATCGGTTCAGGCCTGAGTAGATGCGTTCCGGGGTGAGCGGTAGTGACCGGAATCGTGACCCGGTTGCATCCTGCAGTGCGTTCGCCAATGCAGGGGCAACCGGATTGATGCAGCACTCCGCCATGCCCTTGGAGCGGAGTGGGCCGACGGAGTCTGATGACTCGACGAGGATCACCTCCGTGCGTGGGATATCTGCATATGTCGGGATCCGGTAGTTACGTAGATTCGGGTTCATCATCGCGCCGTTTGCGTCTACGTGGAAGTTCTCGGTGAGTGCGAAGCCGATGCCCTGGGCGACGCCACCTTCGATCTGTCCCCGCACCTGCGCCGGATTGATGATCACCCCAGCGTCGGTGGCTTGGACGCTGTAGAGAATGCGGATCTCGCCGGTGATGCGATGGACGGCAATCCGGAAGCCATGAGTGTTGGACACCACGCTGCGCGGAGATCCGTATGCCTTCCGCGCCTCGGTGAATCGGATCCCGCGCGGGCGTGCGGCCTCGAGTATCTCTTGCAGTGTTAGTCGAGTACTACCGCAGACGATCTTGTCGTCGTCCATCGAGCACTGGTCAATCGACACGCCGGTGTGGTGCGCGGCGAAGGCAAGTAGGCGATCGCGGAGCGCATTCGACGCGCGAAGTACCGCGTTCCCAGCGACAAACAGGCCGGCGCTGGCGAAAGCGCCTGTGTCGAAACCGGTTCGGTCGGTGTCCGACTGAATGATTCGTACACGTGACGGTGTTGTGCCCAGCTGATTCGCGGCGATCTGCACGTGGGCGGTAGAAGTACCCTCACCGAATTCGACTGTGCCGATAGCAAGTTCGTATACACAGTCTTCGCCGAGGGTGAGCCAAGCCTCGGAAATGTGCTCGGTGGGTGGCGCGGTCTCATGTAGTGAACTGGCGGTACCGGTGCCGATCAGCCAATCGTCTCCGAGCGAGGGAACCGGTTGGCGCTTCAACGCGGCGTCGATCAGATCGATGCATTGCCCCAGTCCGTCTTCGGTGAAGATCACGTCGTCTGGGCCGTCTTCGAGTGCGATCAGCGAATCGCCCGGTCGGACGATATTGCGTCGACGCAGTTCGAGCGGATCCATGTTCAGCGCGATGGCCAATTCGGTCATGGCCGATTCCACGGCAAAGGCCGGTTGCGTCATCCCGTACCCACGTAGAGCGCCGCTCGGAACATTGTTGGTGTACACGGAATACGCATCGAACTTCTTGTTGGCGCAGCGGTAGAGCGAGACCGCCGCGCCGCCGGCAAAGAGTGTCTCTCCACCGTGGTTTCCGTACGCACCGGTGTTCGAGATGTTTCGGTACTGAAAGGCTGTGAGGGTTCCGTCCGACTTGGCACCGAGCTTGATCGTGAGCTTCATCGGATGACGCGGCGACGCGGTGGTGAACTCTTCTTCTCGGGTGAACTCGAGGCAGACGGGACGACCGGTGTCGAGGGTGGCGAGCGCCACCAGATCCTCGCTGATCACTTCCTGTTTTCCTCCGAACCCGCCGCCCACGCGTTTGCAGAACACGCGTAGCTGATCCGGGCGGAGGTCGAAGAGATGGGCGAGTTTGACCTTGGCGATGGAGGGGGACTGCGAACTTGTGCGAACGTGGAGGCGTCCGTCTTCCATCCAGGAGATCGAACCGTGCGTCTCGAGGTGCGCATGCTGAACCCGCGGCGAGAAGTAGGTGCCTTCGTGGATGACGTCGGCCTCGGCGAACCCGGCCTCGACGTCGCCCACATGACCGTGAAGTTCGAGCAGGATGTTGTGCTCGGGATCCCGAACAAAGGGATCGTCGGATCCGTGCAGGGCTGGGGCGCCGTCGGCCATGGCCTCTTCCGGATCGAACACCGAAGGCAGGATCTCGTAATCGACCTTCACCTTCCGACGGCCTTCTTCCGCAGCGACGACGGAGTCGGCGAGGACGGCCACTACACGCTGACCCACGAACCGCACGACGTTGTCGAGAATGTAGGTGTCGTCCGGATCGACAAGGTGGTCGGTATGTATTGCCGTGGTGAAGAGCTTGCGCGGCACGTCTTTCCAGGTGTAGACGCGATGGACACCGGGGACGGCGAGCGCCTCGGTGGTGTCGATGGTGGTGATGCGTGCATGTGCGTGCGGCGAGTGCAGCACTTTCAGGTGCAGCATGCCGTCGATGGCGGTGTCCATAGTGTATTCGGCTCGGCCGGTCACCACGTCGGTGGCCGCCGGCGCCCCGACGCTGGTTCCGACGGCCTGTCCCGGGAGGGCAACTTCGATAGCACCGACACCGTTGACCGCGTCTTCGATGGATCGGTAACCGGTGCAGCGGCACAGGTTTCCCTTGAGCGCTCGCGGCAAGTCTTCTTTCTGCGCGTCGGTGAGCGCCGCCGAGGTCATGATCATCCCGGCGGTGCAGAACCCACACTGAAAGCCGGGTGCATCCCGGAACTGCTGCTGAATCGGATGGAGATCTTCGGGCGTGCCGAGTCCCTCGATCGTGGTTACCGCGCGACCGTCGGCGCGAAAGGCGGGCGTGATGCAGCTGTGTATCGGTGTTCCGTCGAGCCACACTGTGCACGCCCCGCAGTCCCCGCCGTCGCACCCCTTCTTCACCCCGTGGTGTCCGAGGTGCCGAAGAAACGTCCGGAGACACTGTCCCGGGAACGGCTCCTCGTGGAACTGCCGGTCGTTCACCGTGTAGCTCATGACTGGCTCCCCGTGAGTTCGTTTCGGAGATCGTCGGCGTAGTGGCGGGCGAGGTGGAGGCGGTGGTCTGGGGTTCCGTTGGGATCGTCGAACCAAATGTCGGCCGAAATGGAGTCGACGGCTCGTCGCAGAGAGTGCTCGTCCGGCATGGTGTCGAACGTCAGCCGGATCGGATGGGTGGTGCCGGCGGTGATGGTGAGGTGAAAGTCGTCGGCGCCAGGAGTCTGCGTCGCGATCATGAAGATCGTCGAACGGCCGAGGTGCGTGAGACTGAAGCGGCGGTGGGCGTGCCGTTTGGTGAGTGCGTGCACCGGGAACTCGATGCTCCGAAGGACTTCGCCCGGCTCCAGGACATTCTGGTGGTCACCGGTCACGAAGTCGCACGCGTCGACGGTCCTCACTGTTCCGTCGGTAGCCCATAGTGTGAACGAAGCCTCGAGTGCAACTGCCAGGGTGATCATCGGTCCGGCCGGAAGCGACATACAGATGTTGCCGCCTACGGTGGCCGAATTCCACACCTTGAAAGACGAGAGGAAGTACTCGCAGCTGACGCGAATAAGTGGACTCGCACGCCAATTATCCGGCGGGACAAACGCATACAGTTCGGCAACGGTGCACGTAGCTCCGACACCGAAATGAGTCGGGCCGACCTCCAGTGGTGTCCAACCGAGCGCGGTGAGGTCGACCAGTCGACGCGTGTCGGGTTGTTCTGCTGAGAACAGCCACGTTCCTCCCGCGAGCCAGGCGTCGCCGGGACGCCACACGTCCCCTGGGCGATCCGGTGGTCGGCGTATCACGTCGGTAATGGTGGTGATGTCCATGCGCCTGCTCCCCTCGGGGGATGTGTCTTCTCGGAGTGGGACATTACCGAGGTGACGAGACGCATTCACACTTTTAGTACATATCGGGCACGCGAAACATGAGCGATACGTACGTGACATCGACTGGTGGGGCGGTGCATGCGCTTGCCGATTCTGGGTACGACTGCTTGAGAGGCGCGATCAGCCTCTTGCTTTCGCGCTGTTGATTCGGACGCGGCTACGCACTCGGCGGCCGCGGAGATCATGCGGGGCGGGGCGCTGTGAAACCCTTCGAGGTAAGTCGGACCGACCCTTCTGATGAGACGCTCTTTCCGCTCTCGGCCGCCCAACGGGCAACCTGGTTCGCTCAGCAATTCGATCCCGAAGTCCCGATTCTGATAGCGCACTACGTGGAGCTGCGCGGCGAACTCGACGTCGAACTGCTGGATCGCGAAACGCGAGCGGTGGCATACGAGTTTCAATCTCCTTTGCTCAAAGTTATCGAGATCGACGGTCAACCGATGCAGTACGTGGATGAGAAGGCCGAAATCTCGGTCGGTTTGGTCGACCTCCGTGGGTCCCCCGATCCGATCGAGGATGCCCTCGGGTGGATGCGCCGAGATTGCCGGACACAGCTCGACCTGGCAGTCGACGGAATCGTCGCGACCGCTGTGCTGCGCGTGGGTGACGCGCACTATCTGTGGTACAGCCGCATCCATCATGTTGCGCTCGACGGTTTCGGTGCCATGACCATGATGAACCGCATTGCGCATCGGTACTCGGCCTCGGCGGCGAGAAAGGACTCGCAGCCGAGTCGTGCCGCGACGCTGCGCACGCTGTACGACATCGACGAGCGGTACAGAATGTCGGATCGATTCGCCGCCGACCGGGAGTACTGGGCTGAGCGCAATACCACCCTCGCCGGATCCAGCCTGGCGGAGGCTTCTGGGCCCGCGCAAACCGAGAGCCGACTCGAAAGCACACTGATGTCGGACCGAAGTTGTGCACTTCTCTACGAATCCGAGAACCACGCTGCCCCGGTCATCGCTGCGCTCGCGTTGTACCTCGCGCGGATGACGGCGAAAGAGACTGTCCAGATTCATGTTCCGATGTCCGGACGGACTACGGCGGTGCTGCGGGACTCGGGCGGCATGATGGTGAACGTCACGCCACTGCTCATCCGTGTCGCAGCGGTCGACACCGTCGGTGAACTCTTCGCCCAGGTCCAGCATGAGCTCATGGGTGCATTGCGACACCAGCGCTGCAGCCTCGACGACATCCGTCGGGACGCCGGCGTGACGAGCGGTCTGGAAGGCGAAGACTCATATGCCGGGCCCATGGTCAACGTCATGCTGTTTCGCCAGGAGGTGCAGTTGGGCGAGGTGGTTGGGGAGTATCACATCGTCACCTCCGGGCCGGTGGACGACCTTCTGGTCAACGTGTATCCGAGCGGCGACAGGCTGCGTGTCGACTTCCGGGCAAACCCGATCCGATACGAGGAGGCGGGTTTACGCGAGCACCACCGGAACTTTGTCGGCTTGCTGGAAGAGTTGATCGCGTCTGATTCCGGTGCCGAACTCGCAGACATTCACGGCCCGACGGCCCGAGAGGGCGAGCGACGACAACGCGAAGTCCGGCACATCGAGTATTGGAGACATGAGCTCGCCGGGGCGCCCGAACTTTTGCAACTTCCCTTCGATCGACCCAGGCCTGCAACGCAATCGCTGGACAGTGCACAGGTTGAGGTCCTGATCGCCGCCGACACCCACGCGCGGATCACGGCGATGGCGAGTGATCTCGGGACGGACACTCGTGCGGTCTTACATGCGAGCTTTGCTCTCCTGGTGAGCCGGTTGTCCGGTGCTTCGGATGTTGTGATCGGTACGCCCGCGGGATCCGACGCGAACATCGTCGCCATCCGGAGTCGCATCGATCTGGAGACGCCGTTCACGGCGCTCCTGTACAGCGTCGTCGAGGTCCACAGTAATGCGCGGGCGCACAGCGAGATACGGCTCGAGCAGTTGGTTCAGCCATTGCACGTGGAGGATGTACCCGCCTATGCGCCGGTTGTACAGGTGACGTTCGAGTCCGTCGCCAGCGCTGACGAGCACCCTCCCGACCTCGGCCGCTTCGATCTCGGAGTGTCTGCAGTCGAACTGTTCGACGAGGTGGGTACGCCGTCCGGAATCACGGTGACGCTCGCGTTTGCCACCGACCTGTTCGACGCCGAGACGGTACGTGGCCTCGGTTTGCGGTTCGCGCGCGTCCTGGAATCCGTCACCACAGATCCGACAATGATGGTCGGCGACATCGACATCTTGTCCGACGTCGAGCGATCCGCGATGCAGCCTGTACGCAGTGACCCGCGCGCTTCGCATCGCACCCTGGCCGATTTGTTCGACGGTGCGGCGCGCACACACCCCGACGGCGTGGCCCTGTCGTATCTCGATGCCGAGTTGACGTATCGAGAACTCGACGAGCGTTCGTCGAAGTTGGCCCGAGAATTGATCGACCGCGGCATCGGTCCGGAAAACAGTGTGGCGCTGGGTTTGACGCGTTCGATCGAATCGGTTGTCGCGATGTTGGCCGTGAGCAAAGCCGGCGCGGCATTCGTGCCGGTGGATCCGACCTATCCGGATGAACGTGTTCGCTTCATGCTGACCGATTCCGGCGCCGTACTGGGGCTCACGGTCGTCGCGGAACTTCATCGCTTGCCGGATTCGATTTCCTGGATAGCAATCGACGACGCTGAGTTCCGTGGCCGACTTGCACGGTTGTCCGTGCGCTCCATCTCCGATGTCGATCGGGTGCGCCCGATCCGGCCCGACAATCCCGCATACGTGATCTACACGTCCGGGTCCACCGGACTCCCCAAGGGGGTGACGGTCTCGCATCGTGGACTGGAAGCGCTTGCTGCCGAACAGCGTTCGCGGTTCGGTGCGACCCAGGATGCGCGAACGTTGCACTTCTCGACCCCGAGTTTCGACGCCTCGGTTTTCGAGTATCTTCTGGCTTTCGGTGCCGGAGCGACCATGGTGATTGCGCCGAGCACGATCTACGGCGGTGACGAGTTGTCTCGCTTCCTCGAATCCCAGCGTGTCACGCACGGTTTTGTCACTACTGCGGCGCTCGGAACAGCTTCGCCCGAAGGCCTTTCGGGCTTCGGCGACGTGGTGGTCGGTGGTGAGGCCTGCCCGCCGGATCTTGTGCAGCGGTGGGCTCCTGGTCGCCGGCTGTGCAATGCGTACGGGCCGACCGAGACCACCGTCATGTCGAACATCGGCGAGCCGATGGTGTCGTCGGAGAACATCACAGTGGGCGGTCCGCTCCGCGGTTTCGAGGAGATCGTGCTCGATCAGCGGCTGCACCCCGTCCCCGACGGTGTTGTGGGCGAGCTGTACATCTCGGGAGACGCGCTCGCACGCGGCTACCACCGAAAGTATGCGTTGACGGCAGAACGATTCGTGGCAGACCCCTTCGGCCTCCCCGGGCAGCGGATGTATCGAACGGGGGATTTGGTGCGGTGGCGCCGTGGCCGTGGACTCGAGTACGTCGGTCGTAGTGACTTCCAGGTGAAAGTTCGCGGATTTCGTATCGAACTCGGGGAAATCGACAGCGTCGTGCGGTCGTGTCCGCAGGTCGAGACTGCAGTCACCGTGGCGCGTGCGGCTCCCTCCGGGACAGCGATGATCACCACGTACGTCGTGCCTGCCGGCGGA
This sequence comes from Rhodococcus sp. BH5, assembly GCF_027583855.1. Lineage (NCBI taxonomy): Bacteria > Bacillati > Actinomycetota > Actinomycetes > Mycobacteriales > Nocardiaceae > Rhodococcus > Rhodococcus sp. BH5. Next base: position 491,364 of record NZ_JAJHVW010000005.1, read on the forward strand.
AGTGCGCTCTCGACGGCCGAGCTGACGCGGTACGTCGCGAGCCGTGTTCCGTCGTACATGGTTCCTGCGGCATTTGTTCTACTCGACGAGTTGCCGGTAACTCCGGCGGGAAAGGTCGATCGCGCTGCCTTACCTGCACCTCGGCTCGATGCTCGGTCGGACGACTTTCGACCGCCCGAGGGCGCTGAGGAACTAGTGCTCGCCGAGATTTTTGCCGATGTTCTAGGCGTCGAGACGGTGGGTGCGGGTGACGACTTCTTCGATCTGGGCGGGAACTCACTGATTGCCACGAAGCTGATCGCTCGCGTAAATGCCGCTGAAGAAATCGATTTCGGGGTGCGGACTTTGTTCGAAGCACCGACTATCGAATCATTGGCCCGTCACGTGCGGGATGCGACGTCATCCCGCGTTGATCGCACGCGTTCGAAGCGTCCAATCCTGCAGGCACATTCGTACAGGGACAAGATTCCGGTGTCTGTGGCACAACGACGCCTGTGGTTCGTCAATCAGTTCGACACGTCGTCCCCGGCCTACAACATTCCGATGGTGGTCCGACTGTCAGGTGCCTTGGATGTCGCTGCGATGCAGCGCGCGGTGGGAGATGTTGTCGATCGGCATGAATCGCTCCGTACCGTCTACCCGGCGTCGGTCGACGGCCCACATCAGGTAGTAGTGCCTTCGGAACGCGTGACGTCGAAGATCGCGTGGGAAGTATCCGTGGACGAGGAAGCCTTGGACAGGCGCATCGCCGATCTCGCTCGCGAGGGGTTCGACGTGAGCGCGAACGTGCCCCTGCGCGGCTCCCTTTTTCGGGTCACGCCGGACGATCATGTCCTTGCGCTGGTGGTTCACCATATTTCGGCGGACGGAGCATCCCTCGAGCCGCTGGCCCGCGACCTGACCCGCGCCTACGCGGCGCGGGCTGCGAAACGGGCACCGGACTGGTCGCCTTTGCCTGTGCAGTACGCCGACTACAGCCAATGGCAGATCGAACTGCTCGGCAGTGACGACGATCCGGACACGCTCGAGGCGAAGCAGTTGGACTACTGGACGTCCACCCTGGCCGGTCTACCTGACGTGATCGACCTTCCGCTGGATCGACCGAGACCGGCGGAACGATCCATGCGCGGTGAATCGGTCCGATTCTCGGTGCCCGCAGACGTGCACAGTGAACTCCTCGAACTCGCTCGGAATCACAACACGACACCGTTCATGGTGATGCACGCAGTGCTGACGGTTCTGTTGGCACGGCTGAGCGCCTCGCCGGACATAGCGATCGGGACTCCGGTAGGAGGGCGCGCCGAGCAAGTCCTCGACGATCTGGTCGGGATGTTCGTCAACACAGTCGTCCTGCGAATCACCGTTGACACCGCCGCGACTTTCGAGGAGATCCTTTCACGAACTCGCGAAGTCGATCTGGCAGCGTTCGGACAAGCCGAGGTGCCGTTCGAGCGAGTCGTCGATGCAGTTGCGCCGGAGCGTTCGTCATCTCGCTCACCGCTCTTCCAGGTTCTGTTGGAATTCCAGAACACCGCAGATCCCCACCTCGAACTACCCGGACTGGGTGTCGATGTTGTTCCAGTCGACGTCGGTGTCGCCAAATTCGACTTGCAACTGTCGCTCTCCGAGCAGCGTGGCAAAGACGGCGTCCCCATGGGTTTCGATGCCGCCTTCACCTATGCCTCCGATATCTTCGAGCGCACCACAGTCGCCGAGTTCGGCGAGCGTTTCGTCCGCCTCCTCCGGTCGGTCGTGTCGGATCCAACAGTGCCAGTAGGGGATACGGAAATTTTGGGCGCGCCCGAGCGTGGGTTGGTGGTGGGTGGTTGGGATGGTGTGGGGGTTGTGGTGGGGGGTTTGACGTTGGTGGATGTGTTGGATGGGCGGTTTGCTGGTGTGGGTGGTGGGGGGTGGGGTGGTGTTGTCGTGGGGTGAGTTCGATGTTCGGGTGAATCGTTTTGCGCGGTTTTTGATTTCGTTGGGGGTGGGTCCGGAGTCGCGGGTGTGTGTGGCGTTGTCGCGGTCGGTGGAGTTGTTGGTGGCGGTGTTTGCGGTGGTGCGGGCTGGTGGGGTGTTTGTTCCGGTGGATGTGGGTGCGCCGGTGGAGCGGGTGGGGTTTGTGGTGGGTGTGGTGGAGCCGGTGGTGGTGTTGTCGCGGGTTGGTGATGGTGGGTGTTTGCCGGTG
>NZ_JAJHVW010000050.1:0-4340 GCF_027583855.1 Rhodococcus sp. BH5
GGCCGTGCAGGACGTGGAGCCCAACGCCGTCAGGCAGACCGTGAAACGTCAAAACCCGAAAACAGCCGCCTGACAACGGCAGCGAGTACGGAAACCGCCTCGTTCACAAGGCGGAGACTTCATAAAAACGATCTGTGGATAAACGAGCCGCTCCGTGGTGCAAGGAGCCGAAGGCTGCCGTCGAGAAGGTCGAAGCCATCCGGAAGGGCCTGCTGCTCGCATCCAAATGGCTCAGCAATCCACGAACTCCCGCTTGGGCGCGGGGCGGCACACCCCCGAGGTTGGGCGCCCGCACTGGCCGACTCCGCGGCACACAGTTGGACCGCCGCTGACTTGAACGACACTATCGACGCCTGGAGTAAGGCCACGCGAATGGCGCGATCCCCGAAGCGCCCATCGCATTCATCCGTTGGCTCATGAAGCAACAGGATCTTGCCTTCGCGCCGCACATTCCCTCAAATCGCCGCGGACCAGGAAAAAGCCGAACGCGAACGACAGGCAGCAGCATTTGAGGCAGAGCGCGGCCGGTACGCATTAGCAGCGGCCGAAGACTCCCCGGCCGCCAAGCAGCACGTTTCGTCGCCCGCCGAGCAGTCGACAGCGCCCGCATCCGAAAGACCCAGGCATCCGCACGCGAGAATGAAACCTTGCACGTGCGGATCACCCATCTCTCGGATCGGGGTAAGCGATGAACGGTAAACACCCGTCTCCAAAGCAGCCGCCCGTCAAACGCCGGCCGCTCTCCACCTGCCAGACAGTCCCCCAGATACACGAACGTTTGCGCACCGGCGCAAAGACCATAGTTATCGACCATCGCGCCGATGAACCCCTCAAACTCACCGACGCCGAGCTCGTCGACGGCATCACCATCCGCATCATCGGCGTCTCCCGCGTCATCATCACCCGACTGACACCCGAAACGAAGCGCAGCGCCCAGATCGTGGCTACAGACGCCGCACGATCCCAAATCTTCGGACACACGACCCTCTTCGCATACGGGAACGCCCATACCGACGCATTCGACACCACCCGCGTCCGCGCCACCAACCGCGCAACAAGCAACCTCGTCGACGACTCCTACGGCGAAGTCGGCGAGGACACCACCACCTATGCCTACGACAACGCGACCGTGCACTCCTACGGCCAAGCCGCAGTGCACGCAACAGACCGCGTCTCGCTCTTCCATCACAGCCCCACCCCGGCCGAGGTAGAGCACGGCATGACAGTCTTCGGCCCATCACGAAACAACATTCGGCTGCGGACGAAGGACACGCCTTCCAAATGTCGGCCACGTCTGCAGCACTCTCTCCGCCGCCGTGTGGGTATGACCCGCAATTTGCAGTGTGGATGGAGTCCGTCCGCCATGGATGATGCACCCCCGCCCAACCATCCAACATGGATGGTTGGGCCCCACAAGTGAAGCCGGCGAAGTCGATGGTGAGGGCGCGAACAGGTGATCGCGGGGCGAACAGAAACCTTCTCTAACCAACCTCGCAACGCCCTGAACTTGCTTTTTGCGGACCTTGCAGGCAGTCCGGCTTACCGGCAATACGGGTAAACGGTAATGCAGTAAACTGCATAGACAGGTATTCAGTAAAGCGGCATACTGCACATGCAGGTGAGCGGGAAACCGGTAACCCAGCTAGACGGCTAGACGGCTAGACGGCAACCTGCAAATCTGTATCGTGAGTAACTGTTTTTACGGTTTTCTGGTAAGTCGGGAACCGTGAAACCGGCAAACTGTAAACGAGCGAAAGGGCGCTTCTCGATGATCATCAGTCTGGTCAACACCAAAGGCGGGACAGCCAAGACGACGAGCGCGATCTACCTTGCGCTCGCATTTCACAACCGGGGGAGGAAGGTCGTCGTCCTCGACTTGGATAAACAGGGGTCAGCGACTGACTGGGCTGACCGCGCCACCGAGGCCGGAGATCCACTCCCGTTCCCGGTGCACGTCGTGAACATGAAGCGACTGGGGAAGTACGCCACCGACGGCGACGATCAGGTGGTCATCATCGATACCCCGCCCGGTGACGGGCAAGTTATCGACGCTGCGATCGGAGCCTCCAACTTCGTCATAATGCCCACCGCCGCTACAGGACTCGACACCGCCCGAGTCTGGGAAACATTGCCTTCGGTGCAGGGCCGCCTGCCATACGGAATTCTCATCACTTCCGCACGGCTCGGAACGAATCTGCTCGAAGACGCCAAAGCAGCGTTCGACAGCAACGACGCCGCTCGATTCGACACCGTCATCCCCATGCGCGAGCGCATCCGGTCAACATTCGGCACTACCCCAAAGCGCGACGAAGGGTATTCCGACGTCGTCAACGAAATCACAGAGGCGCTGACAGTATGAGCATCCCCAAGGCCAAGACGACACCAACCCTCGGACCTCGCAAGTCCGCCCCGCCGATCGCAACTCCCTCGGTGACTTCCAGCTTCGTCGAGCCGGACGCAGACCGCACGAAACTCACAGTCCAAATCGACGCTGAACTGCACAGACGTTTCAAAGCAGCCGTTGCAGGAAGTGGCAAGAAAATGCGCGACGTCGTCGAGGAAATGATCGAACAGTGGACCGAAACCAACAGTGGTCGCTCATAACCCCGTGATGCTGTTGCGCAAAACGAAGGAGCCTCGCCGGGGTGCAACCGGCGAGGCTCCAGACCGGGAAACCACTTGAAGGAAGAAACCCGATCATGAACGACTTTTAGCGTCCGGGCAGCCCGTGTTCAGCTAGGCGCGCTGCTCGCCGCTCTAGCCTTGGCGATCGTCATTGCGCTTGGTATCACCACCGGCGCATTCGTGCTTTCCTTCGCCGTGCAACGTGACCTCGCACGGCAAGCACTCATCCCGGAAAATCTGACCTGGATTTTCCCGGCGATCGTGGATAGTGCAATCCTCGGCGCCACCATCGCCATCGTCATCATCATCATCAGCAAGCTCAACATGAACCGACGCGACCGAGGCTTCTACATCGCGCTTGCCGTCAGCGTCGTCGTGATCAGCATCCTCGGAAACGCCTACCACGCCTATCACGCCGCAGTCGCTGCACGAAAGTTCATCGACGGTGGGGGAGACCTCGGGTTCAGCCCCCTCACGCCCTCCATTGCAGCGGCCATAGCGATCATTCCGCCGGCCCTGGTCTTGGCATTCACACATGGAATCACGATCTTGGTGAAGGCAGTCGGAATGGCCTACGCCGCCTACCGCGAGATCGTCGAATCAGCCACAGCCAGTGAAGACGCAAAGAACGCTGCGTCTGACCTGACATCGCGGACGACGAAGACGAAGAGCCGGCCGAGCCGGTGGACATCGACGGCAAGCTCACCGGAACTCAGAAGCTGGTACTGCTCATCACCGGACTCACCTTCGGACTGATGATCTTCTCCCTCATCCCGTGGTCGAGCATCTTCGGCGCCACCACCGGTCCGGCCGAGTACGATGCGTACCACGTCACGGCAACCGAGCCCTACTGGTTCGAGTTGAACTGGTGGTTCCCGCAATTGGCGATGCTGTTCATCCTCGCCGCCGTTCTCGTCGGCATAGTCGCGAAGATGGGTGAGAAGAAGATCGTCTCCCTGATCACGCGTGGAGCCGGCGACATGGTCGGCCCGGCGATCGTCATCCTGCTCGCTCGCGGCGTCTCGGTGATCATGACCAACACCGAAACCCTCGACACCATCCTCAACGCGGTGGAGCAATTGGTCAGCGGCGCTTCGGCGGGAGTCTTCGCGATCCTGGTGATGCTCGTCAACATCCCGCTGGCGTTCCTGATCCCGTCCAGTTCCGGTCACGCCACCCTGGCGATGCCGCTGCTCGCTCCGCTCGGCGACTTCGCCGGAGTCAGCCGCGCACTCGTCATCACCGCCTTCCATATGGGCCACGGTCTGATACTGATGGTTGCCCCGACCAACGTCGTCGTTGTCGGCGGGTTGGCCATGGCGAAGGTCGGCTACGACAAGTTCCTGCGTTTCGTCTGGCCACTGCTACTGATCAACTTCGTGATCGTTGTCGTGGTGATCGGCGCAGCAGCGGTATTCGAGTAGTTCAGGCGTGGTGGGCCTCGCGTGCCGCCGTCTCCAGACGGTCGGTGTACTCGGCCCACCACGCCTCATCTCCGGGAGCCAGATTGTCATCGCCCGCCTTCATCCGCAAGAAGCTCCTGTACACCGCTGTCCTCGACAAGATCGAACGCGAACACCTAACCCTTGACATCGAGCGCATCGACAAGTGCGGAATCGAATGGTCCGACGGCTACCTTGAGCATAGCGAATTAGCCCTCTCCCGCGCACAGAGCTGGCTTCGCGCTCAGCTACCGCCCAGATAGACCAGAGCGC
>NZ_JAJHVW010000051.1:0-4126 GCF_027583855.1 Rhodococcus sp. BH5
GCGGCGGATGGCGTGCCCATGGCCGTGGTTCCGAGCAGGCCAAACGATCCCAGCGGCGGAAAACGAAGAACAAGCAGACTCGCCTCGGCTACACCTATCTGCATTCCGCGATCGACGGCAACACCCGTTTGGCGTACACCGAAGCCAGAGACAACGAAACCGCCGCAACAGCCATCGATTTCATGAACAACGCCCGCATCTTCTTCGCCGCACACGGAATCACTCGGATCGAGCGCGTGATCACCGACAACGGATCGTGCTATCGGGCAGCGGATTTCACGTCTTCACTCCGCGAAGCGCGGCACTACCGCATCCGGCCGTACACGCCGAAACACAACGGGAAGGTCGAGCGCTACAACCGCATCCTCGCCGAAGAACTGCTGTACTCCCGCGAATACACCAGCGAAGCTGAGCGGCGCACCGCCGTCGAAGTCTGGAACGTTCACTACAATTATCACCGACCGCATTCAGCACGCGGAGGACGACCGCCCGCCGCTTACCGCCGGCACCGCGTCACCAACGTCCGTTCCTCATACAACTAGAGCGTTTACATGCCAGATCTTCAACACCTCGAATTTCGTCGCATAAACGCTCGTAGGTGGCCAGAGTGACTGGTCTCGTACCAGACGACGAAGTCGAATCTTTGTCGGTTTGAAGTTGTTCCGTCGTCGAGCTTAAAAATATTTCGAACCGAGAGCAACGAGTTACTATACATCTTCCAGGAAATCAGGCTCCAGTTAATTTAGATATTACTTCATACTCCGCCCAATCGAAACATTGGATTGAAGTAAATCATTCCTTCAGTGCGCAACTCCACAAACCCAAGCCTCTGCGCATTATATGCAATCTGGGTAGCATGGCTCTTCAAATTAGTAATCGGAGACGCATATTCAAGTGTCTGTGCTATGATTGGTCGGCCGGCAAGGAGATCATCCTCCAACTTAATCGAACCTATGTCGGTTCGATCGTAAATGCAGCCCTGTCGATCGCGTCCTGGCCGAGCGGCCCGATGATGCTGGCAGCTTGGGACCCGATTTCCAAGGTGTCGTACATGACATCCATCGACGCAATATTTAAGATATAGTCATAAAGTTGGATAAAACTACGAAAGATAGAAAGTTCGTGAAATATTTATGCTGATATTTTAGTGTCGAGGTCATAATTGTTAATAACCTATAGAATTGAAATATTGACTGCTTCAGCGCCTCGTGGACTATCTAAAATTTCGAACTCGACACGCTGTCCACATTCAAGCGATTTGAACCCATGGCAAATAATTTGAGAGTAATCAGCAAACAAGTCCACACCTGCCAAATCAGGTTCAATAAACCCAAAACCCTTGTCACTGTTGAACCATTTGACCGTTCCTTTAGGCACGATAAGTTAACTCCTTATTGTCTTCGATCACGCCAGGTTTCCCTCAAAATGAGACGAAGAGCATTTCAAATTTTTTCATCGTTAAGTTTCAAGGATGAATCTTCGAATCCCTAGGCGATCGCTGCCTTGCCATCGAGACCACCACCTCAAACCATCGGTTATTGAGGAGAGATTCCTAAATTTGGAGTGAATTCTCTACCTGATTTTTACATGTCTCACGGCAACAATCATGCGCCGACACCCATCTCGTCAATTAAGCAACCCCAATTTCAAGAAATCTGCTGTTCGCGCTTGACGGCTTCACGTGCGAGCATGCGATCGCGCTGTTCCTCGAACTTCGTCGCGTTGGCGGCGAGGGTCTCGAGGAAGGCCGCCAACTCTTCGCGCGTGTTCTCGCCTTCGGCACTGAAATCGTTGCGCTCGAAGATGTTCCACTTGCGCAAAACGGGCCAGACGACCTCATCGAGGTGCTGGCGAAGGTCGTAGATGCCGTGCTTGGCCATGAGGGCGCCGTTGCGGCGGAAGTTCGGCATGCCGGCACCGGGCATCTGGAAGTTCTGGACGATGTTCGCCACAGCCTTGAGAGCCTGATCAGGAGCAAGATCGAGCGCGGCGGCGCAGATGTTGCGGTAGAAGATCATGTGCAGGTTCTCGTCGGCGGCGATGCGCTGAAGCATCTTGTCGGCAATCGGCTCGTCGCAAGCCTTGCCGGTGTTGCGGTGGCTGACGCGCGTCGCGAGTTCCTGGAAGGTCACGTAGGCGACCGAGTGCAGCAGGCCGGCTTCGCCCTCGTCGATGGGTGCGCTGTAACCGTTTGTCATGTGTTCCATGCGGAAGCGCTCGAGCTCGACGGGGTCGACTGCGCGCGTGACGACGAGGTAGTCACGCATCACGATGCCGTGACGGTTCTCCTCGGCGGTCCACCGGCCGACCCACGTTCCCCAGGCACCGTCCTGCGAAAAGTTCTCGGCGATCTCACGGTGGTACGACGGCAGGTTGTCCTCGGTGAGCAGGTTGGTGATCATCGCGGCGCGAGCTACCTCGCCGAGCTGTGACTGCTCGAGACTCCAGTCTTCGCCACCCATGGCTGCGAAATTACGACCCTCGTCCCACGGAACGTAGTCGTGTGGATGCCATTCCTTGGCCATGGAGATGTGGCGGTTGACGTTCTCCTCGGCAACCGGCTGCAGCTCTTGTAGCAGCTCCAGCTGCGTCAGAATCCTCGTCATTTCTTGCCTTTCATTTTCAAAATAGATTGATTCATGAATTGCCTCAAGGTGCGTCGGTCAAACGACTTAGATAAATAATTTCATTCTAGTCTTGCATATCAGTGAACCCCAACTAGAGTTACCAAATCTAATTCACTCATAAGATTTCAATACGCGGAGTGTTTCAACTTCCGATCTTCGAGTCGAGCAATAGATTCACTATTTACAGCTCACTACCTCCGAGTCTAAGGCATTCAAAACTCTGCAAACATTCGAAATAGCCTTGCGTTGATATAGTGAAAATTACCATAGATAATCATCGCAATTCGACCAAAACAAACTCTCGTCGAGTATGCGTCTCAATATCCGTGCACGCGCACTCTAGCGTCTACATTCCGCAAATTTGATTCCAATATGAAGAGTGAGAAACTCCCTTTAGCGCTTTCCATGGCCTGCGACGGGTTACGCTTCTTCAGAGGGTCCTGAAATCAAAAAACTTTCAAATTCCATTTTGTGGCATACCTGATGCATAATCACAATAGATAGGAGTTAATCATTGCAACGAGTTGGCCCGCCTTAACTGCCATCACCCACGGTGAATAAAAAAGCCATTGCAACGCTTCTAGGCTCGACATATATTCGATCCTCCAATTTTCGCGTACCAGAAACTTTATCCCATAATCGAAAATGACTATTTATTACCTACGGCAGAAACCCTACAAACATGACCTACGAAGATGCTGAGTACCGTCAGTACCGCGAGAAAACCATACAATATAGGAATTTATACATTGCATTTTCAATCAGTTTACATCACACAGATAGTAATGCAAGAATCATCTACCAGCCGGCCCGTTCCGCATCGTGAGGACTGCTCCCACTTCCGTTGGATTGTGGGGTTGATAGTTTCAGGCCACGTATGCTGCCTGGTTGATTGTCTCAAACTCGATCAGGGTGAGCTTCCCGAGGCGCCGTTGTCGACGTTTGCGATGGTACGTTTTCGCGATCCAGCTCACGATCGCGAGCCTCAACTGTCCTTGAGTCGACCACCGTTGACGGTCGAGGACGTTCTTCTGCAACAGTGAGAAGAAAGATTCTATGGCTGCATCCTCACCGCATGCCCGGACTACCCATGGAACCTTGTAAGCCGTTGTCGGACAGTACATGAATGAACTTCCTCGACCGAAACTAGCTACGCCACTCGGAATATCGTGCAGGAGAACGAGGTCCTGCGCCGAGCCGCCGCATATCTCAGTCAAAGAATCCTCCCAAAATGATGTGCCCACTGGTCCGCGACCTAGCCGCAGATGGAATCCCCGTCAAAGGTGGCCGCCTGATGCTCGTTTTCCCTACTCAAGCGTACTACAAATGGTGAATCGCACCGGCGAGTCCGGAGACTTACTGATTTGAGAACTCCACAGTTCGCGTAGTTCTGTGTTCACCGTAGTAGAACGCCTCGAGTTCGGCAGGAGGCACATTCCCACAATGCTCGTAGAGTCGCCGGTGGTTGAACCAGTCCACCCACTCCAACGTCGCGATCT
>NZ_JAJHVW010000052.1:0-4072 GCF_027583855.1 Rhodococcus sp. BH5
CATAAGATTCCGTAGACGTTTCAGGTTTGGAGTCGAAACTCGTTGTAGGTCGACAATTGGAGTCAGGTGTGGGTTCCGGTTCAAAAGTGGATGTTTCCTCTTCCAACGGTTTTTCAGATTCGGCCGTCTGTATGGGAGGTGTCGTGTGTACGGGCGAGGGCGAGGTCGCCTGTACAGACGAGGGCGAGGTCGGCTGTATGGGAGGTGTCGTGTGTACGGGCGAGGGCGAGGTCGCCTGTACAGACGAGGGCGAGGTCGGCTGTATGGGAGGTGTCGTGTGTACGGGCGAGGACGGGATTGCTCGATCAGTCTGGGGTTCCGGGACGCGGAGCATTGGCGCGACGACGTTGCGTGTCGACGGTGTCGATAGTGGGGTGGGGTTGCCCTCTGAATCCACACCAGTGCCGTCACGGTACAGATTGGTGAGAGTGATCCGGGATACAGTGCCGGTGGTGCTGATGTAATTGGCGGTCGAGTTGTTGCCCAGACCCCATCTACCGCCGTATCCGCGGCCGTAGATCATGGTCCCAGCCTTATTGAGGTAAAGGCTAAGGTCATAGTTCCCGGTGATGATGGCGACATCAGACGCAATCGGGGATTGAACTGGAGTGGCTTGGGAGGTGGTGTTACCAATAAACAGGGAGTCGTAGCTGTTGTAGCCCCACGACCACAAGGACCCATCGGTGTATACCACTTGGCCATAATCAAATCCGGCGTTGACCTGCACCACAGCCTTCCCACTGGGAAGGTTCCCAATTCTGGTCGGAACAGTCACATCGGAGGTAGAGGCCCCAGTATTAGGGTTGGCACGGTAGTTTGCGTTCGCCCCCCAACCGTAAACCTCGCCATCCGATGTGGCGGCGAGCATGAAATCGTAGCCGGCAGATACTTTGGTGACGCCGATTAGGCCTGGAACTACCGAGGGCAGCGTGGGCGCGCCAGTTGAAGTGCTGGTAGTGCCGTTGCCATTTTGGCCGTGCCAGTTTGATCCCCACACCACCGCCAAGCCATCTGCTGTACGCGCGATACCGCCGTACAGCCCCATCGAAATGTCTGTGACACCGCTGATCCCGCTCAGTTGAGGGGATTGGTAGGTCGTGGCGTTTCCCAGGCCGAGTGCACCATAGTCGCCATTCCCCCATACATAGACTGCTCCGTCTGCGGCGAGGGCAGCCACCGAGTGGTTGAACGCGTCGACTTTGATGATGGAAGCATTTCCGGGGAAGGTGATCCGCGTCGGTGTCGGAGAATTTCCGCCCTCTCCGTTACCCAGCTGTCCTGAGGCATCAGCACCGAACGAGTAAACACTGCCATCATCCATGACAACGAAAGATGCTTCAGCGGCAGCAGCAACCGACACAGCCTTCCTGCCTGCCGGGAGGTTGGTGATCTGTATCGGGATTCCTTGGATTCCATCGGCTGCACCGCGGTTTTCGCCGTAGTTGTTGGCACCCCAACTCCAGGGGCGCCCACGAGAGTCGAGGGCTATCACGTTGTAGTAAGCAACTTCGACCTGCACAAGGTTCCATACGCTGATGTCACGCTTTCCCTGGGCATCTGCGGACAGCCCGCCGCTGTCGGTCACCGACCCTGTGAGCGAGTAATTGCCAGGAAGGCCCGCGTTGAACGTAGGCACACTGGTGACCTGCACTTTGTCGGTGAGATCACCGTCCTCTGCGTCGTCAGCGCTGAAGAAGGACTTGAGGTACGCGGACTCGCCGAGCTGACCAGCACCTGTATCACCCACCTGGTCGGCGAACGGTGTGAAATCGAGGGCCGAGTCCCCCCGGTCGTCAGCGCTGTACAGAGGCATCACAGTGGGGGGACTGTTGGAAGAACCAGTCACAACAGCTGGAAGGACCAAGTTTTCTGAGTCATGCCAAGACGTTCCGGAGCTAAGTGTCACAACGATCTCGGACAGGTCAATGATCTCTCCGCTCAGCCGGGCGTCGACGGCTGCAGAGACAGTCATCGTCACCGTCGCGTTCTGGCTTTCCTCGGAAACCGTGACCGAGGCCGAACTCGACGACACGGCGATCTGGCTGATGAGCTCGTCGGGGATCGACCATCCGCTGGCGTCAAGTACAGGGTTCAGCGTGGTACCAGTGACCCGAACTGTGATCGGAATACTGATGGTCACTGTCTGCCCCGCCTCAAGGACCTGCACTGCAGGATCAAACTCCGTCTCCCCTCTCCAATAGGAGGGTTCACCAGTGAATTCGATGTCCACAGTTCCCGAGGCGATATCCCCACCGGGTGACGAATCGCTGTCATTCCATAGCGCGTATGCCTCAAAGCCGCCGACTACGAGCAGTAGTGCAGTAAAAAGAAAGGAAAGGAGTCGAGCGGTGTGCCCTAACTGGCCACTCCGATACTCTGAACCCTGTTTCACGGTCCTGTATCTCCCCTGATAGATACGATGCTTTTGAAGTTATATGCGGGGTTTCTCGCGAACGTAGCACCCAAACATCTCAGCAAAAAGTGTAGGTTTGATCAGTTGGCGAGCTGATTGAGTCGGAACGTCATATCTTCCAGCGACACAGCGTTGCTCAGATCCTGGCCGACCTGGTTGGGAATGGTGTCACTGAACGTCACCGTCACTGTGACCGGATAGTCTCCTGTCGTAGCTATAGCGGCACCACCACTGGTCACAACCGTGACGTAGTCCGCTAAAGGTGTCGCGATCGTGTAACTTGCATCGTCGACAACCAATTCGGCCTTCATGTCGCTACCAACGACAGTGACGCTTACCGTTGCCTGATACTCAAGGATGTCACCAGGAGAAACCTTGAAGGTGGAGATGTCAATGGGTGTTCCCGGAACAGTGCCACCGTCGTTGCCGTCGGTGTCGTCCTTGTAGATCCACTGTTCATTACTGATTTCGGTAATGTCGAGGATGCCCGTATTTATATTTCCGCCAGCAGAGCCGGTCTGGGAATCACTCCATAGCGAGAATGCCCCGAATCCTCCAAGCAATAATGCGGTGGCAACCGCTATGGCAAGACCAGCGCGAAACATGAATCCACGGCGCCGCTTCTTACGGTCGATGTCCTCATTATCGGTTACCATCTCGGATTTTCCTGACTCTTGTACGAGTATTGGTCGCGACACTCTTGGATTTCTTTAATTCATCTTTTATTAATTTTCTCTAATTTAGATCGTTATTGAGCATAAGTACGAGCTAGGTCATCGTCAATCAGTTGCTCGCAAGACGGGACTTTTAGTGACCTTAGCATGCCGCAGTGTCTGATTACAGTGCGTTTCCGATCACTGGCGGCGCAACCGTTCGACTTCGAGGAAGTCAAAGGTTCACCGCTACAGAGGTTTTCGATCTCCAGAACAAGCGTGATACTCAACGGCAGCTTGGTCAGCAGTCGACCGTTTCGCGTGACAACGAAATCAATCCTTTCGTGTCTGCGTCCCTGAACGAAGCCAGTCGATCCACCCGGCTGGTCGTCAATACCGCCAGGTGGGTCCAGCGCGCCCAGCCGTGGGGGCTGGGCGCACGATGGGGAGCGGATCAGGCCAGTAACAGGTTCTGGAATCCCGCTCAGCAGAAGACGGTGTGACCCCACACGTTTCACCGACTCGCAGAATGAGTCAATACCGCAATAATAGGTAGCTCGGCACCCTCTATCGTAGAGGAAACTAAATCTCCTATTGTCGAAAATTTTGCCATACATCTGTGGCACCTCGAACATTAGGGGCGTCTTGCCGAACAATGCGGGAGGCAAAGGTCCCGATAATGAAATATGTTGCAGGCCAACATTTTCGGCGATTTACCCTGCCTCGCTCCGTAGCCTTCGACAGTTGCGTCTCGGCAAGGGTTCAGGGGCCCTGCGTACAGTCGCAGGTCAGAGATCGCGCCCGGACTGGGGAGTAGGTCAAACATGTATCCCGCGGACGCGGTATCGCGATTTCCATTCCTGCTTCACTCGACTGACGAGCTCTCCGTCAGGTTATCTATTTGATTCCTGCGGCATCGAGGACCGATTGCGGGCTCCCGCACAGTTCGGTGCTGTCGATCGCATTGCCCTCACCGGTATGACCTGTGTATTCCAGGAGTCCTTGC
>NZ_JAJHVW010000053.1:0-3838 GCF_027583855.1 Rhodococcus sp. BH5
CGGCAATGCCGGCACGGTGCGCTCGGGATGCTGACCCCGATCGAGTTCGAGAACGTACACTTCACACGCTAACCCGTAGCCTGAGGCCAAACATCACGACTCCACGAAACTCAGGGCACATCAGTCGCATATCCTCTCCGCGTTGATCACCAGCAAAGCCACGAATGAAGGGAGTGACACAGTGGGGCAGGCGGGGCTCGAACCCGCGACCAATGGATTATGAGTCCACAGCTCTAACCGACTGAGCTACCACCCCATCCGGATGCGATGCATCGCGGCGAATCCGGATATTACCGGCATATTCGACGCGGATCACAATCGGGTCGCGCCTCTTTCTAAGAGACACGCGGTCACTTAGCAAAGCTCTGGGTGCTTGCATGGCGCCCGGCAGACCTCGTTCTGTGCCGACATTGCTGGTCGAGCATCGTCGTGAGCGTATGCCGGCTATCGAGGATGTAGCCCTGGAGTAAGGGGTGAGCAAGCACAGGGCTCGACCCGAGGCGGTGAGTGGGGTCTGCAACCTTGGATCTGCGGTACCGCGCCAAGCGCGCAGCTAAGACCGAATCCGAAACGTCAAGGGCGCTGGTGTGAGCAACCTGCCGTTGCATGGTTTGGTTCAGAATCAGGTGTGGTTGGAGATCCTCGCTCGCACCTCCGAATTTGCAGCTTGGATACAAATGTTGGCGCTGACGGGGAACGACGCACACCGGTGGGAGCCAAAACAATTGCGCCTACGAATATTTTCGATCGCCGGACGCACCAGGAAGACACGCAGGCGGCCCATTCGGAACGGTAACGGCGCCAACGCCTGTCAAGTTTCGGTGATGTGGTCGGCTGCGGTATTGCAGCCGGTGTCTTCGGGCCGCAGCAGGAAACTCAAGGGTTCTCCGGTGATGTGTTTGCCGCGGTCCACGAATGCCAAGAATAGGTGGAAACCGAAGTCGTGCTTGAGGTTCAGTACAGTTCCCATTTTCGAATGGGCAGTCACCAGAGCGGCATCGAGGTCGACGACCAGTAGGCGGGTTACCGTCGCGGCGACCGCATCAAACATGGCACGCTCTTCGCGCAGGAAGCGATATCTTCGAGGCGGTCGCCGCTGACCGTGAGGGTAATACGGGACTAAGCAAAATATCGTCGGGGTCATGGTGCGCGGTGGGTTTACGCCACGGCACCAGTGTTTCGGGCAAAAATGTGCTTAGACCGGATTTTTCGGCGGTGTGGATCCAGGTGATCGCACCGGATGCGATACGAGCGTGCTCGCGATGATACCGACCGAGAGTTTCGGGTAGCAGGACGTAGGCTTGTGCACCTGGAAGGTGATCCTTCTGTCGGACAAATAGGGGCCTCAACAATCCGCATTCTTCCAAGTGGCGTCACCTACCCTAGTGTCCGACTCAGGTTCGGGTCGCTCACCGTGAAAACCCGAGGCGAGTGCCATCGTGCCAGGCTGGCGTCAATCTCACGCAATTTATGCATCTTCCTGTGAAGGGTACTGAAGGTGTCATTGACCCGTCGGTAGGTCGCCATCACATAAACAAATTTTGATTCTCAACGATGCTACTGACTGGTCCGCGGTCATGGCGTTCCATCCTCTTGATTTCTTCGGAGCCGAAGCTCGGTCCCCACTCATTCGAGAACATAACAGGGCACTTCTCATGACGAGGTGTCAAGTCGCGTAACTCACTCGACTTTTATCCAGACCATGAACGACACAGATTCTCCCGTGCCGACGCGCTTTGCATTCGAACGAATATCGGCCAGGGAGCCCCATCCAAAATCGCTCACGCCAAACTGCAGTTCTTCAGCATGTTCTGCATACTCAACGTCGAGAGTAAACAGACTTGTGATCCCGGAATTGAGACCATTCTCTGCTCCGAGATCCCCCACCGTTCCATCGGTGGCAGCATAGTACACTGATGTCGGCGAGAATCGAAATGCAATACTGGCCAAGAGAATTACACAACATGCCGAGAAGAATAGCGCCATCGCACCTGATTTTCCGGCTGCCTCTATGGGACCTTTTCCTCTGGCAGTGGCCAGCTCATCCCTTTAGCCTTGTGTCGTCGGGAGATTATTTCCGTGACGTGACGTGACATGACGTCGCGAAACGAATGTCTGCCCTGAAGTAGTGCCGATCTCACCGTTACGCACCGCCTCGGGCCGAGCCTTGAGCTTGCGCACCCCTTTCTCCAGGGCTCGCCCGACAATTTTTCAGCTGGCGGCAGGACCTTCGGCTCTATGTAGCTCTCGGGTGTCGCATTTGCACTTCATGATCAGGGAGTGGTCGCCGGCCTGTGGCCGTGTGTAGGTCGCCGAACGCTTGCCGAGGCGCAACTGTTGGAGGCTACGTCTCGCCGGGTCCTGGACCCTGTTCGCGCCCTATCCGGGACTTACCTCGACGCTGTTGAACAGGGGTCGAGTGAATTGTTGAAAAATGTTATCCCACAACATATTGCATTTTCGGGACCTTTGCCCCTGACCCTGATTGACAACGCGGCCTAACGTTCAAGTTGCGGGAAACATTCGCCCCACACCGGGCAGGGTGGGCCTGCGAATGTTCAGTCGAGACAATTCCTTAACTGGGGCTTCCCGCTGCTGTCTCGACCGGTCCTCGCCGTGGTTCGACTCCTCATCGCTCGGCGAGGACTTCCCGTGCCCGCCTCCCATTACTTCCGTGGAAACGCCCGGCCTCACTCGCCGCCTACCGCGAGATTTCGTTGCGTTCACTTCACCAGGCGCGAGCGGCTTGCCCGAAGGGGGGAGAGACACCAAACGAACCACTCACTGCAATTAGGACGAACCTGACTGCCCTCGGCGGCCGGTGACCCGTAACGTCGGGGGGTACCGACCTCGTCGGTCCCCGGCATTGTGTGGCCGCCGAGGCCGCTCACCTCGCGTGGGGCCTGGGGCGATTCGGGTGGAAGACTCAACGGGCGGGCCGCCGGAGCGAAGGGAAATGTTCGGCGAGTATCTCAGCGAAAATTTTCGCATCTGCAACTCCGGCTGTCTATTACTCTCGACTCCTCCAGACATCAGGAAAGGTCAACCCATGATCTCCGCAATTGTCATCTCGAGGAAAGCTCCCCGCGTCAGTTCGGGGCCGAAGAACGAGAAATAGAGATCGGGTGTCTGCTGGCCCTGGACAGCAGCGAACCTCGTGTATGCGAAAGACCTCCCACGTGGCTGTGCCTGTGACGACCACCTTCGCAACGCCGACAGTGCTCTCGTAGTGGACTCCGTACTGCTCGCGCTATGTAAACAAGTTACTGGTGGACGGGCAGTACCGAATTTCCCCGGATTTTACGGTCCCGCAGCAATACAATTGTTTCGGCGTGGTAGCCCAGACCGCACCTTATCGAGCTCAGGATGCAGGATATCGGTCGCGGCCAGATGTACGAGAGCCTTGAGATCCTCTCCTGTTACCCGACCAAGCCTGAGGTGAAGCTGACATGTTTGATAGTTAGTTCGGATGGCCCAGTTAATACATCGAAAAAGGGCACTTCACCTGATTCTATGCTCGTTTGCCCGAACCACAAGAGACTGCCGGCGGGCGCAAGCTGAGCAAAGCCGAGGGCAAACGTCGATCCGCCGACAGATTCTAGCGTTGACGCGGGACTCAAGAGCAGGCGGGCTGGTTCTCGGCGTAAGAATGGGAGTTGCGACATAGCCGTTCTCGACAAAGAAGGACCAGCCCTGTGACACACCGTAATGCCCCGCTGACAGCGGAGGGAAGACGACGCCTCGTCGAGCGGTGACGCACTCGTCCGGTAGCCCATGTGGCCGCCGAGATGGGGATTTCGGAAGTGCACCTCGAAGTGGGGCAATCCGTATCCCAAAT
>NZ_JAJHVW010000054.1:0-3595 GCF_027583855.1 Rhodococcus sp. BH5
AAAGCTGTAAGGGGTGGGTACCGCCTGGCACCCACCCCACAGCGAATTCGATCGGCTAGTCACCGGTCAGTTTCTCTCTGATTGCAATTGACAGGGTCTTTGACCTTTCGCCGCCATCTTTAACCGGAGAGGATGCCTGATCGGCAACTCACTCAGCTCAGATCTCGTTAAGCCTCGACCGCAGGTTTTTCTGCCGGCGTGTCCGCGGAACCTGTAGCGAGTGTGGAGATCAGCTCCACGATCGTCTTGACGATACTCACGACGTCCCCAACTGAACCCATGGTTGTCTCCTTCTGCGTGTTGATTCTCTTTCGGTGTTTGCGCGAAAACTGCTCTGCACAAGCATGTTCAGCTATGTGAGGTGCAATCCTCAAGTTTGCGCTATTGGAGCGTAAGCCACTCGTGCGGTACCAGCATGTGCTACGTGAACCGCTCACTGAAAATGGCCTGTGCAACGAGGTAGCTGTATCCGACCTGGATCGGCAATTTGACCATATGTAGTGCAGCTATGCTAATTAGCAGACCGAAAACCGTCGAGAAGAATGGTGGTCGAAATCATATATTTTGGCCTGGGTGTAGCTGACTTGACCGAAATGTTGAGCGCAAGCCCCGTCTGTGAGGGCGGGGTTAGCGAGTGCATGTTGGTTTTGTTGTCGGTGAGGGGTGCCAGTATGTCGGCATGAGCATCGTTCAGTGCGTGTACCCCAATGTGGGTGCGCAGCTCGAGATGCTGACGATGCACTGCGATCATGCTGGTCTCGTCTACACCAAACTACGCAGCATCGGCGTTCGACCAGGGAAAGACCTACGGCGACAGCAAGGCAACCGCCATAGACCCCGCCGCGCTCGCCGGACTGCTCCCGATCGGCCTCGACCTCGCCTCAGTCGCAACCCGAGCGCGCCCATGACGGAGTTCTGGCCTTTGTTGATCGAGCAGTGCAGCATCGGTTTCTGTCACCCAGATCGCCGGCTAAGCCCCCCGCTACTTCGCCCCCGGCGACGCCCGAACGGTGCCGGGTACGGCGGTAGGGCTGCCGCGATGAGGGCTCGTATGCGCCTTGCGTTCCGGCCATCGCGGTTCACGAGCGTGGTCCAGGACGATTACGGCGATATTCAACAGGTCCAGGACTGCAAGTTGAAGTTCGTCACCACCTCCCTGTTTCAGTGACGGGACCGACCGTTGCTCGGTCATCCTTGTCGGTAACGTTTCGGGTCGCCAGGTAGACCGAACCCAATGGACTGTTTTACGGTGGAGACGCACGGCTGAAAGTGGGTCCCCGTGCTGTGTGCTCAACACGGGGACGTCTCACCTCGTGGAGTCTCTGCCGGCATCAACCGGTGGGGACTCCACTGAAAACGTACGCCGTATTGATGTACCTGCAGGTCACGTAAATATTTTCTTTTTCGCCAATTTCAATCACTAACGCTGGCCGCTGTCACACCCGACGACACCGACATCAGGATCTGCGAGTTCCACCTCGCGAGCAGACGACGAACTCGCATCAGAATGACCATCGCGACAATCGGTTTCAGCGCCGTCGCCACAGTCATGGGAGGTGCGGCGACCGGGGCGTGGCTTTACTTCCTCGTCTTCCTCATCGGGATTGCGCTGAGCGCCCTCTTTTTCAGCGCGACTGGCGATGCAAGCGACAAGGGAGAGAGCATCGGGTCGTACGTCGTCTCGTTTCTGATGGGTCCCGCTCTCCCGGGAAGTGTCGCCTACCTCGCGTCCAGCGGGATCTTGCTCGAATTCCTTACTGTCACGGCCGGTGAGCCTTGAACCCAGACGCACGGAGAACGCACTGACTCGGTAGCGGAAGGACGCTTACATCGAGCTCAGAGCGCCGTCACCGCTTGACGACCCCGAGCCAGCGACCTACCACCAACCACAGGAGTGTCGATGACCCGATCACGATGTCAGGGCAACGCCGACCAGATGGCGAAGTTGGTCGAATTCATCACCACCGAAGTATTTGCAGTCCGAGCGATCGGAGGCGCATCGAGGGTTCCCCTGCCGCTGCGGGTCATGTTCGCCACCCGCAGGTCCTCGACCATGACTGCCGCGATACCGGAATCGATGATCATGGAGGTGGTTTGGTGTGCGAAGTCGCGACGGCGTCGTGCTTGCCGCGCCTTCAGGCCACCGATCTGCGCGTACGTGCGGCGGAGTCGGCGGCTCGGTGTGTACCTGCCAGGTTTATTGCCGCGTTGCCGGGCAGCTTTGTGTTCGAGTCGGTACAGGCGTTTGGTTTCACCGGCGGTCAGGGTGTCTGGTTGGTCGATGAACGACCCGTCCGACAAGGCGATTGTGTGCGTGACACCGCGATCGACTCCGATCGAGCCGCGCTCTGCACGACGTGCGCGGGGTTTGACGATTTGGTTCTCGCCGCGGATGACCAACACCCACCCGTTGCTTCCAGCACAACCCGTGCACCGGTCACCTTCTCCGGCAAGGCTCGATGAAGCCGGACCTTGCAGACTCCGACCTTCGGAATCTGCACGGTGCCACACTTGCGGTTCAACCGGGTGATATTCAGATCTCGCGCCTGCGGGACATCGACCGCGCGGCGAGCCCGCCGCGACTTGAACTTCGGACGCCCGTGGGTACCTGCCCAGTAGCTTTTCCACGCCTGCACGTACGCCTTCAACACCTGCTGCGCAGCCTGCGCGGGCAGCACAGCGAGCCAGTCGATGTCTTTGCGGGCCTGACGGATCGCGGCATCAGAGTCAGTCCACGTCGGCCACCGGTGCGATGCCTCGTGGAAGGTGTGGTGGGCGTGGATCAGGTTCCACATCACCCGTGCAGCATTCGCCTGCGCAATCAGGATCTGAGTTTGTGGGAGTGAGGGGGTCAGCGGATACTTCACGCACCGCTTCACCGTCACCATTTCGCTCACGCCCACAGTGTGGCTCACACCTACGACATTATCATTGGTTCATGTCACCTCGTTGGGAACCAAACACCGATGTTCGTACTGGTCGACACGTCGTCCACAACCTCCACGCCCACTTGGTTTTCGTCACCAAGTGTCGGCGCAACGTACTCACCAACGACATGCTGGAACGGTGCGAGCAGATCATGCGGGACGTGTGCACTGATTTCGAGACCGAACTGCGGGAGTTCAACGGTGAACACGACCACGTCCACCTACTCGTGCACTACCCACCCAAAGTCGCCCTATCGAAACTCGTCAACAGCCTCAAAGGCGTCACCGCCCGTCGTCTGCGGCAGGAATACCAACCGCATGTCCGTAAGTACCTGTGGGGCGGGCACTTCTGGTCCGGGTCCTACTTCGCCGGGTCCTACTTCGCCGGGTCCTGCGGGGGTGCACCCCTGGCCGTGGTCAAGCACTACATCGAAAGCCAACAACGCCCCGTCTAACCCACAGCGGGCCCTCGCTACACGGGTCCAGAAAACCGGATGCGCTTCACCCCCCGGCGTGAACGCCGGAGCACTGCGCAAAACTAGAGATAGATCTCAGCTTTCCTGCGCTCTCGACGCTTTGCTCTGACGCTGTTACCGGGATTACTGTCGGCGAGATTCATCGAGCAGGGCGGCTACGTCCTCCACCGGAATCGACAGCACACCGGCGCC
>NZ_JAJHVW010000055.1:0-3451 GCF_027583855.1 Rhodococcus sp. BH5
GTCACGTCGGAGGCACTGTCGCAAGTCGAGGTTCCGGACAGGAAGACAGCGACCATGCGAGTCTCTACCCACGGTGCGGGCGTCGGCGCAGGGTCAAGTCCAAATGCGTGGTGTGTGGGGACGGGCACTGCGTGATCTCCTCTTTCAGGCTGTCAGCGCTGCAGGGGTAGTCGAGTTCACCTCCTCGTCCATTGTGTTGTAGTCACCGGTTTCCGGGGCAACGACAGTCACCCTGGAGCGGGCCAGAACATCAAAGCTCGAGATATCGACGGCCTTCAGTCCATTCATCGTGCTGGTCGGCAAGAACGGCTCCGACAAGCCGGATCAACGAAGTTCGGTCAGGGAGAATACCAACGATATCGGTCCGGCTGCAGATTTCCTTGTTCAGTCGTCCCTGAGGATTGTTGGACCAGATCTGACGCCAAATCTCCTTCGGGAATGCGGTGAATGCGAGCAACTCGGCGCGGGCGTCGTCGAGGTGTGCCGCTACCTTCGGAAGCTTGTCCGACAACGTATAGAGCATCCGATCATACTGTTCCTCAACACCTTTCCAGTCTGGTTGATCGTAGATCGAATGCAGCATCGTCTTCACCCTCGGCCACTGCGTTTTCGGGGCGATCGACATCAAGTTCACCGCGTAGTGCGTGCGACACCGTTGCCATGATGCGCAGGACAGGGTGGCGCCGATCGACGCCACGAGACCGGCATGGGCGTCGGAGGTCACCAACTTGACCCCGGTCAATCCGCGAGCGACCAGGCCGCGGAAGAACGTCAACCAGCCGGCCTTGTCCTCACCGGAGGAGACGTCGATGCCGAGTATTTCGGGGTGCCCATCTTTGTTGATGTCGACCGCGATCAGAGCGTGCACGTTCATCACGCGCCCGTTTTCCCGAACTTTGAGTACCAATGCATCGGAGGCGACGAAGGTGTACGGGCCTTGATCGAGTGGCTGGGAGCGGAACGATTCGACTTGTTCGTCGAGGTCTCGGGCCATGATCGAAACCTGCGACTTCGACAAGCTATTGATACCCAACGACTCGACGAGATTCTCCATCCGCCGCGTCGAAACCCTGAGCAGACAGCAGGTAGAGACGACGGAGGTGAGCGCACGCTCGGCGCGTTTGCGGTGCTCGAGAAGCCAATCCGGAAAATACGATCCCTGCCGCAGCTTCGGGATGGAGGCGTCGAGTGTTCCTGCGCGAGTGTCGAAGTCGCGGTGCTTGTATCCGTTACGGGAGTTGCCGCGTTCGCCATAGCCTGCGCCACACAGGCTGTCTGCTTCCGCGCCCATCAGCGCGGTGATGAAGGTTCCGAGCATCGAGCACAGCAGGTCGGGGCTCGCAGCGGCGAGTTGGTCGGACAGAAACTTTTCGGGGTCGATAACGTTGTGATCGGTCATCGCGTGTTCTCTCTTCAGGTCGAGTTGGTAGCTCTCTTGAAGAATCACGCGGTGGCCGCCCTCATTCGGCAGCGACACGCCCACGGTTTCAGGGTGACTGGTCGTACATCACTCTGCTGGACTCAACCCATCGCGGGTGAGGTATGCGGGGCGCTCGCACTGCTTGCACCAGACATAACAGGCGGCAGGGTTGTGTGACTGCCGCACTTTAGCCATGTGACGGGATTCGTTGGGTCTATCCGAGAGCCACGTCATGAGATTGTCGGAGGCGTCGAAGGACGCCAGCGAGATTCGGGTGATGAAGTTGTCACTTAACACATCTGCGGCGTTCGGTTGTCGGTGGGGTGGGGTGGGGTGTTCATATCATGGACCATTCCGGTTCCTCAATCGTCTTACGAATGGGATTGAGGGCTTGCAAGTAATCTCGCAAGGATTCGATGAACTCTTCGACGGCCTAGACAATCCCGGAGCCGATGTCCAGCCTGAGCAGAATTGCAAAACACCGGTACCCCGAGCAGAGCCATTCCGGACCCCGACCAGTTGTTAGACGCTCCGATCATGAAAACCGGACTGTAGTCACAAGTACCCCGCGCTGAACGGCTATGTCGAAACCATCAACATGAATCACCTCAGACGCCTCAACAAGGTCGAGGAAGAGAACTCTCCACGCTCGGCGTGGCTGTGGTGGATTCAACATGTCCTCCATAAGTCTGTTCGGGGTGTTTGTGCTGCGGGTTTATGCGGCACGCTGGATCTGGATTCGAACCAGTCACTGCGCCATTGCAGGGTGCGGCGGCCGGAGTTGTCGACGGCGAGTTCTCCGTAGTTGGTATGCGCTCCGGAGGCGTAGAACGGGGCTGCTCCGAGGCCCTGTGCGACAAGGGTTGCCCGGTCGTCCACGCCTTGTGATCTGGCCATTGCGGTCAGCCCGCTCAGGTCCATGTTCTGGGCTTGGCCTGTGTCCTGGGCGTTGGAATCCGATGCCGCGCTTACCTTTCCGAGCAGCGATGCATCCGTTTTGGCTGCTTTGACGGTGAGCATTCCTGTTGTGGCAGATGCGACGTCGAGGTCGAATCGGGAGTAATCCGGCGAGCGCTGCAGAATACCCCTCGATGCCCGAACATTCCGATTAGATATTTTCATTCACGAATTACAAATTATTGATAGTTGATCAAAATATGTTTTGCCGCAAAATTTCAATTGTGACATTGACCACAAGCGCGATAAGCAACGTTTCGGCTTCGCTATCTCTCAAATACGGCCACCCTCAGCAGCAATAGCAACTACGCTACAAGTCTAGCTAATTTCAGGCTCACCCATTTCCTTCCGCCAGTCACCCTGGACCCGAACTTTCGTGCCGTGATCACTTAGACTGTGATGCACGGGGGCTCGATAAGGTTCGAAACGGTGACTGAAAGTCGCAAGTGGAGCCTTTCGTGGCAATCGAAGTAGAATATCGAAATCTAATCCATACAAGGAGATTGCAATGGGATCGGTAACTGATATGATTAGTATCGTCAAGTCTGCCGTGGAACTGATTTCCAAGTTCTCGTCGGGATCCACTGAAACCCCAGTGGAAACGCCACTTGCAGACTAACGGTAGTCAAGTGTTTTAACGGGTTCAGGGCGATAAGTCCTGATACTTCACGCCCTGAACCCGCTGCGCCGAGTGGACCCCCAGATGGTCACAGGCTGCGAAATATCACATCCATCACGGAAATCGCCACCACCGGTATCATCTCAAACTAGGCCAGTTAACGCATAGCTTCAGAATACACTTCTAAGGCTGTTTCCACAGACCCCTAGAGTGTGAACATCCCCTCTTCTTGACATCAATCAGTCCGATGCAGGGAAATAAATCTCTCGACAAGAAATCCTCAAGGCTTCCCGGATCAAGAATTTTTCTATATTTTCCATCTTCAAACCACCAATCGAACATTAACAAGACGATGCACTTTGATGAAGTATCAATATTCTATACGGTAGCTATTCCTCTGAAAATATAGAATTTCCCAATTCTGACACCGTACGAAGTTACTAGTTGCGAAGTTA
>NZ_JAJHVW010000056.1:0-2661 GCF_027583855.1 Rhodococcus sp. BH5
GCGCTCCCTCGACGCTGCGCGTCGAGAACGGAGGCGGGCGCTGCGCGCCCCGCCGAGGGGACCGCTGCGCGGTCCGTGGGTGGTGCGGTGTCGTTGCCGGGTGAGCGCGGCGCTGCGCGCCACTCGAAATCGAATCGTGTTGTTGCACTTTAATTTACGAGTCTCACGTCAAAATCGGAGTCACCTCTAAAGAGGGCTGGGGGGCGGCGGTCCGGTCCGCCGACACGCCAGCACCGAGCCCATCACTCCACTTCGATCGCGTCATACCCACCAATCCCACACCCCACCACCCCAACACACACCAGAAAACCAAACACATTGTCATACACATACATTCACAAAACACGTTGCACAAACACCCAAAACCACGGCAGCACAACATGATACTAAAGTTGCTGCACCACAACACAATTCAAAAACACCACACACGCCCACCCCAACCACTCCCCCACCCCAACCACTCCCCCACCACACAACACACCCCCACTAGCCACACCCCACAAAAGCGATGACATGAACGGCGATCCCACCTTTGGCGTTGTGTCGGGCTTGTTGATCAAGGCTGCCAAGAAGGCAACCGACGCGAATGCAGAAGCCCGCCTAGAGGTACTGACCACATGGAGGAAAGCACGTGCCCAGCTACTGAAACACCCCCTCAAGAACCTTGCCGCAACCAAAGCGATCGCAGAAGAAGGAATCTCGAATCCCGATGGGGATCTTGGCAACTACAGCAATGTCAACCCTGAAAAGCTGATCTCACTCTTCACCTACGGGGAGAAGATCCACTACAGCAAACGACACGCTGAGGAGTTCGACGAGTTGGCATCGGACGACTTCAAGCACGCGCATGGTGAGCATGAGTTCGTGGTGAGCATGCTTGGACTTGTACATCTGTACTTCGGCTTCTCCCTACTGATCAGGAAGGTCGCCGGACTCGCCTACGTCGAGAATTCGAGCACTCGTAGATGAGCCCGCAGCGGATCGGGGATAGACAAATCGTCGACTCCTCCCCCTGGCCTACCAGGAGAGATAATGTCGCGCCCCATGTGGCAGCGGGTGTTTGTGTCTCCTGCACAAAAGAATCGGCGAGCCATTCGTGTTCGAGTCGCGTAGCCGCGAGGACGGTCTTCATCTCCATATGGGAAGACCATCCACCGAAATGTCTCGATCAGCTGGTGATGACGTAACTTCCGTGGACTGGTGAGCCCGGTAACGGATTCCACTTCTGCAGCAAATACGACCGGCCGAGCCATACGTCCGGGGCGATCTCACGGAACTCGTGGGAGCTGACCGGCACCCCGGCCGTGTCGTTGGAGAAATCAACTGTCCACGCGGGCTTGCCATCGGAATACGAGATGCCCGGCAACAACGGACCACCCGGCGACATACCGAAAGCGTAATTCTTGCGCACCATCGGTTGGCCGGTAGGCCCGTTGTCAAAGGTCAACGCGTCGCCGAGGATGCCCTCGGCTGCCGCCCACGCACGCCCCAACGGGTAGGCAATGGGCTGCCCGGCCACAACAACTGCGGGGAGCACCCAGAACCGCTTCTTTCCTTCCGGCGCCGCCCCTGGCTGCGCGGCCGAAAACAGTGCATCGGACTGTTCTGTCGTGCAGTGATAACGAAGGGAATCGACCGTGATCTCCGGTCTCGCCGGGTCGATCACACAATTTCCGTCAGCGACGAACGGATCAGGCCCCGACGACGCCGCAGCTGACGTTGCTCCCGCCCCCGAAATCACCGCCACCGCAGCCACTACCGAAACTACCGACCGTGTCGACGAAACACTCCACCCACGCATCAGAACCCCTTCATTTTTTCACCATGACGAGCACCAATGCTCCCTCCAAAGCCCTTTCTCCACTACCGGATCCCACATATCGAACCGATTACGCAAACACGCCCAAAAATGACTGCGTCCACCACGAATCTCATCCTCGACACCTGCCACGACATAGAACGTCTCGACAACGAACCCTTCTGGAGTTGATCACCGGCGCGGATGACTGCTCAACCCACCCGCAGTACCCGTGTCTGGATTCGTTCAGCTACGCCCTCACCGGCGTCATCCCTGCAGCAGCAGGCACCACGCGCCCCCGATTGGGCAGTCAGCTCCAGCGCGCCGGTCATGGTGAAACTCGGTCTACCTGCTTTGAGGATTCTGGCGTGGATCTTCACAGCGATTCTGCTCGCTGGTGTGACCGGGTTGCTCCGGAAAAGTTCCTGACCTCTGCCTCACCTGTGTGCTCCCATATGGGCACTATGGGCTTCCGGACAGGTCGGGCCGGGGTCGGGGAGGTTCGTGTCGAGATGAACGCTTCGGCTAACAACCAGGTGGGACTCAACTTCTGTCGTCAAACGAGGCCCCTCCTGGTACACGGGTTCAGAGCCGGGGCATCGCCATTCGGTTCGAAGAAAAACCGAGGTCATCTCGGCGCGGTGTACCGATGCTCACCGCATGTACCTGCCGCGGATTCGGCAGACTCGGTTTGGTGATGTCGATCGTCGTGTGCCCGGAACATGTGGGGCCGACGATCATCGAGGCGAGAGCTGCGTGTTCGATGCGTGTGAGTTCGTGGTGTTGCGGATCGGGTATATCGGCCAGCGCAGCTTCGGGGATCGTCCAGGGATTGCGGGGGCTCGCCGCACTGGTCGGATCTA
>NZ_JAJHVW010000057.1:0-2597 GCF_027583855.1 Rhodococcus sp. BH5
TATGCTGTTTGGAGATTTTTTGATGACCACCACACCCACACCGACCCCTCGCAATTACTACAGGGGCGAAGGGGCGACGGCGGGTCTGGCAACGACCAGGGGCGCTCCTAACCGGTGCGGGGCGCGGAGCTTTGATGATGATCAGAGCTTGAAAGGAACGGTTACGAAAGTCGTTGGCGTGACTGTTTTTGGCGCAGGTCTGTCGATCGCGGCATTCGCGGTGATCGGGAAGCTTGCCGGCTGGGCGAACGACTACGGGACGATCCTGGTTTACCTGGCGTTCTTCTTGTGGATGTCGATCTCCGGACGGTTGTTCTTCTGGGGCGCAGACAAACTCGTCGCGCTACTCCGAACGAAGAAGAGTGACAATCGTGGTGCGCACCGGTGACGTCCGGTAGACGACTTCGCCGGACTCTCGCGGGAGTGCTTGCCGCTGGGGCGCTGTTGACTGGAGCGGCCGGAGCGATCGGTGCGGGAATCGCACTCTCCGCCGCTCCGGCGAACGCGACGCCGGAAGAAGACTGCGCGGCGGTGCGGGCACGTGATCATCAGATCTACCTGAATCTTATTGCGTCACTACCGCCTGGTTCTCCGATCCCGCCCGAGTACATCAACCCGTGCCTGAGTGCGCCGTCCACGACGTCGACAGCTGCGCCGACGACCACGGTCGGGCTCCCCGGTGTGCAGGCTCCAGGCGGTGGCCCGAATGTCGGGGCCAATGCTCCGACGAACTTTCCCACCTACAACGGCACCCCCATCGTCCCGGTTCCGACGATCGAGGTTCCGCCCATTGCTTCCGAGGCCCCGGCCTCGGAAACTGGTGTCGGTGCATTCCCCAATGCATCGGCATCAGCGGTTCCCTCACCCACACCCACCCCGGGTGAGGGAACCACCACCGATCGTGGTCCCGGACCGATCCCCGCGGATTCGGATTCGAATATCGCACCGGCCCAAACGGTTCCGGACCCGGCAGCAGATGTTTCCACCGCCGGGGAGGACTCGGGCCGTGACCGGTATCTCGAACTCACCCTGATCGGCGCTGCGGCGTTCACCGCTGCGGGTATCGGAGTGCGCGGGCGGCCGGGGCCTTTCAGCCCCCGCACGCCCGAATCAGTGCTCTCCCAGGTCGTCGGAACGATCACATCGCCGTTGACGGTGTACGCACCTGGCGGGCAGTCCTCGTTGCGGGTGTTCGATCCGATCACCGGCGGAAGTCGGTTCTTCTTCCTGATCCACGACGAAACGTCGTCGCACGAATCCGTGATTCCGGTGTCAGTGCCGCCCGGCGGTCACATGAGTGTCAACCCCGATGGCACGGTCACCGTCTTCGACGCCGAGGGGAATCCGGTCTCGACAATCGATGCCCCGTGGGCGTACGACGCCAACGGGGCTCCTGTTCCGACGCGTTACGAGATCCGGGACTTTCCTTAGATGTCAGAGGTTCATTCGGGTCCTCGATTACGGCATCGAGATAAGGTGAGTACTGTTCTCTACCAACGAGATTGAGTCTCTCGATGCCCGGCACCGGAGGGTGGTGAAAGCGTGCGGGCATTTCCCTACCGAGGCGGCTGCGCTGAAATGCCTCTCTACCCGGTGACTCGTTGGACTCGACGGGCACAGGGCAGCCACAGTGGATTGTGCGGTGGAAGTCCGCTCTGAATGCGTTTGCGATCACGTTCGCCGATCGTTGGCCGGGATCGGCGAACCTACTGATGAAAACCGGCCGAAACACCCTTAACGGTATAGATCCAGTTCTGTAACGGCGTGTTCTTGTGAGCGACTTTTGGGCTATTCGAGGGTGATGCCATCGACCAGAACCCGGAATTGCAGTTGGACGCGTTGAACGCGGCCGGCTGTTTTCGGGCGTGGACGGACAAAGCACCAGGAGCGAAGACGGATCGTCCCGAGCTGGCGGCCGTCATGGACGCACTACGCGCGGGAGACACATTCGTCGTGTGGCGACTCAACCGGCTCGGCCGCTCGCTGCCTCATCTGATCGAGACCGTTACCGAGATCGAGGCCAGGGGTGTGGCGTTCAGTCAGATGCATATGACATGCCGCAAAAACCAAGCACGCGGACACTACAAGGAAGTCACCGACGGCGCAGAAGCCCTTCGCGAAGTCTGGTCATCGACTCGGGTGCTATGACGAGCTGTCCAGTCGCGGTTCGGCAATCCCCGACGAAGAACTGCACACTCGTCGTCACAAGGTCACCGCTGCCTCGCCCACGACCCTGATCTACACCTCCGGAACCACCGGACGTCCTAAAAATGTCCAGCTGACGCACTCCAACTTCTACGCCGAGTCCAACGCCTGCCACCCGCCATAGTCGATGGTTCCTGTCAAGGAAACGCTGTTTCAGCTCCCCTTTCGGATCTAACGCGCGTTTGCGCTGACTCAGGTTTGCGCAGATTTACATTTGCGTTGGTTGGAGGTACACGATCTCCTCGGTGATCGGCGCGTCGTCATCGGCGTCGGTCGGCGGTTCTTGTCGGCGGCGCCACCAGATGGTGAACAGGACGGCTCCGATCACCAAGGCAGCCAGAGCGATTACCGCCACCCAGAATTTCGGGCCGTAGTATCCGACAAGGACCATG
>NZ_JAJHVW010000058.1:0-2483 GCF_027583855.1 Rhodococcus sp. BH5
CTACGAGCATTGTGGGAATGTGCCTCCTGCCGAACTCGAGGCGTTCTACTACGGTGAACACAGAACTACGCGAACTGTGGAGTTCTCAAATCAGTAAGTCTCCGGACTCGCCGGTGCGATTCAGTATGCCGTTGATGTTCTCGTTCGATCCTCGTTGCCACGGTGATGCAGGGTCGCAGAAGTAGACCGGGACCCCGGTGGTGACACTGAATGATTTGTGGGCACCCGTTTCCGATCCTTGATCCCATGTCAGGGACCCGCGTAGATGCGTCGGTAAGGTGCCGATCAGCTCGACGAGCACGTCACGGACTTCTGCGGCGGTGTGGCCGCCGGGGAGATGTCCGAGCATCACGTATCGGGTCTGTCTCGACGAGGGTCACGATCGCCGTCTTGTTGGCTGCTCTGCAGATCAAGTCTCCCTCCCAATGCCCGGGCACAGCTCTGTCCTCAATCTCGGCGGGACGGTCGGAGATCATGATCATCGGATCGGAGAAGCGGGGTTGACGCTGATCGGTATGCCGGCGGGGTTTGCGGTTTGCGTCGGACACGTCCGCTACGCAAGGCAGCGGCAACCTGCCGTTTGAGACCACCACGGGCTTGGGAATACAAAGCTTGGTAGATCGTCTCCACGCTCACCCGCATCTGTTTGTCGTCGGGATGGTCCTTGATCAACGTGTTGCGGATCTGCTGCGGTGACCAGCGTTGAGCAAGGCCGTCCTCGACGAAGCTCCGCAACGGCCGCTGCGCAGAAGCTTACGATCCTTCGGCCTGGGGCGACGTCCCGCAGAGGCGCGGTGCGCGATGTACGGCCGATAGGTCCCGTCCGGAGCGCTGTTCGCGGCGATCTCACGCATGATAATGGACGCTGACCGACCCAGATCTCAGCCCAATGCCCGCAGTGATGCACCCTCGGCCAACAAGTCTCGGATCCGCTCCCGCTCCGTAAGGCTCAGGAACCGTCGATTCAGACGTTTATCGAGGGCAGCTATCGGAATGGTCGCGTCAGATCTCACGGTCGTTGTCATACCAGTGGCTCCCCCCACCCCCCGGCGGCGCTAGCCAAACCCGAAGCATTGCAGCGCGACCTGAGACACTACGACCCTCGACAGTGGGACCCGGTAGCAACCCGACTGCATACGGGTCAATCTGCCACGTTGTACGCCGATTTCCCAGCCGATCGGTGAACCGATCAAGCTATCGGCGATCCATCATCACAGCTTGCGTGAAATCAACCATCAGAACTTGGATACAACCCTACGGAAGTACCGCAAATCCATACGATTAACTATGATTAACTTGATATTCAGTTTCACGATTGGGCGCAGAGGTGTGGCATTTAATCTAGATGCAAGTTGCTCAATCAACCCCCTTGACAGAGGCCAACAAAGATGGAAGCCTTCAAATTGAAGTTGACATTTACATTATTCACAGAAATCTAAATATAGAACTTATTTAAAAATTATTTCAACAACAATGAGAGGAACAATGAAATGCGTAAACTTGCGAGCGTTACAGCGATTGCTCTTAGCTCTGGAATACTGGCACTGGCCGCCCCGCATTCTGCAAATGCCGGCTCGCTAGGCAGCGATTCCGGATCACTAGGCGGTTCGAGTGCCACCGCTTTTGAGACAGGCTCGCTAGGCAGCTCAATGTCGACAGGATCTCTCGGCGGATCCATCGACCCTGAAGGCGACCCTGAAGGTTCCACATGGATGGGACTTTGGGGGCTGGATGGGCCGACTCCCACTCCCGCAAATCTAACGATTGAATCTGTTGCGCCATTTACTGCAACGCTCGACACAATCTCGCTAGGTTGCACCGTAACATGGAGCCAACCGGCTGGACCACCCCGCGCCGACGGAAGGATTACCGTAAACACGTCCGTAACTTCCGGCAGCTGCGAAGAAAGCGGGGATTTACTTTTGACCGTAACACAACATTCAATACTTGCTACCAGTCAAACTAGTTCAAGCTTGACTGGAATCTTCGGGCATATTTAACCAAAATTACTTCAAGAAGATGAAAACGAAAGTTCACATTAATATAGTTTGAATGTTCAAATTTCTCCAGCCGTTCTCTATTATAAAATTGAACACGGTTCAAGTGGGCCGTCTTCACGACAATATAGCCAGAATTTTACATTACTTATCAGGTGAAGACGGTTCTTTGAAAAACTCGACCGCACTGACGCAACATCATGTTCGACTTGCCTAATCTGATCTCGAACAGCGCTACACCATTCGCCACACTGAACCTCAGTCAACGAATCTTCTCGCAGGCACAAACCCCAGGCCTCATCACAGCTGATGTCGCCGGACGATCATCATTGATCCAATGCGGAACCCGAAGCACCCCATTCAGTCGTCATGTCCAGTCGATGTGGACGGACTCGATCGAGTCGAAGTGGAACCCGAATTCATCGCTGTACTGGTCGAATCCCTTGTTCTCTGGGTAGTCCAACGTCGCGTGACGCTCCAGTAGTG
>NZ_JAJHVW010000059.1:0-2318 GCF_027583855.1 Rhodococcus sp. BH5
CGGTGTGTCACAGGGCTGGTCCTTCTTGGTTGAGAACGGTTGTGTCGCAACTCCCATTCTCACGCCGAGGACCAGCCCGTCTACTTCAGTCCTGCGTCAGCAACGTCCATACCCGCAACACCTAGTTGCAGTTCTGTAACCCTACAAGGGTAGAAAGTCCTTAAATGTTTGACCTAAAGTTACTTAGAGTTAACATAAGTTGTAATTTATTTTGACTCAAGTAGTCGCCGTGATGTTCACCATGCGCGTCCGATGGTATCTGAGATGTGGGATCGATCATATCTGAACCTTAAGCAGCGTTTGTTCAATCTACCGCCAGGTTCACTACCAGGGCATTTGGAGATCCAGCTTTAGTCCTCTTTTTTCGAACCGGTCGACACGTAGGCTCAGTCTGGTCTACACTGTTTTATGTACGGCTTAACGGAGTATTTTCGATGTTCCGGTGGAGAGAATAGAATATTTTCTATTCCGAGGCGTACACATTTAGGTTCCATTTGGGATAAACCAATTTTAAGGAGTTCTCTGTGGGTTCGCTCGCTGATAACAGCATCATTGCAGCTTTCAAAGATCTGGTTTCATCGATTTTCTCCGGTTCGGTAGATGGTGCTGGTTCGGTAGATGGTGCTGGTTCGTTGGGCAGTGCTGATAATGCCGGGTCCAGTAGCTAAGTCCGTGGACTGAGATAAGGGGGGGGCGGCTATAAGTTCGCGAGAGCCGCCCCCCTTATTGATGAGAACTCAATTTTTGGTCGAGCGGACGCATTTGATGGGGATTTATATTCCCAGTTTCTTGGTGTAACAGATAATGTGCGAGTTAATGATTCTGGAAAAAACTTAGTTGTGTGACATATTGGTATCGAAGGCCTTGAGCTCTTTTGTTAGTAAAGGAGGAGGGCGCTATTGAAAACTTTGATCATTAAAGCTTAATTGTGTTAAATAGAAATTGCTCGGAGTGGGCGGTAAAGAAAAACCATTTTCGTATCTAGCAATTTCATTGCCAATTATTTTCGAATTTGTTTCGATCATCTCTTGTGGTAGTTGAACGTGTTGAGTATTCAGTGGATATGGTAGAAGATGGTCATTGAACTACACTGAATCATTGCGTGTAGTTATGGAAAATCTGAAGAAGCGGATTGCTCGGAATGAACGTGGAGTGCCACACTAAATCGGCCGTATGTGCTATTGGATATGCGCACGAAGGCACGAATTATTTGGTGATGTCGTGTCAGCGATCGATACTCTCGGGATTCCCCTCTGTTGTAGTGCCCGCAATCTGGATGCGCATTTCAGGTGGCAAAGTTTGCGATGCAGAGCCACCGCCTGGATTGCATACACTAAATGGATATATGAGAAATCATGCCAATTATGCAAATGTGTCGTAGATAATGCAATTTGACATAGACGTTTTGTGGGAAATGCGTGCGTACTTGAATGTGATCTTTAATTAGTTGTCTACTCAGATCTAGAGTGCGTGGTAAATTCTATTTGTAAATTCGAAACTTATATTTCAATCGATCGACGTATTGATTCTGAGGAAGTTGGAATGGCGGCGGTAATGAGTGGGCGAACTCGACCTCATGTCAATGGCGAAGAGGCAATGATGCCGGAGTTGGTCGATTTCATTATCGGCGAAGGGTTCTCTATTCGTGCAAGCGGTTACTCGTTTTCGCCAGACGACTCCGGCAGGTGGTGGTTGCTAGTACTCGAAGAGGGTGGTTGTGACCTCGCAATGATAGCACTTATCTGCGACGAGAACGGGCTATTGGAGGGGCCAGCGCACGTGTGGACACCTCATCGGTGGGCGGATGTATCAGGGGATGCTGCGACGGGCGTGATCGCGGTATTGATCGCTGCCGGAGTCCCACATTGGCATCTTCTTAGTGCTGTTGTTACTGTGGTCCCGATCGCAAAATTAATTATTCCTGACTTTTCGTTCGATAATCGTCGACAATAGAATTTCTCTTTGTTATTTGCTTGACTATACGGTATCTCATCTTCCTGTTTTGAGCCGCAGCAATTGATCCTTGTATGTGAAACAGAAGGCGTTCGAAGAATGAAACTCCACTTCATAGCTATTGGTAAGTGCTTAGCCGTACCCGGCTTGTCATTCGGGAGTCGAACCATGAGCACACCACATCAGTTCGAGCTCGATCTCTGATGGTGATGTCGAAGCTCGCCAAATGGCAGCTGGTCGCTCTCGTCGTGGTTGCACTCCTGGGCTTGATCTATGTCGGAGCGAAATACGTACGGCTGGACAATCTTCTGGGATTCGGCCAATACACGGTCAAAACCGAACTGGCGACGTCCGGTGGCATCTTC